>JAUXDH010000173.1 GCA_030618545.1 Chlorobiota bacterium
AAGCTTAACATCCTGGTGTTTTCTGTAATGAGAAAAAATGTGCAGGGCATAATCGAGTGAAATACCGAGTAAAACCGAACCGATACCAAGAGATATAGCTGACACCTCGGATTGGAAAATATATAAAGCCGCAATGGATACAATCGCGCCAAACGCGACAGGCAGAAAGACAATGAAGAATGTTCTTTTTCTTCTGAAGAACAGACTAATGAATAAAATAAGGGCGAACAAAGCAAGTGATACGGTAATAATGATATCCTTCTTTATTCTCTCGGCGTTGGCCAGAGCAACCAGAGGGCTTCCAAAGGATTCCACCTTAATTTCATCGAATCCTTCACTCTTTATGCTCTCAATCACCTCATCGATATTTTCAAACAATTCCTGATTGGCGGATGTATTGTTGGTTGAGGAAGGTGTGATCAGGAGCAATAAGTTTCTTTCATCTTTTGATATGAGATGATTGTTGTAGAGCTTCAAATTATCACTCAACTGAAATGACCTGAGTTTCTTCAATGCAATAGGCGTAAGGTGAAGAGGATCGCTGGCTATCATCTTTTTGGATCCCAGCCCCATGGGCGAGATCAGCGTTTTATAATTTGCTTCTACTACCTGCTCAATCTGTTCTTTATCAAGCAACGAATCAATTCTCCGATAGTCATTTTCGTTAAGGAACAAGGGTAGGTTTTCAAATACTTCATCATACAAACCCAACATTTGTTGCTCATCGGGCGGGCGATCAATTGAGGTAATATCATCAGGATAAAACCTGGAATCCAGCGAATCGGTAAATTGATTGGCAAAGGCGGCGAGCAAGGAAGGTTCGGATTTCCCTGTAGTATCTTTAAGACTGATGTTGAAAATAACCTTATCTATAAACTTTGCATGGGTAAATACAAAATTGAGGTTATCGATCTTCTCGCTTTGCGGGAGTACTTTGGTGATGTCTTCTGTAAAACGCAGCTTCGATGCTACATAAGCAGCATATGCAAACAACAGCAGCAACAGGATAGCAAATAGCCATTTGTGCTTTCCTGTCAATTGGTATAAGAATTGGAAAAGGGTTCCCATCAGGTATTATTCGCTAAGGCAAAATTAAAAAGTAATTGATGGGTTATATCTCAATAATTATGAACTGCACAATCTTTAGCCTTATTGTTTAAATCTGTGGCTTAAAACTTATTCATCAGCTTAAGTCTCAGACTTAAGCCAGGGCAATGAAGCAGGGTGCTTGCTAATTTGTCTGTTTGCGAAATATTTGGGATATTTTCAGAATGAGAAAGGAAACGATGCCAACCAATAATCCCAATCCCAGACCAAAAATAATAGCCCCGATAACATACTGGAAAATGCTGTATCCCAATTGCTGAAAGGTGGCATAGAACTCCCCGTCTAACATCTGGGTTTTGAGCTGGTCCAAGGTCTCTCTGGTCAGTTCATTTTCACTGTTCAAAACAAATCCGCCTGTTTTGTAACTGAAATAAACAAGAAAAGGAATCATGGGTGGGATGCTGATATTGGAAGCAGCCAATACCAGTATTTTGTTAAGCCTGAGAAAATGAGCCAGAAAAGCTGCAACAATCATCTGGAACCCCCATATGGGAGCGATGCCCATAAAAACACCAAAGCCCAGGGCTGATGATATTTTAAAGGGTGTTTCATTATGTGCTTTTAATTGTTCATTTACAATTGTAGTGAACTTATTCTTTTTGAAATAGAGGAAAACATTTCGCGGAACAATGTAGATAAAAGTGATCAGTACGAGGAGTGTATTCAACACACTGATTCTCCCAAAATCGGGGAGGGGCCGGAAATGAGAAACGCGGTCTTCGGGGTAAAGAACATCAACAGCTACCGGAATAATCTTTATTCCACTCCACGACGACCTGACGAGCACTTCCACTTCAAACTCATACTTGTTGGTGAAAAACCTTGATTTATTATATTGCTTTATCGGATAGAGTCTAAACCCGGATTGGGTATCAGGTAACCTGAAACCCGTTTCTACCCAGAACCAGAAATTGGAGAATTTGTTTGCGAAAGTATTCTTAGTAGGCATTCCATCCGCAGCAATGTTTCTTGAGCCGATGATTATCGCATTGGGTTCTTCATTCAATTTGTCGGCAAACATCAGAAGGTCTTTTGCAAAATGCTGTCCGTCAGCATCGAAAGTTATGGCATAGTCAAATTTCAGCTCGAGTGCACGTTTAAATCCCTGCCGGATGGCGTAACCTTTGCCTTTATTAGATTTGTATTCAACAAGTTCAATGTCCCTTTTTGATATGAGCAAATGTGCCGTCTGGTCGGTGGAACCGTCATTAACTACGATCACATCTCTGCAAAGCGCTTTTACATCATCAATGACCTCAATGACGGTTGATTGGTTGTTGTAGGTGGGAATGATCACACATACTTTTCGGTCATAAAAAAAATCTTTGGATTTAGACTGCTCGATCATTGAGGATTTGAGGTATTCGGCAAAAGTAGCTTTTCATCCCGAACCGCTAAGTCTTAATCGATTTAGCGGGTCGGGTATTGTTCAATCCTTTCAAGCCTGAGACTGAGGTTGTTTTGGTTGAAGTTGAGAATATCGGGTGCCGGATGATCTTTTATATTAACAGAAATGGCAAGCTTGCTGCCTCTTTTTTTGTAGTAAACCATTTTTACCATTCCAAAGCTGGAGTCAAATGTATACCTGCTTTTTTGTCTCTTGTACTTGATTTCTTTAACCATGCTTTTTGTCATGTTGTCCCGAAAAAACTTTTCCTTTTTCTTTTCGGGGAATATCAGAAAAACAAGTCTGAAATTGTTTTCCAACATCTCGATTACCGGCTTTCTATCCAGAAAATTTATGATGTAATGAACTTTTACGCTATCATTCTCACTGAAAAATTCCATATCAAAATATTTCAGTCCAAACTCCGACATCAAAACCACCCTGTAATCAGCGCCGGTTTTTTTGATCATGGTCAGTCCGCTTAGATCATTACCATAAACCAACATATCGGTTTTGTACAACGCCTTCTGAAAATCCCCCCTGAAGATCCAGGGTTGTGAAACCTTGATCTGGCTGTTTGGCGAAACCCTTTGAGCAGTGCTGCACCCTATAAGTGCCACTAATCCTGAAAACAGAAATATTAAAAATGCCTGACAAACAAATACCTTATTGAACCTGGAACTGATCATCATCAATTTCTATATTGGCTTTACGATTGTAAAAAGATATCCTTGTGTAGTCTTCTCCAGGTTCGATAAACTTAACTTCCGTGACGGCTGTATTGGCTTTGCTAAACTTGATTTCGATATACTCAAGAATGTCACCGAGTATTTCATCATTTGGTTTTAACCTGGCCAGATAGGTTCGGTCATCCTCAAAAAAAGAAACGTCAAAATCAGGATTTTCAACGAAATCCCCCTTTATCGCCATCACGATCATGTTGTTTACTTCCTTAAAAAGTTTGTTTGATTCTGTACTAAAATCACTGATCTTTCCATCGTTGTTGATAGTAAAAAGGTCATCACGGATAATAATAGCATAATTGATGGGCGTATGATATTCCCACCTCACATTGTTCTCTTTCCTGAATAAAAACCGGCCTTCACTCACGAGGACTTCTTCCATCATCGTAAGGTGCTTCTCCTGTTTAAAATCACTGCTGATGCTGGATGTTGAGGCAGATGACTCCCTGATCTTTTGTTTTAATTCCGCTGAATTGCCGGATTTGGAGAAACCTTCAGGAATTTGTGACAGAAGAAAGAATGGAAAGAAAAATCCAAATCCGATTAATAATATTCTATTTATTCTCATAAGCTTGTATGTTGAACATACGCTCCAAACTTACGATTTTATATCCGTTTGATTTCAACCAAATGATATACTCATCGATGATTTGCACTATGTTTTTATTGGTATCATGAAACAGGATAATTTTTCCCGGTGCTGTTCTTGATTTGAGCTTTTTCATCACTTTTTCTTTGCCATGAATGGTATCGAAAGATCTCAAACTCCAACCAACTGAAATCATTCCTGATGTCTCAACTGCTTTCTTTAACTGTGGATTGGTTATCCCGTAGGGAGGCCTGAAAAGCGAGGGCCTTTTCCCTGTTACCTTCTCAATCTCATTGCTGGTGTTGGTAATCTCTTTTAGCATTTTGTTTGATGTAAATAAGTCAAACCACCGATGATGGGTGAAGCTGTGGTTTCCTATCAAATGCCCTTTGTCTTCAATCATTTCGATAATTTTCCGGTGCTTTGCAATTTTATTGCCAATACAAAAAAAGGCAGCTTTTACTTCGTGCTTTTCGAGGACTTTAATTAACCCGGTAGTAATGATGGGATGCGGACCATCATCAAAGGTGATGGCAACAATCTTATCATCTGTTTTTATTTCACAAAGTGATTTGAAATAGAAGTTAAAACTGATCAAAACGGATCCTGCGATCAGTAAAGTCAAATATATCAGCACTGGTATGATAAGAACCAAACCGGTTATTCCATCGTATTGAACCTGAAGAATCAGGGCAAAGAGAATAATTAAAAACAGAATACTGGTTGTGGTGTATTTTGACATATCAAGGGTGTAAATTTTTGGTCAGTTCATGGCTGTCGCCAAAATTTCTTTGGAAAACTATGGGTCATGTGTCAGGTTTTTTTCTTACAAATAAACAGGGTATGACTCACTCCAATATTTTCAACAACTTCTTTCAGGTAAAGACCTGACTGTTCGATGAGTCGTTCCATATCCCTTGAATGATACATCTGGCTGTTGCCATTGGCGATTGCAGTGAAATAAAGTGAAGTGGCATGAAGGCTGTAGGTAGAAGCTTCAAATTCCTGTTTGTCCCAGTAGGTTTCCAGGATATAAAGTGCACCTTGTTCATCCAAAGCGTCACATGATCTTTTCAGTAGTCCCAATACTTCTTCCTGGCTAAAGCAGTCCAGGAACTGGCTCATCCAGATAACATCATAGCCTTTTGGCAAAGGAACATCTTGATCAAGAAGGTTTACAGAAACTGCATCAATGCGATCCGACAAGCCTTCGTTTTTGATGTTTTCCATTGCTTCTTTCACCTGTCCGGGTAAATCAACTATAGTCATGTGAACAGACTCATTCTGCTTTGCACAAAAAATAGAGAACTTAGCTGTGTTCCCTCCAACGTCGAGAATTTTATCCGGACTTTCACTGAAAAGATAAGGCATCACATCAGGAAAGGCATAGTCAGAGTAGAAATGGTCGAAGGCAAACCAACTCTTGCGAACATCGGCAGGTAATTCTGAAAGCGCTTCGTACACGGTATTCCATTCACCAAATACTTTTAAGCCCTCGGGTTTGCCTTCCTTTATGGCGTCCTGCAAATGATAAAAGCCCATGTAATTTACATCATTGGTAAAATCCATGTTCACACGGGTTAGTTCATCACTAAGAATGAAATATCCGGTTTTTGTCAGACTCCATTTGTCATCTTCAACCTTAACCATTTCAAGGCTTATTCCGGCTTCCAGCAACACCTTTACACCATAATTGGACAGTTTAAGCTCCCCGGCAATTTTTTCAATCTCAACGCCACCCCTACGATTTTTCATCAGGTATTCCAGGATGCCCAGATCACGCAATGCTTTAGCTGCCTGGAACATAATTGGCGCGAATGCTATTTTTTGTGCATCATATTTTGCCTGTAAGGCTGATTTATCATCCGATCCGTAAGTATAATTCATCTGGAGTGTAAGTATGTTTTCCTATTGGTCATTAGTTAATTGGTCATTAGATAATTAGTTATTAGTCATTAGATAATTAGTTATTAGTCATTAGTGAATTATGTTAATTAGTAATCAAATACCAATGCCCAACATCACAATGTCCAATGCCTATTAACCATTAACCAAAAACCATTAACCAAAAACCATTAACCATTAACCAATAACCATTAACCCCGCCTTCGCTCTGCTATGGA
>JAUXDH010000156.1 GCA_030618545.1 Chlorobiota bacterium
TACAGACTCTCTCTTCAGCAAGGTATTCAAGGATCATCAACCTGGCTGGATGAGACAGCGCCCTGGACAGACCGGCAAGTTCCTGCAATTCGATAGTGAAATTCTCTGTCTTTTTCATATTACAATGTTCTATGACGCAAACATACGACATAGTTTTAGATAAACAAGAAAAAATTATATTTTTTTCAAACAATTTATTATGAGATGAATGAAAACCAGGTAATCAGTTTCTTTTAAATACGGCCCACACAAAGTTCTGCTGATTGCCTGAAGGAGTAATATGCAAATCATCAAAGCTTTCCACAAGTTTGAAATATTTGCTGAATACATTACAAAACTTTTCTTCAGAGTATTGTGTGATGGGCAAACCGCTGCAACTTTTTGGGCCGGTTAATGAAAATGCCGCTATGATAAGGTATCCTCCTGCAGCAATACTTTTGGCAGCGACCTCTGCATACTTCCTGATTTCATCATCATCAATTAAAAAATGGAATACAGCCCTGTCATGCCAGATTTGAAATAAAGCATCTGTATTAAAGTCCAGTATATCAGTCTCAATCCATTGAATATCCCGGCAAACGTCTCCAAACCTGTTTCTGCACCTTTCAAGCGCTTTGCCCGAAACATCTATAATAGTGAGATTGTAAAATCCGTCATCATACAGCCTTTTGGTTAAAAATGAATTGCCGCCCCCGACTTCTATCATTAGCAAATCTTTTCCACTGGCATAAGTTTCAACCAACCTTATTGATGTTTGCGGGATTTCCTGAAACCAACCGACATCATTGTCGGATTTGGTTTTATACACTTTTTCCCAATGTTGTTTCCTCTTCATCAGTCATTCATTATTAAATAATCTGATACCCGAGTTAACTAATCCAGACTGTTTTGATGTTAGTGAATTCCAGTAATCCACACAATGAAAGTTCTCTCCCATAACCGGATTGTTTAATACCGCCAAACGGCAGGCGAGGATCAGATTTTGTCATACCATTTATGAAAACCGAACCGGCTTCGATCTTTAAAGCCATCTCTTCAGCCACTTCCAGGTTTTGTGTCCAGACGCTTGCTCCAAGCCCAAAAGGAGTGTCATTGGCTATACGCACTGCATCATGGTAATCCTTAGCAGGAATAACGACACTTACAGGCCCAAATATTTCCTCATCGCAGGCTGGCATTCCTTTTTTAACACCAGTTAGAAGGGTAGGGGCGTAAAAATTATTATTGATTCTTTTTCCTCCGGTGATCAGGTGTGCTCCAAGCCTGACAGTTTCCCTAACCTGGCGCTCGATTGTGTCAATCAGGTCTGTTCGTGCTATTGGGCCAAGATTTGTACCGGCATCCATCGGGTCACCGGACTTCAATTGTTCCATTAAAAATTTATGTTCTTCAACGAATTGATCGTGAATGCTTTCTTCCACAATAAAGCGCTTTGCCGCGATACAAACCTGACCTGAATTGAGCATTCGTGAAGCAGTTCCTGTTTGACACGCCTTCTTCAAATCAGCATCCCCCAAAACAATTAAAGGGTCAGAACCTCCCAATTCCATCACCGTCTTCTTAAGGTGTTTCCCTGCTGCTGCCGCAACGGATCTTCCTGCTTTTTGGCTCCCCGTCAGTGTAACACCCTGTATCAGTGGATTTGAAATTACCTGGTCAGATTGCTCTACGGTTATAAACAAATTGGAAAAGACTCCCTTTGGAAATCCCGCCTCAGTGAAGAGATTTTCTATTGCCAGTGCGCAGCCAAATACATTGGGTGCATGTTTCAACACTACCGTATTACCTGTTGTAATGGTCGGTATGGCGAAACGCAAAACCTGCCAGAACGGAAAATTCCAGGGCATAATGGCATAAATCACACCTAAAGGTTCAAAGCGGATATAACTGACCGTCCCATCAGAAGGCATACCTTTTTCTTCCAGCATTTCGCTGGCGTGTTCAGCATAATAATCACACAGCCAAGCGCATTTTTCTATCTCAGCTTGTGATTCGCTGATTATTTTCCCCATTTCACTGGTGATGAGTATTGCGAGTTCAGGCTTTTTATGTCTGAGTTCAAGCGCCAATGTTTTTAAAAACCCTGCCCTTTCCTGAATTGAATTCTGCTTCCATTTTCTAAAGGCCCGATCAGATCTTTCTATCGTAAGGGCAATTTTCTCCTGATCGAATACTTCGTATGTTGACAGCAGCTTCTTTGTATAAGGATTTATGCTTTGAAACATATCATGGCTTTGAGACAAAGATAGGCTGAAATACTTGAGTTTTATTACTTTTGCCGACTCTTTTTACCCAAAAAATCCACACGAAAATGAGAAAAGCCCTCCTTTTTACTTTAATGTTCATGCTATTAATTATATGGCATGTTTCTGCCCAGGTGCAGCAATTCATGCCCTTTGAAATCAGGCAGGCTTATCAGAAAGGCACCCGTGCGATCAGTGGATTACCTGGACAAAACTACTGGCAAAATCATGCCGACTACAAGATCGCTGCTGAATTACTTTCGGATGAAAGCAAACTGATCGGCGAAGAAGAAATAACTTATTTCAACAACAGTCCCGATACCTTAAAAAAGATTGTCCTCAGGTTGTACCCCGATCTGTTCAAGAAAGGCAATGCCCGCAATTGGCCGCTGGGAGAGAAGGCTGTTACGGAAGGTACACTCCTGGAATTCCTTGAAGTGAATGGATCAAAGATCGATTTAAATGACCGTAAGACAGTTTACCGGTCAGCCACTAATGTGCATATTACCCTGAAGGAGCTATTGTTTCCGGGAGATTCTCTAAAGATTTTAACCGGTTGGGAATTTGAAGTGCCCAGAAGAACGGTCAGGATGGGCAACTACAGGGATAACCGTTTCTTTATCGCCTACTGGTATCCTCAGGTAGCCGTGTATGATGATATAGACGGCTGGGATAATATTGAATATCATGGAACTGTTGAGTTTTACAATGATTTCAATAATTATGATGTTTCAATTACAGTGCCCGAAGGATTTGTTGTATGGGCTACCGGAAACTTAATTAACGAAAACGAATTATTCAACAACCCAATAATCGACCGCCTGAATGAAGCAAGAAAATCTGATGAAATAGTAAAGATTATCACTGCAGAGGAATGCCGGAATGGTAAAGTATTAAAGAATAAGAGCAAGAATACATGGAAGTTCACGGCAGTCAATGTGCCTGATTTTTCTTTTGCATCAGCAGATGAAATGAACTGGGATGGATCTTCGCCTATCGTTGACCCGGCTACAGGAAGAAGGGTGTTGGCAGATGCGGTATATCCTGATTCAACCCAAACATTCTTTAAAGGTGGTGAATGGTCAAGGGCCACTGTTGAGCATTTCTCATACACCATGCCTGCTTACCCGTTTCCGTATTCGCACATGACCTCATTTTGTAATGGACGAAGAGGGGGCGGTATGGAAACGCCAATGATGGCTAATGATGGTGATCCGAGGACTGATGCAACTGCCCTGGGGTTGATCGGCCACGAAAATGCACATACCTATTTTCCATTTCTATTGGGTATCAATGAGAGGAAATATGCATGGATGGACGAAGGCTGGGCAGTTTTTTTGCCGATTGGGTTGATGGAGAAGGAGATGCCTGATTACAATTATTTTGAAAGGATGGTGTCATCATTTGAGGAAATCAGTGGCAAGGAAAAGGAATCAACTTTGATGGTTCTTTCATACCAGATTGCAGGCTACAGCAGCTACAGGTACCATGCTTACAGCCGTTCAGCGATGGCATATTATTTTCTGCAGGATGCCCTGGGAGACAGCACATTTAAAACAGCACTTAATGGTTTTATTGAAAGATGGAAAGGCAGGCATCCGACCCCTTATGATTTCTTTAACACTTTCGTGAACCTTACCGGTCAAAGATTGTTCTGGTTTTATAAGCCATGGTTCTACGACAAAGCTTATGCTGACCAGGGAATTAAAAAAGTTACACTCGATAACAAGATTGTCGTGGAGAATGTGGGTGGTTTACCTCTTCCTGTTTATCTCCGATGTGAATACGAAGATGGAAGTGTACAGATGATCAGGGAGAACACTTCGGTATGGCGATTTGGGGAAACTGCAATTATATTAGAGGCGGATCCTGACAAAAGAATTAAGAAACTTATACTCGGATCCGAAAGGATACCGGACATCAATGATAAAAATAACATGTTGGAGCCTGTTTATGAATGAAGCAACAAAAGTGTGGTTATCTTTGTCAACATTATAAACCCGATATTCCTTATTATTTATGAAGATAAAATCTTTTTTAGCGGCCTTTTTGATTTTAACCGGAACGTCATTGTTGGCCCAGATCGCACCTGATAAGTATTATGTGCAATTTACTGATAAAAATAATTCACTTTATTCAGTTGATAACCCGGGAGAGTTCCTGACCCAGAGAGCGATTGATCGTCGCGACAGGCAGGAAATAGCCATTATTGAGAACGATTTACCCGTCAACCCTCAATATATTACAGGTGTGGCCGGTACCGGCGCCACTATTCTCTGGCCGACTAAATGGCTCAACGGAGTAACGATCTACACCAAAAATTCGGCGGTACTGGATGCGATTAATGACTTACCTTATGTTCTGAGTGTGTATTCACTAAAGGATAAGGATGGGGGTAAAGAGAAACAATTTTTTGCCAGAGAGAGTACCGGTGCAGAAAATCAGCCTGATGGCATGAGTAAAAACAGATCACTGGCAAGCATGGATTACGGATGGGCTGAATTCCAGATTGATCAGATTAATGGGATTCCCTTACATGATAACGGATACAGAGGTGAAGGCATTGTGATTGCCGTCCTCGATGGAGGTTTTGAAGGGGTAGAGGAGCATCCTGTTTTTGATAGTTTATGGGCTAACAATCAAATACTTGGAACGGTTGATTATGTTAATGTTGGAGGTGACGTGTATACCGAAAGCCAACATGGCAAAAAAGTACTGTCAACGATGGGAGCTAATCAGCCGGGAGCAATGATTGGAACTGCCCCAGAAGCTTCTTATTGGTTGCTTCGATCAGAGAATGTAAATTCAGAAAACGTTGTTGAGGAGTACAATTGGATTTCGGCTGCGGAATACGCCGATAGTATTGGAGCAGACGTTATTAACAGTTCGCTTAGCTACGTAGATTTTGATGATCCGCAATGGGACCATACTTATCAGGATCTTGACGGCAATACAGCAGTAGGAACGCGTGCTGCTGATTTCGCCACCAGTAAAGGAATCCTGGTGTGTAACAGTGCAGGAAATTCAGGTGACTCGGGCTTCCCGTGGAATGGCTCACCGGCCGATGCAGATAGTGTTTTTTCTGTTGGAGCAGTAGATGACGATGGAGATAGGGCAGGATTCAGTTCTCATGGCCCTACAGTTGATGGCAGGATCAAACCTGCTATAATGGCCCTCGGGCAGGGTACGACGGTAGCCGAAGGTACTTCAGGCGTTACCTGGGGAAGTGGAACTTCGTATTCTTCTCCTATCATTGCAGGAATGAGCGCTTGCCTGTGGCAGGCAAATCCTGATATGACGGTCATGGAGGTACAGGATGCCATTAAAGCAAGCGGATCTTACAGTGAGAACCCTGATAACCTTATGGGTTGGGGTATCCCTGACTACGAAATAGCCAACTCCATCCTTACAGTAATTGATACACCCCTGGCTAATAACGGGCAAGTCGTTCGCGTATGGCCAAATCCTTTTATTGATGTCATTAACATTGAACTTATCAAGGATGAGAGCGATAACCTGGAAATAGAAGTCCTGACCATCGCTGGAAATCTTGTGGGTAAAAAATCGATTCAACCTGCAGGCCATGCAGGTGAAAAATATACTTATCAAATACCTTCATTATCTGCAGGAGTCTATTTCCTAAGAATCATTTCCGGAAAACAAGTTCAGGTAGAAAGACTTGTGAGGCAGTAACAGTCGGCAGTCTGCAAGCCTGCCCGTATGGGTCTTCAGTCTGCAGCCAGCCCGTATAACCAAAAGGAATTCGTACGACCAACGGAAGTCCGTATGGATGGATGGGTCTTCACTCGGCAGCCAACCCAGATAGGTCCACAGTCAGTAGTTAATGCCATTAAGTTTGGGTTTACAAATTATTGGAGGAGTGGCCACAAATTCCCGAATTGAAGACGAATGCTTTGAATGGCCCTGGATGCGGATTGGATTTAATTTAAGTGGATATCTCCGCCTTTGCTCCCCTTCGCATGGACAGTCCAGTGACTAATGACCAGGAACCGCATAATTCGTAACTCGTAAATTCTAATCCCCTGGCATAATGATATTAACTTTTTTTGACAGGGTAGGGGCTCATTTTTGAGAGGCATTGTAAGTACTGATTTTTACCCGTCGTTTAAGCCATTAAGCATGGTTTTTTCGGAAATAATTTACCATCCACACTTGTAACATCTATATTTACAAATGTAATGTTACAGTAGCATGCTACGCTTACCATGCTAAACTACAAATACTTAATTCAAACAGTTACAAATGTAAATAGGATAGTCTGTGGACATATGTAACGCAATATTGATAATATTACATAATTCAATGAATCTGTCATTTATATTATTGAATTCCAATTATTATTATGATATAATCTAAATTATTATTCATATAATATTTTGGATATTTTTAGCTTAAGTTGAGATAATCATAATTATTATAATCATTGAATAA
>JAUXDH010000153.1 GCA_030618545.1 Chlorobiota bacterium
CTATACTGGTGGCACAATTCTTCCCAGGGTACAGGGTATCTCAGGTTAAAAACGATGGGTGGAACCATCCTCTATAACTTTGAACCTGAATTTGGCAGGTTTGCTGAATATGAGTTTGGTATTGGCGCCATCACATCAACCAAAGAGGTAGGGGAAACTGTGTTCGTGAATGTTTACCCCAACCCTGTTAGTGAGTACATTCATATCGACATTTTGGGAATGGAGAATGAGCAGCTCACCATTAGGCTGGCTACTTCGATGATGGTTACAGTATTTGAACGAAGCGCTGTAGTTAACAATCCTGATTTCAGCACAGCAATAAATGTTGGGTATTTGCCATCTGGCATTTATTTGTTGCAGGTTGAATATGGAGATAAAACAATCGTTAAGAAGATTGTGAAGAAATAGGACGGTAGATTTAACCGCAATGGATGCAAAGGTGGCGCCATGTACGCCATGAGACTGATAGGCTTAAAGAAGCAGGATTACCAATATTTATATGTCATTAGTCACTGTGTCCATTAGTCGGTTACTGGTGATTGGTAGGCAATTGGCTACTTTTAACAAAAAATAATTAGAATTGTGTGTGCCGGGAGACAGGAATTAAGAAACAAAAAGCAAGAGCCAGGAGCCAAGACAAATAAACTGAACAGAGGGGCAATGAATTAACATTTTCCCCAATTGTGGCCGCGAATTCGCTGATGAAACACTAACCATTCTCGAATCCGCGGCTCTCTTCATTCAAGCAATTTCCAAATAGATTACACCTAATTTCAATCAATTCTCCTCATTCTCACTGGTGATTATCTAGTGATGAATTATTAGCAATAATTATAATTAACGATCCCTAAGGCCAGCTTGCCGATTGTGGACCCATACGGGCAGGCTTGCCGACTGCCGACTTTGTCTTAGGTCTTCTGTCTTAGGTCTTCTGTCTCTATCTACATCCTCGCCAACCCCATAAAAACAGCATGAATAGTAACCGTAATGATCAGCCAGAGGTTGAGGGATGTTTGGGGCGATAGTTTAAGAAACTTGTATTCGATGAAATTTCCGTAGCAGGAAACGCTCCAGGAGAAGCATGGGCATTTGCACCTTCCATTCGACGAAAAGCAAAATTCCAATACTAAATAATAAAGGAATTGCAGCCAGGACTAATGATTTTTTATTCAAAGCCAAAAATAACTTTGCAACTCTGTACCTCCGGCTGCCGGAGTGAAGCGCCTGCCTGTCGCCGTTACGGCGAAGGCAGGGCAGACAGGTCTTCGTGAAATATTAATTCAATTATTAATCTTCTTCCTCAGCCGAAAAATCCAGCGATGCCAGACGACTGTAATAGTCATACCGCCATTTCGCATTCTTCAACGCCTTTTTGTTCAGTTCTCTTGCCCTTCTCGGGAAGGTCTTTTTCAGCGAGACAAACCGCACTTCCTGGTCCTGGAATTGTTCAAATTTCTCCCAATCCGGTTCCTTTGAGTCAAGCTGGAATGGATTCTTGCCTTCTTTCTCCAGCAGCGGATTGTAGCGGTACATTGTCCAGTATCCACTCTCGACAGCCATCTTTTCCTCCGCCTGTGATTTGGCCATGGTCTTGCGAAGACCGTGAGCGATACAAGGTGAATAGGCTATGATCAGTGACGGGCCGGGGAATGCCTCAGCCTCTTTCAATGCTTTGAAATATTGTGACATATTTGCTCCCATAGCTACCTGGGCTACATAAACATAACCATAAGTCATGATCATCGCGCCTAGATCTTTCTTGCGCACCTCCTTACCGGCAGTAGCAAACTTGGCTACCTGGCCTGTTGTACTTGCCTTTGACATCTGACCTCCGGTATTGGAATATACCTCTGTATCCATTACGAGGATATTTATGTCCTCTGCCGAAGCCAACACATGGTCGAGGCCGCCGAAACCTATATCATAAGCCCATCCGTCGCCGCCAAATGCCCAGACTGATTTTTTGATAAAATACTGTTCCAGGGCCAGCAATTCTTTGGCTTCTTTGTCTTTCGCGCCTTTTAGTGTTTTAGCAAGTTGTGCGGATGCAGTAATTGATTCCTGGCCATCATACTTTGCAGCAATCCATCCTTCAAAGGCATCTTTTCTTTCCTTTGAAATTCCATTCTCCATTGCGTTTTCCATTAATCTCTGGATTCGATCACGCATCTTGTTTACACCCTGCGCCATTCCAAAGGCATACTCAGCACTATCCTCAAAGAGTGAATTTGCCCATGAGGGGCCCTTTCCTTCAGCATTGGTAGTATAAGGTGTAGATGGTGCAGACCCTCCATAAATGGATGAACAACCCGTTGCGTTGGCAATCATCATCCTGTCACCGAATAGCTGGGTGATCAACTGAATGTAAGGTGTTTCGCCACAGCCGGCACATGCACCTGAAAATTCAAACAAAGTTTGTGTAAACTGGCTGTTTTTCAGAGAAGAGAACTTATCCACCGCCTGGTCTTTCACAGAAACATTGTTCATAAACCAGTCCCAGTTTTCAGCTTCTGCCATTTGTTCGCCAAGCGGTTTCATCACAAGTGACTTCTCTTTGGAAGGACAAACATCTGCACAACTTCCACAACCGGTACAGTCGAGGGCGCTAACCTGGATACGGTATTTGTAGTCTTTCAACTTGCCTTTAACACCAAGAAGGGTTGCATCTTCAGGAGCTGCAGCCGCTTCTTTCTCATCCAGCAGGAATGGCCTGATGGCTGCATGCGGGCAAACGAATGAACACTGGTTACACTGGATGCAGTTATCAGGCTGCCATTCAGGGATGTTTACAGCAATACCTCGTTTTTCATAAGCTGCAGTTCCCTGCGGAAAAGTACCGTCTTCTCTGCCAAGGAATGCACTCACAGGAAGGTTATCTCCATTGAGGTGCTCAATAGGTTTTACAACATCACGAACGAATTCCGGCATGTCGGCATAAGGATCAGCTTCGTTGCCTAATTTTATATTCGACCATTCTGCCGGTACTTTTACTTCTACTACTTCTGCACCTTTGTCAACCGCCGCATAGTTCATCCTGACTATCTCATCACCTTTCCTTCCGTAAGTCTTCTGGATCAGTTCCTTCATCTGTTGCTCAGCTTCCTCGTAAGGAATCACTTCGGCTACCTTAAAGAAGGCTGCCTGCATGATGGTATTGGTACGGCTCCCCAATCCAATATCAGCAGCAGTCTTTGTAGCATTGATCATATAGAACCTGATCTTATTTTCTGCCAGTTGCTTTTTCATCTTATCGGGCAGCCTGTTTCTGGTTTCATCTTCATCCCAGATACTGTTCAACAGGAAGGTGCCACCTTTCTTTATCCCTTTCAACATATCGTATTTATCCAGGTAAGAAGGCACATGACATGCAACAAAATCGGGCGTAACCACTAGGTAGGGTGACCTTATAGGATGGTCACCAAAACGAAGGTGTGAAATAGTAATTCCGCCGGATTTTTTTGAGTCATAGGCAAAATAGGCCTGTGCAAATTTGTCGGTGGATTCACCAATTATTTTAATGGAGTTCTTATTTGCACCAACCGTGCCATCAGCTCCTAAACCATAAAACTTCCCTTCAAAAGTTCCTTTTGGTGTAATGCTTATCTCAGGCAATAATGGAAGTGATTTGAAGGTCACATCATCAACGATACCTACAGTAAATCTGTTTTTAGGCTCTTTTTGTTTCAGGTTATTGAAAACTGAAACCATCATTGCAGGTGTTGTGTCTTTTGAACTCAGGCCATATCTTCCACCAACAATCACGGGTGCATTTTTCTTTCCGTAGTAAATATTTTGTATGTCAAGGTAAAGAGGCTCTCCATTTGCGCCAGGCTCTTTTGTTCTATCGAGTACAGCAATACGTTTTACAGTCTCAGGCATTGCCTGCAGGAAGTATTTTTCTGAAAATGGACGGTAAAGGTGAACTGCTACCATACCCACTTTTTCACCCTGCGCGTTCAGGTAATCAACAGTTTCACGAAGAGTTTCTGTTATAGATCCCATAGCGACAATAATATTCTCCGCATCTTCCGTACCATAATAAACGAAGGGATGGTATTCGCGGCCTGTCAGCTTTTTGATTTCCTGCATATACTCTTCAACGAGGTCAGGTATTGGATCGTAAAAACGGTTAGCTGCTTCTCTTGACTGGAAATAGATATCCGGATTCTGTGCGGTACCGCGGGTAACCGGATGTTCAGGATTAAGTGCATTGTCACGGAATTTTTGTGCATCCTCCCATGGAAAGAGATGTTTGAGGTCTTCAACTTCAAAGTATTCACTCTTCTGTATCTCATGTGAAGTGCGGAATCCATCAAAGAAATGCAGGAATGGTATCCTGGAGCGAAGGGATACAAAGTGTGCAATAGCACCAATATCCATAATTTCCTGTACACTGCCTGTGGCCAGCATAGCATAACCTGTTTGGCGTACGCTCATCACATCGCTGTGGTCACCGAAAATGGAGAGGGCCTGTGCAGCAAGGCTGCGGGCACTAACATGGAAAACTCCAGGCAATAATTCACCTGATATTTTGTACATATTTGGAATCATAAGGAGCAATCCCTGAGAAGCGGTAAATGTAGAAGTGAGTGCACCTGATTGAAGTGAACCATGCATTGCACCGGCAGCTCCGGCCTCTGATTGCATTGCTACGACCTTTACTGTTTCACCAAAAATATTTTTCCGATTGTAAGCAGCCCATTCGTCCACATATTCTGCCATGGTTGAGGAGGGAGTAATGGGATATATCGCGGCTACTTCACTAAACATATAAGCAACGTGGGCAGCAGCATAGTTACCATCACAGGTGATAAATCTTTTCTTTCGTTCCATCCTTTTATAAAGTTAATTTATTATCAATTTTATGCCTTCAGGAGCATGTTATTTTCTAATACTAATTAGTTGATTCAGACCCTGATTTTAAGCTTCGCAAAAGTACTGAATTAAGGTATCATAATTAGTACCCGGCTCGCTGTCAGGGCCAATTTAAAATGATTACAGATTAATGCTCTCAGGGGATTCGAAATGAAATTGTCTTATTTTTACGCTTCGCAAAATCAGTCTAATAAACAAAAAGAAAGCCTCATGAATCTTTCGACAAAATACCTCGGCCTGGAGTTAAAAAATCCGATTATCGTGGGTGCCAGTAATCTGGTCACCGACGTGAAAATGCTGAAAAAACTGGAAGCTGCCGGAGCGGCTGCAATTGTATATAAATCCCTTTTTGAAGAACAAATCCAGCTTGAAAATCTTGAGATGGATCAGGACATGACAGATTACGATCACCGTCATGCTGAAATGACCTCCTTATATCCCAGCGAATTTTATGGGTCAGGTCCGGAAGAATTCCTGATGAATTTTGAGGATGCCAGGGAAGCATTGAACATTCCACTCATCGCCAGCCTGAACTGCGTAAATTATGACATGTGGACCGAATATGCGCAGAAACTTGAAGCAGCAGGCGCGGATGCCCTCGAATTGAACTTTTACAACAATCCCAAAGATTTTGATATCGATGGACGTTCTATATTAAATGAGGAGCTTGATATTATTGAATCGGTAAAGAAAACCGTAAAGATCCCTGTCAGTGTGAAGTTGAGCCCGTTCTATACCAACCCACTGTATGTGTTCAAAGAAATGGACATGAAAAAAGCGGATGGTTTTGTACTGTTCAACCGTCTCTTCCAGCCGGATATCAATATTGAAACCGAAAAGCTGCACTTCCCTTACAACCTCAGCATGGAACATGACAGCCGTCTTCCGCTGAGATATACCGGTCTGTTGTATGACAATATCAATGCGGATATCTGCACCAACCGTGGTATTTTCACCGGAGGGGATGTGGTAAAGATGATACTGGCCGGAGCCAATTGCGTGCAGGTTGTCAGTACCGTATACAAACACGGCCCCAAACAGATCACCAAAATGCTGGAAGATATTGAGATCTGGATGGCCAACAAGATGTACGAATCACTTGATGAATTCAGGGGCAATCTCTCCAAAAAGAACATCGACGATCCTTTTGCATACCGCAGGGCACAATACGTTGATATCCTGATGAAATCGGGAGAGATCTTTAAAAAGTATCCGATGCAATAATACTTGTTTGAAAAAGTATTGAAAGGCTGTCCGTCAATTGACGGATGGTCTTTTTTGTATTACCGTAGATTCACTGGCTGTGGATAAAGCAATTAAGTTATCATTCAGCATACTGGAATATCGGCGGGCGCCGGATCTGTTCAGATGACTATTGTCCAAATACTCCCAATCTTCAAAAGGTTCGTCCTGGTAAGACCAGTATTCCAAATCATATTTTTCGCACAGGGTATGGATATCGATTTGGTTTTGTCGTAAAATACCGGTGTCAAGTAAACTTAAATAACTTTTATGCAATGGGGAAGAGATGATTATGGGAACAATTTCATTATCAATAAGCCCAACGATAAATTGGTCCAGATCACTGAGGATCCTTTGTTTTTCCAGTAAATTGGCTTGAATTATTGCATTAAAATGTTCAACCCTTTTGCTTACGGCTTCAACTGAAAACGAGCTGTAATAGGTCGTATCATAACTGAACCAGCCATCATCCAGATGTTCTATCTCATTGCTCAATATTTGCATTGAAGTCTCCGGTTTAAAACCAAAAAAGAAATAGGAGATATCCTCTTTCATATAAAACTCTTCATCGTAATCAATATCATAGTAATAATGATAAAACAAATCTCGTGTGGGGTTATGCGGATAATAAAGCGATTGATAATCAATACTGATCAACACATACTTTAAACTCGTTAATTCATTCAGATGATTAATCGTCAGCCTTTTATCGTAATACAAGGTTTGTGATCCAAATGCCATATTGTAAGCTTTCATGTCAAACTGCCCGGGATCAATCCCTTCAGCGGCATGAGAGCTCCCAAGAATAAGCACCTCGATCGAATCAGCCTGACTGATCAAACCATTGATTTTCTGTTTATAATAA
>JAUXDH010000200.1 GCA_030618545.1 Chlorobiota bacterium
TAATTCAATGAATCTTGCTCCGGTGAGCCATGCCGCTAAAATATTCTGTGAGAGTTGTGTGTGTGGTCCGGCAGCAACACCAACAGGAGTTTCAAGTAGCCGGCCAAAACGTTCTGATCGGAAAGGATCGCTCTTTTTTGGTGAGAAGAAAAGTTCCTGAGGAATGCCAAATAACCTGCGTGTTCGATCGAGTTGGTTTAATACGATTTGCAAAAGCCGGGGTAGTGGAGTTATGGTAAACCTGTCGGTCATTCGGTCAACACTTTACACAAATATACGAAAATGAGGGCTCAGGGTTTTGTAAGTGTCAATCAGGAAAACGGTTATTTTTAAGAGAATAAAATATATCAACTATTTATGAGAGCTTCTTATTTTTGATTGTTACCAACTGTGCTGCAATACTGATCGCAATTTCATAAGGTGTCTGGCTTTCGATGGAGATGCCAATTGGTGCAAATACGCTTTGAATTGTTTCCTCAGGAAAGCCATCGTTTCGAAGGTTCTCAAAGATTTTTGCCACTTTTCTGCTGCTGCCCATCATGCCAAGGTATTTCAGGTTTTTGTTAATTAACTGCCTGAGGACGATCTCATCACTTTTATGGCCAAAGGTCATGATCACTACATAACTATTCTGATCCTCTTGAACGAGCTTGCCAATATTTCTGTAATCGATTATTTTGCTGTGATTTGTAAAAGTATTTTCCAGTAAGGTGGGTAAGTCTTTTCTGTCGTCAAATATGTGAATCGTAAAATCAAGGTGACTCATGATGCTGCTAAGCGCCAATCCAACATGCCCTGCACCAAATATGTAAAGGCTCTTTTCATTACCGGTCTCTTCCAGGTATTGCCATTCATCCTGAGATGACACCGGATTTTTATGCTGATGGTGCAGTCGTCCATCCTTGTCAAATGAAATACCTGACTGGTTAAAGCTTAATAATCCTTTGTCTCCACTTTTAATTATTTTGTTGATGCCGGAGATCAGCGGCAAGTCACCCTCATCAAGCGGATAGAATGCGACCCATTGTTCTCCGGAGCATATCATCCCAGATTTATCCTCCTCAGCATCTGACTGATGTATCTCCCGTTTCAGGTATATTCCGGAACTTTCTTTTTTCAATTCCTTTCTGGCCATTTCTACCAGTCTGTACTCAGTTTGACCACCGCCAATGGAACCTTTCATCTTACCATCTTCGGCAACAGCCATTTTAAATCCGGGTTGTCCCGGACTGCTTCCCTGTTTATCGATGACAACCAGAAGGAATAGTCGCTTTTTTTGGATCAGGTTTTCTTGAATAAAGGACCAGGTTTCTTTCATTTGGCTTGAACGATTGTCGGCTGCTTAGAACTAAACAGCGAAAGTAAAACCTTTTCCGGTGTTAATGGAGCGCTGAAGGGTATTTCTGCCATCGGATTGAAAGCTTTCATGGCATTCCTCAAAGCAAAATAAGCGCCGATCCCATACATGAATGGCGGTTCACCTATGGCTTTTGATTTCAGGATGGCGAGTTCAGGACCTTCCGTTTCCAGCGCTTTACATTCAATGGTTTTTGGTGCGGCATAAATATCGGGCACTTTGTAGGTCGACAAACTGTTGGAAAGCAGGCGGCCGGTTTCATCAAAGGCAATCTCTTCCATGGTCATCCAGCCAATTCCCTGCACCAGTCCCCCTTCCATCTGGCCCATATCTACTTTCAGATTAAGGCTGTTTCCGAAATCATGGACTACCTGAACCTTGTCTGTTTCATACCTGCCCCTCAGGCAATCTAAACTTACCGTGATGGCAGCAGTGCCATAGACGTGGTAGGCAAAGGGGTGGCCTTTTTCAGTGCTTTTGTCAAAATGGATGACCGGTGTGGCGTAGTGTCCTGCGGCAGTCAGGTTTGTCCGGTCAAGGAAAGCCATTTCTATCAGTTGATTCCAGTTTAATCCAGCTTCTTTACCTGACACCAAAACCGTTTCATTTTTAATTTCAATTTTCTCAGGAGTCGTATTTAGCTTGGTGGCTGCTACATTTCTTAATCTTTCCAATAAATCGCTGCAGGCAATTAATAGCGCTTTACCATTTAAATCCGCACCTGAACTGGCGGCAGTAGGGGAGGCGTTGGCAACCCGTGTTGTATTTGTGGTTTCCAGTTTTATTCGCTCAGGGTTGATTGATAAAGTCTTTGCTGCAACCTGCAGCAGTTTGGTATTCACCCCCTGGCCCATTTCCACAGCTCCAGTGCTTACACCGACACTGCCATCCTGGTAAATGTGAACCAGGGCTCTTGCATTGTTCATCGGGGTTTTGGTAAAGGAGATACCAAAACATACAGGCATCAATGCGATGCCTTTTTTTATCTGATGGTTTTGGCGATTAAATTCTTTTATTTTATTGACCTGTTCCCCGATGCTGTAACCCGAATTTACTTCTGCCCAGCTTTTACCTGCATTCACACTTTTAGCAATCTGACCATAGTGGAATTCATCATTCTCTGCCAACAGGTTTTCTCCCTGAATTCTATTGGCAGGAATGTTCAATGATTCGGCGGCGCATGCAATGGCTGATTCTATGACAAACATTGCCTGAGGAGCGCCAAACCCCCGAAAAGCTGTAAAAGGCGGAAGATTGGTTTTACAACTGTAGGCTGTAGCCCTGACATTTGGTATGAAGTAACTATTTGTTGCATGGAACAGGGTGCGTCCCATAATTGCAGGAGAAAGGTCCGCAGCAGCTCCTCCATTCTGGTAGTAGGTCACTTCAAAAGCAAGTATCTTCAGTTCTTTTGTAAGGCCGATTTTGAAATCTGAGGAATAGGGGTGCCTTTTTCCGGTCATCTTCATGTCGTCCATCCGGTGAAGACTCATTTTTACCGGACGCTGAAGGTTATGAGCTGCGAGAGCTGTCATGCATGCCCAAACAGTTGCCTGGTCTTCCTTGCCACCGAAAGCTCCACCCAGCCGTGTGACATCCACTTCTATACGATGCATGGGGATTCCAAGGATTTGGGCAACTGTGCGCTGCACTATGGTCGGTCCCTGTGTGGAAGAATGAATCTTCAGGTTTCCGTTTTCCATCGGGCAGGCATACGATCCCTGGGTTTCAATATACAGATGCTCCTGGGCTCCCGTCTCCGCTTTTCCTTCAAAAATGTGTTCACATTTATCCCATGTATCATCAATATTTCCTGACTCGAAAGTTCGTGGAGGGAAGAGCAACTGTCCTTTTTCTTTTGCCACCCTGGGATCAGTGATTGGCGGATGTTCTTCGTAAATTATATTTATCAATTCCCGTGCTTTCCGTGCAGTTAGTTCGTCAGAAGCTACAACCAGGGCAATCGGCTGACCCTGAAAATGCACTTCTTCTTCCGCTAACAACGGTTCATCGGGAATGATCCCGCCAATCTGGTTATCACCAGGAATATCATCAGCGGTGAATATTCTTATCACGCCGGTGAGGTCTTCTGCGGCGCTCAGGTCAATTCTGGATATTCTGCCACTGGCAATAGCCGAACCCACTGCAACAGCATGCAATGTACCCTTCTGCTCAGGGATATCATCCAGGTAAACCGATCTGCCGGTCACATGTCCGATGGCGTCAATGTTATTCATTTTTCTGACTGTGCTTTTGTCATTGTTTTACTAAATACTAATTTATTTTTTACTGAAAATTGATCTTAAATTACTCCATGAAATCTTTTCCGGAAACAATTCAATGAAATGGGCAATAATAAGTTGCCTCAACAGAAGCCTTTTGTATTCTTCGCTGCCGCGAATGTCGCTGATGGGAGATATCTCTTCCTGAGCAATTGTATTGGCATTGACGATTGTTTCTGAATTAAGCGGCTTCCCTTCCAAAAAAGCTGACACTTCTCTCAGGTAAAGTGGAACAGGACTAATACCACCTGCTGAAAGACGCGCCTTCGTAATATTTTCATTATTAATTTTCAAACTAATCGCTGAGTTTACGCTGGCAATATCCAGGTGCTGACGTTTGCTGACTTTTTCAAAATTGAAATGAGTAGATTTATCTGGTAATTGAAACCCAATCTTTTCAATGAATTCCTCTTCTTCAAGGTTTGTTTTTTTATAATCGAGGAAAAACTCGTTGAGGTAAAGCTTGTGCCGGTCTTCATTTTTATTGAAAAATAGCTCTGCGTTTAAGGCGAGAAAGAAAATACTCAGGTCCCCGATGGGAGAGGCATTGACGATGTTCCCGGCAAGAGTTCCCATGTTTCTTATGGGGGTAGAGGCAATAAGTTTGAAGTGCTGTTTTAGGTTAGGGAAATGGCTTTGCAACACTTTAGCTTCCATGATCATGCTTGCAGTCACCTCAGCGCCAATCGTACAATAACTGCCTTCAATAATTATGTCTTTCAGATTCTTACGATCATATAGCAGGGAAAGATCTTTTTCGATAATCGTATCTGGTTGCCGGACCATCAGGTCTGTACCGCCACCTACTATTAAACCATGAATACTTCCGCTATATTTTTGTGTGTCAATCTCAGCAAGTAAATCAGGTATTTTATAAAAATAGTCTGGCAGGGATCCATTTTTAATCAACCACTCAACAGGATTTGATGTATTGATTTTTTGCTTCAGTTTAACCAATTCTGCACAGGCCCGTTCGATAGACTTATATCCCGTGC
>JAUXDH010000029.1 GCA_030618545.1 Chlorobiota bacterium
CCATGTTTCTTATGGGAGTAGAGGCAATAAGTTTGAAGTGCTGTTTTACGTTAGGGAAATGGCTTTGCAACAGTTTAGCTTCCATGATCATGCTTGCTGTCGCCTCAGCGCCAATCGTACAATAACGGCCTTCAATAATTATGTCTTTCAGATTTTTACGATCATACAGCAGGGAAAGATCTTTTTCGATAATTGTATCTGGTTGTTGGACCATCAGGTCTGTGCCGCCACCTACCATTAAACCATGAATGCTTCCGCTATGTTTTTGTGTGTCAATCTCAGCAAGTAAAGCAGGTATTTTATTAAAATAGTCTGGTAGAGATTTATTTTTAATCAACCACTCAACAGGATTTGATGTATTGATTTTTTGCTTCAGTTTAACCAATTCTGCACAGGCCCGTTCGATAGACTTATATCCCGTGCATCTGCAAATATTCCCATCAATGTAATCCAAAGCCACTTCCATTTCAGGCTCTGCATCTGATAGAAGATAGGCTGTCATCGAGATTACGAAACCGGGGGTGCAAAAGCCACACTGTGTTCCATTGAAGTCGACCAGGCTTTCCTGAACAGGGGAAAGCGTATCCATGTTGACTCCTTCCACTGTAACGATATGCTTGCCCTGCACATTTCCAATTGGTGTGAGACAGGAGACAATGGTTTGATAAGTAACACGACCTTCGGTTAACTTTCCCTCAAGGACTGTGCATGCGCCGCAATCGCCTTCACGACAGCCAATTTTGGTACCTTTTAGTCCATTGTTGTAACGGATAAAATCCAGCAAAGTCATTCCGGCAGATTGATCTGTGCTGACTGGATTTTCGTTCAGGATAAAACTGATCACCTTTCAAAATTAGTAAACCTTTTAATAACTTGAAAGCATGCTGTTTTTCTCAGAAACCTAATACGATGCAAGTGATTTGTAATTGCCCGACTAAGTCGTATTGTATTTCAATTGAAAAACCACCTTCTTAGAGGGTGGATTTTTATTTGTAACGATAATAAAATATCGATAAACGATAAAAAACACTTGACAAACAATAATAATTAATTATCTTTGCCCTATTATTTTACCCAACTAAAACTGAGAAAAGATGACAAAAGAAAAAATTGCAGGGAAGCATAAGGTAGCTGGAAACATTCTGGAATGCCCTATTTGCCGCAGCGATGAATTCTGGACAAGAAGAACATTGATGAACACCCCTGGTATGACCCTGGCTGGTATTGAGTGGGCGAACAAGTCAGCTGATAATTATGTATGCAACAGTTGCGGCCATGTACTCTGGTTTATTAACACGAAATAAGTTAGCGATGGAAAGAAGAAAAAACCCATTGATTTTCATGATTGGAGTTAAGATGCAGGAAGAACAAAACTATACTGTTTAGGTATGGCTATCATTGCAAATCTTGATGTGATGCTGGCAAAAAGAAAAATGAGCCTGACAGAACTTTCTGGAAAGGTAGGTATTACCATGGCCAACCTTTCAATACTGAAAAAAGGTAAAGCAAAAGCCATCAGGTTTTCCACCCTTGAATCACTCTGTAAAGTATTGGACTGCCAGCCTGCAGATATTCTGGAATACCGTGATGATTAGTGGATTCTTATGCGATCCTAAGGCCATTCTTAACCTTCCTTTCCGGTTGCAATAAGACAACAGGTTCATTGCCGTCGATCACACCTGTTACGAGGCATTCCGACATGAAATCGGCAATTTGTCTGGCTGGGAAGTTGGTGACTGCAATAATCTGACGATTTAACAATTCTTCCATAGAATACAACTCGGTAATCTGAGCACTCGATCGTTTAATACCTAAATCCCCAAAATCGATTTTGAGTTTGTATGCTGGTTTTCTCGCCTTTGGGAATTCGGAAACTTCAATGATTGTTCCCACCCTGAGTTCAACTTTTTCAAATTCTTGCCAGCTAATCATATTTTATACTTTTTGGAAAACCAGTGTAAAATTAAAAATTGGCAGGTTTTTTAACGAGTAACTTGAATCATTGAAATAAATGCTCTAATAATGAAATTCACCTGTCTCAGAAATTATGGTCAGTTTTTTTTGTTCGGCCGGTTCACAGCGACCAATGATTCTGGCTTCAACACCGAATGATTTTGAAATATCAATCAAAGCTTCCGCGATTGAATGAGGAACGTACAACTCCATTCTGTGTCCCATATTGAATACCTGGTACATCTCTTTCCAATCTGTACCTGATTGTTGCCGGATCATTTTGAAAAGCGGTGGGATGGGAAATAAGTTGTCCTTAATAACGTGGAGGTTTTCAATAAAATGAAGCGCTTTGGTTTGCGCTCCACCGCTGCAATGTATGATGCTATGAATGTCTTTAAAATGATGTTTCAGGATTTCTTTGATAATCGGCGCATAAGTCCTGGTGGGAGACAGTATCATTTTTCCGGCATCTACTCCGGCAACCTCCGTTGGATCTGTCAGCTTCATACTTCCTGAATACACCAGGTCATCAGGAACCGAGGGGTCAAAACTTTCAGGATAATTACTTGCCAGGTACTTTTCAAAAACATCATGGCGTGCCGAGGTGAGTCCATTGCTTCCCATGCCGCCATTGTATTCTTCTTCGTAAGTGGCCTGTCCAAAAGAAGAAAGGCCGACAATAACGTCACCAGCCTGGATATTTGTTTCGATGATTTCCTCTCTTTTTACTCTTGCAGTGACGGTTGAATCAACAATGATTGTACGAACAAGATCACCCACATCAGCAGTTTCACCACCAGTCAGATAAATATTTACACCCAGATCACGCATCTTTTGAAGGAACTCATCGGTGCCATTGATAATCGCAGTAATGACTTCTCCGGGAATCAGATTTTTGTTTCGGCCAATGGTAGAACTCAACAGGATATCATCTGTCACGCCGACACATAGCAGATCATCCGTATTCATGACAATTGCATCCCGGGCTATTCCTTTCCACACCGACAGGTCTCCTGTTTCTTTCCAATAAAGGTAAGCCAGTGATGATTTGGTGCCTGCACCATCGGCATGCATAATATTGCAGTAGTTTGGATCGCCACCCAGAATATCAGGAATCACCTTGCAAAATGCATTGGGGAACAAACCCTTGTCAAGGTTTTTGATGGCGGAGTGGACATCTTCTTTAGAAGCGGAGACGCCGCGCCGGTTGTATCTGGAGGAATTAGTCATTAGGGATAACAGTAATTAAAAATGGAACATTCCCTCTGGTTTAAAAGCGCAGGCTGTAGCGCAGAGTTACACAAAGGATTTGCCAAGTTACACAAAGAAACTAACTTTTTAAATATCGAATAAGAAATATTAGAAAGACAGTATTTAATTACCATATTCAGTAGCTGAAGCTGCTATTCAATCGTTAACAGCTTTGTTTTGGTATTGTAGCTGTATTTCCCCAGTTGTTTCATCAAACGGTCGCCAAACACCAAATCGTATCTTAATTTATGATTAACCCTGATTTTAACATTTTCCACCGATTTGTTAGCCACATTTATCTCCTTGAAATTGATCACTGCTCTGTCGGCTATGGTATTCCCCGCAAGGATCTTTTCCGGATCACCTTCAAAGTCTTCTTTGCTTATTGCTCCCCACTTCAGCAGGTCAAGTGCTTTATCGAGAGAGATCATCGGATCACTTCCCCTGTCAAAGGCAAATTCTTCGTTGTATCCATTGATGATCACGCTTGAGATATAAATACCTGTCTTCGGCTCTTCTTTAAACATAATAGAGTTGTCATCGGGATTCAGGAGGATATTTACCTCTGTAAGATCGAGATTCGTGCCCTGTGGTACGTAATTACGCCTGAGCACCCTGAACTCTGTACGTCTGTTGAGCTGGTGCGCTGCCTCCTTTTCATTGGTCGTTGATAATGAATTGATGAATGCATCATCCAGTACGGTTCCCTGGGTAAAGAGAAAACCATCACGAACAATATCTTTCGCGAGTGCTCTCGAAACGTATTCCCCGTAACCTTTGGCAACAAGTCTCGGTGGCTCGATGCCTCTAAGTATAAGGTAATCAACAGCGGATTGTGCACGGCGTTGTGAGAGGATATCGTTTCTTTCCTCGGTATCCCTGGTATCTGTATGAGACCTCAGCTCGATGACAAGGCTCGGGTTGTCACGCAACGTCTGGATCAGCCCCTGCAATGAATCCTGGTATTGTGGTTTCAGATCCCATTTGGCAAGGTCGTAAAGAATTTCAGGTAAAATAATCGGCGCATCAGGAATGGGCTCCAGGATAAAATCTTTTTCAAAATCTTTGCTGAACTCTACACCAACAGTGGTGACGGTGCCTTTCACATTGAAATATCCTGACTTAGTCACTATGATTTCAAAGGTAGTATTGGGCTCCATCTGGCTTTTGCCAAAGGCATAAAAACCATTTTCATTGGTAATGGTAGAAACGGAAAGTCCGGATGAGCCAATGAGTTTTACAGAGGCGTTCTCTACATACATCAGCGTTCGGTCGTCTCTGATGGTTCCTGATAAGGTAAATTCGAGCGGTGGTTCTATGAAATACCAGATGTCTTCTTTTCCTTTTGTGCCCTTACGGTTTGAGCTCAAATAACCGTATTCAGCCTCAGGATGAAATATTACTCCAAAATCATCCATAGTTGAATTGATGGGGTATTTTAAGTTCATGGGTTCACCCCAATTCCCTGCTGTATCAATGGTAGAAACAAAAACATCAAGGCCGCCCATGCCACCGTGCCCATCAGAGGAAAAGTAAAGAGTGGTATCGTTTCTCAGAAATGGAAACAGTTCATCTCCCGGTGTGTTAACCACCGGTCCCAGGTTCATCGGTCTGCCAAAACCTTCCGATTTTGATTCCCTGAAGGCCACCCAGATATCTTTTCCTCCAAGACTGCCTTTGCGATCGGCAGAGAAATAAATGATCAGTTCATCATCACTTACCGTAGGATGACCGATCGTCGACATGGTGTCCACTCCTCTGATTTCAACCATCTCGGGCTTGCCCCAGTTTCTTCCGCTTCGCCTTGATTTATATACCTGACACCCTGACACCTTATTGTCATCATTCTGGCAACGGGTAAAAAAAAGTGTATTGAATTTACTGTTCAAAGTAGGAGTGCCTTCATTGGCAATGGTATTCACCGTTTCTGATTTATCCAGCAACACCGGCGCACCCCATTCACCTTTACGATCAATTTTTGCTACCCACAAATCTGTAAAACTTTGTCCGGTCCACTTGTCTTCTTCTTTACCGGTAGATCCCTCTCTTGCAGAAGTAAATGCCAGCTCGTTGTAGTTATCGCTGGTAAATGCAGGGCCAAAATCCGACTCGCGAGAATTGATCTTCTTAACATTGGTCACTTCATATTTGGAGGGATTTTCAATCCATTCGGGGATAAGGATAGTTGCTTCCGCTCCCTTTTTACCCCTTGGATCATCAGGCATTCTTTCCGAATAGGCATTGTATTGCACAACTGCCTCATCGTATTTCTGGTTGATTTTCAGCATCTCTGCATACCTCAATAAAATCTCCGGGCTTCGTTTATCCCAGCCGTTGGAAATGAGCCTTTTGTACGAAGCTTCAGCCCTTTTATAGTTGCCCGTCAAACGATAGCAAATGGCCAACTGATAAGTAATGCGATTTTTTTCTTCCTTGTTGTTCTTAACCTTGGTATATGCCTTTTTATATTTATCGATGGCCTCGGTGTACTGCTGTTTGGCAAAAGCTTCATCCGCCCCTTTGGCAGGATTGCGCTGTGCCATCAGTGCCAGTGGCAATGCGAATAAAATGACAATTATTGTTAACCGATGAAGCGATGTCATATGCTTTTCTGTACTTCTTTTTTGCTTCATTTAACGTAATTAATACAGATTTATTTGCTTTCTTCTGAGGTTTCTTCGGTGGATTTTCCTGGATCGGCTTCCAGATCTTTTTCAACTTGTGCTTTGTATTCAGTCAGTTTTTTATCCCTTTCCTGTCGATCTGCCTCCCTGTTGATTTCAGTTTTTATGTCTTCTGAAGCCCGTTTAATATCATTGATAAACTTGCCCATGCCTCTCGCTATCTCCGGTATCTTACTAGGACCGAAAATGAGGAATACTGCTATGACGATCAAAAATATTTCGCCTGTTCCGAAATCAAAGAATAATAAGTTCAATACCTTATTTTATCAGGGAAGCAAAATTAACAAAAAAAAAGCCCCGATGAATCGAGGCTTTATTAACTTAAGTAGTTTGCTTTTTTCTTTTTTTCCTGGCGTTAATTTTTGCCTCTTTTTCCTTTATTTCTTTTTCTTGCTTGTCTCCGCCCTGCATGTCATAAGCAATAGGACTCGCTGTAAAGAGGGAAGAATAGGTTCCAATTAACACACCTATGAGTAAGGCAAATATGAATCCGCGGATTACCTCACCACCAAAGATGAATATCACAAGCAACACCACAAGGGTGGTACCTGATGTATTGATGGTACGAGCCAGTGTGCTGTTCAATCCTTCGTTGATATTTTGCCTGAGGCTGTGTTTGGGGAATAGCTTGTTGTATTCGCGAATACGGTCAAAGATGATTACAGAGTCATTGATGGAATAACCAATAATGGTAAGAATGGCCGCGATAAATGCCTGGTCAATCTCCATGTTAAAAGGCAGTATCCCGTAAAACAAGGAGAACATACCCAGCGCTATCAATGAGTCGTGAAACAGGGCAATGACGCCTGAAAGGCCGTATTGCCATCTTTTGAAACGGATTCCGACGTAGATGAAAATTATGATGAGGGCAAATCCTACGGCAAACATAGCCTTGGTACGGATATCGTAGGCTATGGTTGGCCCGATTTTTTGTGAACTCAGAATACCGAGCATTTTGTTTTCACCCTCTGTATCTGAAGAAAAGTCAGTATAATCTATTGCAGTTCTGTAGCTATCCTTCAAACCGTTGAACAATTTCACCTGGATAAGTGAATCAACTGCCGGATCATCGTCATCGATCTTGTATTTGGTGGTTACCTTGATCTGGCTGTTTGATCCGAAAGTCTTTACCTCAGGAGAAACCTGCTCGAATGCTACCGTTAAACTTTCCCGTATCTGTTCTGTATTTACATCCTGATCAAATCGTATTACATAAGTACGACCTCCGGTAAAATCAATTCCGAAGTTTAATCCCTTGGTAAATAAAGAACCAAGGCTAACCACAATCAAAATAGCTGAAAAGATATACGCTTTACGACGATTGCCAATAAAATCAAAGGCTGCATTGGCCATTACGTTGGCAGTATACTTATTTGAAAAGTTGAGCTTGCGGTTCTTGTTCAGCAACCAGGTGAAAATAAGCCTGGAGATGAAAATCGCTGTGAACAGTGATGACAGGATACCTATAATAAGTGTTGTGGCAAAACCCTGAACCGGACCTGTTCCAAAAATATACAGCACAATACCGGTAAGCAATGTGGTTACGTTTCCATCGATAATGGCCGAATAGGCATTTTTGTAACCATCATTAATGGCAAGCCTGATTCCTTTACCAGCCCGTATCTCTTCTTTAATACGTTCGAAGATGATCACATTTGCATCCACCGCCATACCGAGTGTTAATACGATACCGGCCATACCCGGCAGTGTAAGCACTGCTTTCAGCGATGCCAGCACACCAAACAGGAAGAAGATGTTTGTGATCAGTGCCAGGTTAGCTACCCAGCCTGCGCGGTTGTAGTAAACAATCATATAGGCCAGTACGAGAATAAAAGCGAGGATGAACGAGTTCATTCCAGCTTTCACAGCCTCGCGGCCAAGGGATGGGCCAACAACAGCTTCTTCAACAATACGTGCCGGTGCCGGAAGTTTACCGGCTTTAAGAATATTGGCAAGGTCCTGTGCCTCTTCAAGGGTCATGTTTCCACCGGAAATGGTAGAACGTCCATTTGGGATTTCATCGTTTACATTCGGATAAGAACGTACATAACCATCAAGTACAATGGCAACCTGTCTGCCGATGTTTTCACCGGTAAGTCTTTTCCAGATTTTCGCTCCCTGTGAGTTCATTTGAAGGTCGACGGTGATTCTTCCATTTTGATCGTAGTCCTGGCGGGCATCATCGATCACCTCGCCGCCTAAAGCAGCGCTTCCGTCACGTGCACTGGCTTTGAGTGCAACAAGTTCGAGAACGTCAGGCATGGTTGGCTCTGGCTTTGATGTCCATGCCAACAGCAAGTCACGGGGGAAAACATCCTTTACCTGCTTGAGCATTTTGTTGATTCGCGCGGTATCTTTGATAGCTGCCATACCAACTCTTGCTGCCTGAGCAGGATACATCTGTCCGTTCTGCTGAACATACGAAGGTGTTAGATACGCGTACAATGGATACCTTTTGGCATAATCTTCAAAGCTGAGGTCCTCAGCCGAAGCTGTAGTATCACCTTCTATCTGATCAATAAGTGATTGTCCTGTTGTATCCGTTGATCCCTCTATCTGGTCAATCAGGGAGCTTTCACCTTCCTGTGTTTCCTGAGGAGTATCTTCAGTAATATTCTGGTTTTCTGTTTCAGGGCCTTCTCCGGTTGAGGTGCCATCAGTTTGGCTGAGGGCATCTTGTTTTGACCTCAATACTGTATTGGCCTCGTCGAAAAACTGAAAGACTTCATCAAAATTATAGGTTTCCCAGAATTCGAGCTTTGCCGTTCCCTGTAAAAGTTTTCGAACACGCTCAGGGTCTTTGATACCTGGTAATTCAATGAGAATCCGACCACTTGTTGCCAGCTTCTGGATATTCGGCTGTGCAACACCAAAACGGTCGATACGTGTCCTGAGAATATCAAAGGAGCGGTCGATCGCGCCATCCGCTTCCCTTTTAATAACTGCCAAAACCTCAGCATTAGTTGAGTTTGTGGTAATTCCTTTGTCCTTGAATTCATACAGAAAAATTGAAGCAAGCCTTGCATTTGGGTCTGCTTCCTGAAATGATTCTCCAAAAAGTGTGACAAAATCCTTGCTGCTTTGCCTCTGTTTTTGGTGAGCCATCTCCATGGCCCGCACGAAAGCAGGATCCTTGCTGTTCCCTGAAAGTGCATTGATGACGTCAGCTACTGAAACTTCCAGTACGACGTTCATACCACCTTTCAGGTCCAATCCGAGATTAATCTCTCTTTCTTTACATTCTTTATAAGTATACTCATCGACACCAATATTGTAGATTACAATATTGGCAATACTATCGAGGTAATAATTTTCCCGGGCATCAGCAATGGAATCGAACAGGTAACCCCTGAGCACCTCATCTCCCCCTGCAAGCATATCAGCCTGTCTTTGCGCTGTTTCGTTGGTTGCATAACTATCTGCCTTGCGTTCCGTCCGGCTTGTGGCAACGGTGAAACTTAACTGGTATAAGCAAACCAGGGCAAAAGCTACAGCAAAAAACGTAATCGCTCCTCTGTTTTGCATTTGGTCCTAAATATTAATGATTTTACTTCAAATTTTTGAGGGTGCAAAGGTAAAATAATATTTCAATAATAATCACCTATTTGTTAACAAACTAAGTTGATTAGAGAGAGATAAGCGGGACTGCAAATGTATTGGTTTGACCTGATTATTAATACCCATGTGAACAGGAGGTTATAGCATTTTTATTTCATAAGGCGCTAAAAAACAAGGTTGGCTTAACTTTATTTGTAGTTTACCAATACAGTCAGTCATATGTCTAAGGACTATCTGTCATTAGTGAGTGGTGAGTGGGAAATAAGTTAATGGAGAATGGTTAATGGTTAATGGAATCTGCAAAACAACAAAAGACTGCCGACCCATCCATCCATACAGACTTCTGTTGGTCGTACGGACCCCCTGTGTTCGTACGGGCAAACTTTGGCTCATTTTATATGAACTTGGTATTAGGTGTGATATTGATCATTTGAAACAGATAGTGAAGGGTTGGCTACCAATCCGTTTCAAAATCGGTGTACAATGCATAGCGATATGGATTTCCGGCCCTCCATCTGATCTCCATTTTATCAATGAAAAAGCAGGTTTTATTTGGATTCCAAATATAAATCCTGATGGTTTTATCCTTTGCATTCATCTTATTTCCCAGCATAACCTGGATATCGAGGGTAGAGGTAACTTTTTGAATACGGTCTTTAGCCGGCGCTACATTATACTCTTTACCCCTCCAGTCAACCTGATCCTCTCCATGTTTAATTTCCGCGACTATTACTCCTTTCGCCATACCGCTATCCGATATTATCTCCATCTCAATATCAATGAAAATATATCCGGTAGTCGTGATGCTGTCTAAGGGAAACTCAATAAGAGGCCCCCATTCTTTGTCATTCATTGGATAGAGAACAGAGGCATGGACAACATCATTGAGAACAGCATTCCCGTTAAATTTCCAACTGCCTGTTAAGCTACTGAAGTCTGTTGATTCGATTGGTTCCGAAAAAAGCGCCTTCTCATTTTCAGGCAGATTTTTTTGGAAAGTATACTGCTCAAAAGTGAATCCGTAATCGTAAGCTGTCCAGTTAGGAAAATGCTTTTTTACTATTTGAAAATAATCCGGTGGCAAACCGGAAGTGATCACTACCTGCTGATCGATATTGCCAACTATGGAGTCAAACTCTGTTTCGTCAATATCCTTATTTCTAATCGTGAAATAAGGGAGTGATTTGTTGTATTTACTGAAGTAATAATTGCTGTAGTAGGGGATGTAATCGTTGAGGATGAAAACTTCACCCGGATATTCTTTTTCGAGCCTTATAGCCTCCTTAACCAGATGCTGGAAAGGTTGTTTGTAGAATATCCGGTAATGCTCTCTGTTGAAAACCAGGGTTAGCGCATTGACAAGAATGATTAATGAGACAGCAAGAGCAAGTTGCCTTGTATTAAACTTTTTAACGAATGAAAAGAGTAGAATAAAAAAGTAGGGCGCGGAAAATATTAAGAGGGAGAATTGCAGGATTGGCTCAACGGAATAGGAATAGACATATCCGAAAATAGGCGCAGGTAAAAGCCAGAGGAAAAGGATGATTCTCTTCCTCCCATGTAATGTCGATACCGGTTTTTTAGAACCGGCTAATATGCCTGTGAGTAAGATGAGCAGGAATAATCCGTAGGAGAAGACAGAGTAATGAAAAAGCCAGTGGAAATACTCAAGTATAAACCATTTCCCGGGTTCGCCTAACCAGCCGCCAATAGTTCCCTTTTCGGCCTGTGCCAGGAAAATGTATAAGTGGGGAAGGTAAAGCAGAAACATCAGCACTCCTGAAAAAACATACCGGAGAATATTTTTTTTGCCGGTAAAGAAAAATCCTGAAAGTCCCACTGTTGCGACAAACAACAGGCTGATGTAATGGTTGTAAGCGCTTAAAGCCCCAAATACGACGAAAAGCAATAGATCCTGCAGCTTATTTCCTTTAAAGAAGTACCGGCTCCAGAACCAGACCATGCACAGGGTTAGAAATAGTCCACTGGAATAAGGCCTTGCTACCTGGCTGTAAAGAACAAAAAACTGAAGGCTGCTCATGTAGGCCGCTGTAAGTATGCCCGAGCTGTGATCAAACCAGAGCTTTCCAATGTCGTATGCCAACCAGATGGACGCCATTCCTGCCAGCAGAAAGGGCAGCTTTACAACCATTTCATTATCTCCAAAAAGTTTTACCCAGAAGTAGAGAAATGACTGAACACCTGCCGGATGCGAATCTTTTTCCACGACGCCAACACGTATCATTTCGGAAAACGAATCAAAGGTTGTACGGCTCAGTGCACTGAGTTCATCAAAAGTGAATGGCATGTTCCGGAAATCCCAGAATCGAAGCAGCATGCCGGCGAGCAAAACAAATACCAGCAACAGTGTGTATGGTCTCTGGCTATTGCTCATTTATCCAAAATCATATCGATAAATATAGAAAGAATTTGGATTCACTGTGTCAGACCACCGGCTTGTGCCTGGCTGTTTGGTATCAATACCTGCGTTAAGCTGAACTTTGTTGAAAACACAATTTAGAAAGGGATAAAATACAACCCTAAAACAATATTTTTGCCCTTTGAATTAATTCCAGTGATCGAATTCCTAAAGCAACTTAACCAGGAGCAGTACGATGCAGTAGTACACAAAGATGGCTCTGCCATGGTTATCGCGGGAGCGGGCTCAGGAAAAACGAGGGTGCTGACCTATCGTGTTGCCTACCTGCTTGCCAATGGTGTGGATCCTTTTCACATCCTGTCACTGACATTTACCAATAAAGCGGCCAGGGAAATGAAGGAGCGCGTGATGAACCTGGTTGGCGATCAGCAGGGCAGGAATGTGTGGATGGGTACTTTCCATTCTGTTTTTGCCAGGATTTTGCGCATTGAAGGACATCACCTTGGCTATCCGTCAAATTATACAATTTATGATAGTGACGATAGCAAAAGGCTGATAAGAAATATCATCAAGGAGAAGGACCTTGACAATAAGGCTTACAGTCCTTCATACGTTGCGCATCGTATCTCGATGGCAAAGTCAAACCTGATTTCAGCAGAGGAGTATGCCAACAACCCTGATCTGCTCTCAGCAGACGACAGCGCTAAAAAACCTTTGATCAAGGATATCTACCTTACCTACAGCAACCGCTTGAAAAAAGCTGATGCCATGGATTTTGATGACCTGCTTTTCAACACCTATGTCCTCTTCCGGGATTTTCCCAAAGTACTTTACAAATACCAGCAAAAGTTCAGGTATGTTCTTGTGGATGAGTACCAGGACACCAACCATGCCCAATACCTGATCCTGAACAAACTGGCTGCCCTGAATGAAAACATCTGTGTGGTGGGTGACGATGCCCAGAGTATCTACGCCTTTCGTGGTGCACACATTGGCAATATCCTGAACTTCAAACACGATTATCCGGATTTCAAGTTGTTTAAGCTGGAACAAAACTATCGATCGACCAAAAGGATTGTATCAGCAGCAAACAAGGTCATTGCCAACAATAAGGATCAGATCCACAAGACAGTTTGGACCGATAACGATGAAGGCAACCTGATTGGTTATATAAAAGCTACATCAGATAATGAAGAGGGCGCGATGGTTGCCAACAGCATCTTTGAGACCAAGATGAACCAGCAACTTCCCAATATCGCATTTGCTGTGCTGTACCGCACCAATGCACAGTCAAGATCAATTGAAGAGGCTTTAAGGAAACTCAATATCCCTTACCGTATTTTTAGTGGTCTCTCATTTTACAGCAGAAAAGAGATCAAAGATTTGCTTGCTTACATCAGGCTGACCATAAACCACAATGATGAGGATGCCTTGTTAAGGACCATCAATATGCCTGCGAGGGGGATTGGTAAAACCACGATGGAAAAGGTGGTCATTGCTGCGGATGCCTACAATGTATCTCTTTGGGAAGTATTGAATACTCCTATTCGTTTTCATGTGAAGATCAATTCGGGGACTGCTGCCAAACTGGAGGCTTTTGCTACAATGATTAAAAGTTTTGCGGTTGAGTTAAAGAAAAAGGATGCTTTTGAAGTGGCGCAGCATATTGCTACTTCTTCCGGACTTTTAAGACTTTACCGGGAAGAAGACACACCGGAAGGCATCAGCAGGGTAGAAAATATTGAAGAACTTTTAAATGCAATCAAAGAGTTTGTGGTAAAAGGCGCTGAGCAAAATGAAGGAGACATGGAATACCAGGGAAGCCTTGATGAGTTCATGCAGGATGTGGCCTTACTCACCGATGCCGATAAAGATGACGAGGATAAGGACAAGGTATCCCTGATGTCCATTCATGCGGCAAAAGGTCTTGAGTTTCCCCATGTGTTTATTGTAGGTCTTGAAGAAAACCTGTTTCCTTCCATCCAATCTATAAGCACAAGGACGGAACTGGAAGAAGAGAGAAGGCTTTTTTATGTAGCGCTGACAAGGGCTCAGGAAAAGGTCACCCTTTCACATGCAGAAAGCCGCTACCGCTGGGGGCAGTTTACGATAACAGAACCCAGCAGATTCCTCGAAGAGATCGATGAAAAACTGATCGATAAGCCTAAAAGAGCCAATATCCGGCTTCCGCAGTCCAGGCAAACAATGCCCCAAAAGAGACCGGATAAAAATTTTAAGCCCATTGAGTATGCGGGCGCTGTCAACAGCGCTGGAAAAAAAGAAGAAAACTTTGTGCCTTCTGACACAGCGGCTCTCCAAACAGGCATGCGGGTAGAGCATCCCAAATTCGGGAAGGGCAAGGTGATTGCTGTAGAAGGTCAGGGGCCTAACAAAAAGGCGACAGTGTTTTTTACCGGGATAGGAAATAAGAGCCTTTTGCTTCGCTTTGCCAGGCTGCGGATACTGTCGTGATTATTCAGTTGCTCAATTGTTTTATGAGCGAGAGCAAAGATGCAAGATGTAAGAGCCAAGTCCCTCAATCACTTTGTGAAATAACCAAAATCTAACTTTAGTAATAGAATAGGCTATACCGTGGTTTTTGGGGCTCGTGTTTTGTGGTATAGCTTTCATCCGTAATAATAGAAAAGGACCTACAAGGCTTTATATTGTTATTTCACCCCGATGGGGTTTCTTTTTGGATGTTTCTATTTTCTATAAATATATCGCCTCTACGAGGCTGGTTTCTCCAGCACCAGAGGTGCGAAATATTTATAGAACAAGTGAATACAATTTTCAAAAGAGTACCGTAGGTACGGTACGATATCTGAATTTACTGTACTTCCCTAATACAGAAGACATAGAGTGAACCAATGAGCCAACCACCAATGACTAATGACCATTAACCATTAACCATTAACTAATGACCTGCAACCTACAACCTCCGTCTTCCAACCTGCAACCATCCAAAAATTAACTACCTTTGCACAATATTTTCAAAACCATCCGGTTAATACTTCACTCATAAACATAATGGAATACAACTCACAACGCGAAAAGCTTATCATTCCTGAGTATGGCAGGAATATCCAGAAAATGATCGATCATGCAATAACGATTGAGGAAAAAGACAAACGGACGAGAGCCACATTTGCCATTGTAGGAATCATGTCGCAAATCAATCCCGGGATTAAAGATTCAGTAGATTACCAGAGAACCTTATGGGATCATATGTATATTATCTCACGCTTCCAGTTGGACGTTGACGGCCCCTTTTCGCCGCCATCCCAGGAACAACTGACCATGAAACCAGAGAATGTAGAATACAGCAACGGCAGAATTAAATACAGGCATTACGGTAAAAACATCGAGGGCATCATCAATAAAGCCATTGAATTTGAAGATGGGCCTGAAAAAGAAGCATTGATTCATGTTATTGCTAATCACCTCAAGAAATCTTATTTAAACTGGAACAGGGATTCTGTGGATGATGAGATAATCATCAGGCAGCTTGTGGAAATGTCCAATGGAAAATTACATCTGAGTGAAGATGCTAAGCTGGCTGCAACCAGTGATATCCTTGCCCGGAATAAGGTTAAAAAGAAGAAATTCCAGCAAAGGGGAAAAGACAGTGGCCACAAAAAAAAGAGCTACGGTCCTAAAAGTTATTAGGCCGGGAATATTCTTGTAGCTGTTATTTTTTCCGTTCAAAAGAAAATCGTTGAAACAACCATAAACTGGTTGTTTTTTCGTTTATTTACTATACTCAAAAAAAGCATTGCATGGGAGCTTTTAAGATTATTGGCGGGGAAACCTTATCTGGTGAAATCTTTCCACAAGGAGCCAAAAATGAGGCCCTTCAGGTTATTTGTGCTGTTCTGCTTACCCCCGAGGATGTAACGATCTCCAACGTGCCGGATATTCTTGATGTCAATCGTTTGATCGAATTGTTGCAGGGCCTTGGTGTTAAAGTCAACAGACGTTCAGAAAATGAATATGTGTTTAAAGCGGATGACATCAATCTCGACTATCTGCAAACACCTGAGTACTATAAAAAGGCAACAAGTATTCGCGGAGGAGTAATGATACTCGGTCCGATGCTTGCACGTTTCGGTATGTGCTACCTGCCTCAGCCCGGCGGAGATAAGATAGGCCGCCGTCGGTTGGACACTCACTTCATTGGATTTCAGAAATTGGGAACGAAGTTTCAATATGACGAAAGGGAAAAAAGCTACCACCTTTCTGCTCCTGAGCTTCGGGGTGACTACATGCTCCTCGAAGAAGCGTCAGTTACCGGAACTGCAAATATTATTATGGCGGCCGTCCTTGCGAAGGGCAAAACCACCATTTTCAATGCGGCCTGTGAACCATACCTGGTCCAGTTATGCGAAATGCTGAATAGAATGGGGGCCAATATTTCTGGCATTGGCTCAAATCTTCTGGTAATTGAGGGAGTGAGTGAAATGGGAGGAACAAGTCATACCATGCTCTCTGACATGATCGAGGTGGGTAGTTTCATTGGCCTTGCGGCCATGACCCAATCAACCATCACCATTAAGAATGTTGATCTTGCGAATCTGGGCCGGATACCGGGTGTTTTCAGACAACTGGGTCTTGTCATCGAGCAATCGGGTACTGACCTCATCATCCCATCTATGGATGAGTATGTCATTGAGACTTTTATTGATGGATCAATCATGAAGGTGGATGATGCACCCTGGCCGGGATTTACCCCCGACCTGATCAGCATCGTATTGGTGGTTGCTGCCCAGGCAAAAGGAAGTGTATTGATACATCAAAAGATGTTTGAGAGCCGATTGTTCTTTGTCGATAAACTGATTGATATGGGGGCCCGGATCATACTATGCGATCCGCACCGGGCTACAGTAATTGGGTTAAATCATGAACAACCGCTTAGAGGCATCAAAATGAGTTCTCCCGATATACGTGCCGGAGTGGCATTGCTGATTGCAGCCCTGTCTGCACAGGGTACAAGCATTATTGAAAATATTGAGCAAATCGACAGGGGCTACCAGAATATTGATAAACGATTGCAATTGCTCGGAGCTAAAATCGAAAGAATTAAATAAACCCTCTCATTTATCAGTCCGGCACCTGAATTGTCAGCATCTCAGTGCAGAACAAAATCTACTGTCATTTTGACCGTAATCAACGGTTGGCAAACATTTTGTAAACCCGATTAAACAAAACTTTACGCATGAGCAAGAAAACCAAACCGGATCAGGAGAGAGAAATGGAAAAACAGGAAGATTTGAATGAAATGGATTCTCCTGAAGAGAAGGAATCAAAATCCGCGGAGAAAAAAGGCGGCAAATCAAAAGATAAAAAGAAAAAACCTTCTTGCGCTGAAGAGCTGGAGGAGATGAAAATACAGTATGTTGAACTCAACAACAAATTTCTGCGATTATTTGCCGACTTTGACAACTATCGAAAGAATTGCAATAAAGACAAGATTGAGTTGATTAGAACCGCCTCACAGGGAGTAATAGAAGGTATTCTGCCGGTGCTGGATGATTTTGACCGTGCCATGGAAGCAATGAAAGAACACCAGGCCGATGAGGAAACCATCAATGGTGTTGAATTAATATTTAATAAGCTGTTTAACTTCTTAAAACAAAAAGGTCTGCAGCCGATGGATAGCAAGGGAAAGGAATTTGATACGGATTTCCATGATGCGATAACGCAGATTCCGGCACCATCGGAAGACCTCGAAGGTAAAGTTGTTGATGTTGTGCAAAAAGGATATTTGCTGAATGATAAAATAATCAGACATGCTAAGGTAGTTGTAGGAAAGTAGCACTAGTGGAAAGGAATTAAAAAAGGATGAGCAAAAGAGACTATTACGACATACTGGGAGTATCCAAAGGTGCTTCAACCGAGGAATTGAAAAAGTCCTACCGCAAAATGGCGCTGAAGTTTCACCCGGATAAAAATCCTGGTGATAAGGAAGCTGAGGAAAAATTCAAGGAAGCTGCCGAGGCCTATGAGGTGCTCAGTGATGCTGACAAAAGAAGCCGGTACGATCAATTTGGTCACCAGGGATTAAAAGGCTCTGGCTTTGGCGGTGGTCAGCATATGTCGATGGATGACATTTTCAGCCATTTTGGTGATATTTTCGGTGATGTGTTCGGAGGTGGTTTTGGTGGTTTTGGATCCCAGGGGCCAACCCGCCGCCGGGTGAACAGGGGTTCTAACCTGAGGGTGAAAGTAAGGCTTTCACTCAAAGAGATTGCTGATGGTGTTGAGAAAAAGATCAAGCTGAATAAATACGTCCGATGCAACGTTTGTCATGGATCAGGAGCCGAACGGGGCACTTCCAAATCTACCTGTTCAACATGTCGTGGGCGTGGCCAGGTGACCAAAGTTACCAATACATTCCTGGGCCAGATGCAGACTTCCTCCACCTGCCCTCAATGTGGTGGCGAAGGAGAGGTGATTACCAGCAAATGTCATGAGTGTCATGGTAATGGAATCGTAAAAGGTGAGGAAGTAGTTACTTTTAAGATTCCTGCCGGTGTTGCTGAAGGAATGCAGTTGTCAGTAAGTGGTAAAGGCAATTACGCTGCCAGGGGTGGCGTTCCGGGCGACCTGCTGGTGCTTATCGAAGAAGGAGATCACCCGGATCTTATCAGAGATGGCAATAACCTGCTGTTTGACCTTTACGTCAGTATTTCGGATGCAGCCCTGGGAACCCAGGTTGAAGTACCCACAGTTGACGGCAAGGCAAAAATCAAAATCGTGCCCGGAACACAAGGAGGAAAGGTGCTCCGCCTTAAAGGCAAAGGATTACCCGATGTAAATGGGTATGGAAGGGGCGACCAACTGGTCAATGTGAATGTATGGACCCCTAAGAATCTGTCAAGGGAGGAGAAGAAAATATTGGAAGAGCTTAAGAATTCGGAAAACTTTAAACCTAGCCCGACCTCAAAAGACAAGAGCTATTTTGAGAGAATGAGGGAGTTCTTCTCCTAATATTATGACAGCCCTTCAGACAATAGAAGTTTCCAAAACCTTTGTTAACCATAAAGCATTGGATAAAGTATCCATTGAGGTTGGCGAACAAAGTATTTTTGGACTGCTTGGGCCTAATGGCGCCGGTAAGACCACCCTTATCCGTATCGTAAACATGATCTCTGCAAAGGATGAAGGTGAAGTATTACTTAACGGGGAACCTATTAAACAGCAGGACATTTACAATATTGGTTACCTGCCCGAAGAACGGGGCCTCTATAAAAAAATGAAGGTTGGAGAACAGGCCGTTTATCTTGCCCAGCTTAAAGGTATGCCCAGGCAAGAAGCTATCAGGGAATTGAAAGTTTGGTTTGAAAAGTTTGAGATTGGGTCGTGGTGGGACAAAAAAGTTGAAGAACTTTCAAAAGGGATGGCTCAAAAGGTGCAATTTATTGTGACTGTGCTGCACAAACCGAAGCTGCTCATTTTTGACGAGCCTTTCAGCGGTTTCGATCCGATCAATACCAACCTGCTGAAGGATGAGATTATCAATTTACAACAGAATGGATCGACCATTATTTTCTCCACCCACAACATGGCCTCCGTTGAGGAACTCTGCGACCACATTGTTTTGATCAACGATAGCAGGGTAATTCTTTCCGGTGAGATTCATGAAATTAAGAATCGTTTTAAGGCTAATGTTTTTGAGGTGGTTTACAGATCACCCAAAGAACTTATTTTTGAAAGTGCCGATATCGAAGTTATGAATGATGAGCAGAAGAACGGTGAAAAAGTAGCCAACATTAAGACTCTTAGTCATCACTCATCAAACGAGTTGCTAAACCTTTTAATTAAACAGGTTGAGGTGGTCTCATTTCGTGAAGTTTTGCCTTCTGTTAACGACATTTTTATTCAGGAGGTAGCGCTTACGAGTTGATCAGCCAAACTTTGGTTTCTCATGCGCTGAATTATTTAGATGAAAAAGACAGGAAAGGAATGGTTAATGAATAAAATCTCCCTCATCATAAAACGCGAATACCTCACCAGGGTCAGAAAGAAGTCATTCATCATTATGACGATCCTGGGGCCGATATTGATAGCGGCTATGATCATATTGCCTGCCATGCTTTCAGAATGGAGTGAATCAGAAGAAAAAAGCGTGGCGGTACTCGATGAGACAGGAATATTTTTTGAAAAGTTCAAAGACCAGGAAAGTATCAAGTTTTATCATGTATTCGAAGGAATCAATGACGAAAAGGAAAATGCCCTGTATAATAAAGGAGATCTCCTTTTGTACATCCCAAAAACAGAATTGAACCTGCCGGTAAACGCGCAGTTGTTCTCTGTAAAACAACCAGGTTTAAATGTCACCGCTTACATCAAATCGGTGATGAAAACCACCATTGAAAACGAAAAGCTAAAAGCCCAGGGAATAGATCCGGAGGTGATCAAATCGGCGAAAGCCAATATCAACCTGAATACCATCAGGGTAGAAGAGGATGGAGCTGAAAAAAAGAGTTATACTGAAGTTGAGGTGGCCCTTGCCATTTTTGCCGGCATCATGATTTACTTTTTCATATTCATGTTCGGCGCCCAGGTGCTTAAAGGTGTGATGGAAGAAAAGTCAAACAGGATCGTTGAGGTCATTATTTCTTCTGTAAAGCCTTTCCAACTGATGATGGGAAAGATCATAGGTATCGCTATGGTTGGGCTAACCCAGTTTTTGCTCTGGATCGTGTTGACAGGATTTTTTCTTGTCATATTCCAGTTGGGATTTGGTGGAGATATTTCAGCAGGAATGCAATCCATGAATGGACAAAACCAGGTAATTACGGAAAATGCGGCATCCGGGATCTCCAGTGATAAAATGGCAATGATCACTGAGATCATTGGGAGTATCAATCTTTCGGCGATGATACTGAGTTTTATCTTTTATTTCCTTGGAGGTTACCTGCTCTATTCTTCTTTATTTGCTGCAATCGGTGGCGCGGTTGACCATGACTCCGATACACAGCAATTCATGTTGCCGGTATCTATACCGTTGATATTTTCGGTAATGATGAGTGGCGTAGTGGTAAATCAACCTGACAGCACCTTGTCGATCTGGCTTTCCATGATCCCGTTTACTTCTCCGGTGATCATGATGATGCGCATACCTTTCGGTGTTCCCTATTGGGAGCTTTTCGCATCTGGAGGATTATTGATAGTCGGATTCATTTTTACTACCTGGCTGGCAGGCAAGATTTACCGTACCGGTATCCTGATGTACGGACAAAAAGTAACTTATGCTATTCTTTGGAAATGGCTGAGGCAGAAGAGTTAGGAAGGACTGGTTATTTTATTATTTCTCGCAGACCTGCCTGCCGAAGCGGCAGCTCAGGCAGGTTTTCGCTGATTAGTTCGCAGATTGGCGCTGATGGATGGGTTAGCCATAGTGAGACAGGAAGTCATTATCTGTCTTCAATCGAACAGACTTGTTTCTGATTCAATTCATCATAAAATCCGCGCCCATCCCCGTGAAACTCTTTCTCGCAGATTTTACTGAGCAAGACCTCCATCGTAATACATTGGCGCTCCCGGTCCCAGAGGCAAACCTAGGTAAACCCATATAACCAGTAATATAGACCAGGCTATCATGAAAACCATTGTGTATGGAAGCATGGTGGAAATAATGGTTCCTATGCTTGCTTT
>JAUXDH010000034.1 GCA_030618545.1 Chlorobiota bacterium
GGATCACCATGGTAATAAACCCTAAAAGTAAAAGGAGTGCCCTTGTCGATTTTATTCACGGGCACAAGAACATTATCACCCAACCGGGTGTAAGTATTATACAGTTCATCATTGAAAAAAACACTGTCGATAGTGTGGGCATCAATCAATTCAAAAGCAAGGGTGTCGAGATCGAAAGTACTTACGGCTTCGATTGTTACGTTACCGGAAACGAATGTAGATGAGTTCGACACTTCAATGTCGAGGAAATAAAACTTTACATCGTAATAATCGAGGAACTTGCTTTGCCAGTTGTAAAGATGATCAAGCGTACGAGGTATTTTAGAAATCGCATGAGCGCACTTTCCTTCAGTGTGATTGTGCTCAACCATCTGGGCGCTGATCAATGTAGAAATAAGGAAAAGAATAATGATTGTTAAATATCGTTTCATAAATAGGATTTACTTAAGCAAGCACGCCTGGGGGCGATTTCATCTATCTTTGCCAAAGGTAATGAATGTAGTTCCGTAGAGATAGACATTCAGAAAAGTCACAACGTTGTCAATGACAGGAGATTTCAACATACTCGAAAAAAAGGTAAGACAGTTTATCAGGAAATATTACAAAAACCTGATGCTGAAGGGACTCATTTACAGTGGCTCCATCATACTTGTACTGTTCCTGTTCATTGATCTTATCGAATACCTTGCCTGGTCAGGCGTGCTGGCAAGAACATTCATTTTTTACTCTTTCCTGTTCCTTGTTTTGCTGGTTCTTACCTTTTATGTTTTGATACCGGGAATAAAGCTTGCGCAGATAGGGAAGACCCTAACACCTGAGCAGGCAGCAAGTATTATCGGCGCTTATTTTCCGGGGGTAAGCGATCGCTTACTGAATACCTTGCAACTGAAACAGCAGATCAGTAGTGACCTGGATCCCGGTGAAATTGCGCTGCTGGAAGCCAGCATTGACCAACGCTCTGCCGAACTCAGACCTGTTCCTTTTAAAAACGCGATAGACCTGAAAAAGAATGTAAAGCACCTGAAGTATTTTGCTCCTCCCCTGTTACTGATTCTTGTAATCCTAATCATCTCCCCGGCATTCATTACTGAACCCTCTGAGAGAATTGTTAAATACGGTATCTATTTTGAAAAACCGCTGCCATATCAATTAAAGCTTGTAAACGAGAAACTCGAAGCGCTGCAGCATGATGACTTTACTTTGCAGGTCAGGGCAAGCGGGGAGGAGGTTCCGGGCAGGCTTAGTATCAGCAGCGGGAGTTTTGCTTATCGAATGACTGAGACTGCCCCAGGCAGTTATGAGTATACATTTAAAGACATAAACAATGATGTGTACTTTTCGCTTGTTACCGATGATTTTGAAAGTAGTGAATACCGAATAGAAGTTTTTCCAAAACCGGTTATTTTCAGTTTCGATGTGGTACTTGACTACCCCGGATACCTGGATAAAAAATCCGAATTAATTGAAAACTCAGGGGATATTGTCGTACCGGAGGGATCAAAGATTAGCTGGAAGGTGTATACCAAGGATGCCGAAAAGGTGATCTTTAAAACTGAAGATTCCACTCATTTGCTTACCACTGAAGAAGGGAATGTATTCAAATTGGATAAGGAAGCTGATAAGAATTTCTATTACACCCTGATGGCCTCCAATAAGCATGTTTCCCGATCAGATTCCATGAGTTTCTCCGTTCAGGTAATCAAAGATGAATACCCAACCATCGAAGTTCAGGAACAAAAGGAAGAGTCCATTTATGGGTATGCATTCTTTACAGGAACCATCGGAGATGATCATGGGTTCAGGTCGTTGAAGTTTTATTATAAGAAAGATAATCAGGATGACCGGCCATGGCGTGACTCGGTCTTAAGGATCGATCCTTCAATTCCCAAACAGTATTTTAATTATTCTGTTCAGGCGCTAAACTTCGGATTACAGCCCGGCGAAGGCATAAGCTATTATTTTGAAGTACGTGACAACGATGCGGTAAACGGATTCAAGAGAACGAAATCCTCTACATTTTATATACACCTGCCCGACGAAAAAGAACTGGAAGAAGCCATTGCTTCAGCTTCTGAGAAACTCAAAGAAGAGATGAAAGAGGCCATGGATGAGCTTGATAGGGTGAATCAGGAACTGGAAGAGTTAAAGATGTCCTTGTTCGACAAGCAGGATCTAAGCTGGATGGATAAAAAGCAGATTTCCGAACTGCTGGAAAAACAGGAAAAACTTCAGCAAAAGATCGATCAAATGAGTGAAATGAATAAGGAAATGACGGAGATCGAAGAGTTGCTGGAGAAAACGTCAGATCCGGAGCTTGCAGAAAAACTTGCCGAACTTGAGGAGCTTTTCGAACAACTCAGTGATGAAGAACTCGCAAAGCGGATGGAAGAATTGAAGAAGGAACTGGAACAACTGGATAAGGATGAGCTCACCAAAATGATGGAGCAGATGAAGCGCCGGAATGAGGAACTGAAGAGCAGCCTGGAGCAGAACCTTGAATTGTACAAGCAACTGGAGTTCGAGAAAAAACTCGAAGAAACAATCAGCAAACTTGAAGAACTTTCAAAAGAACAAAAGGAACTTGCCGAAGAGACTGCAGAAAAAGAAATTGACGAGAATGAATCATTGGAGGAGCAAAAATCTATACAGGAAAAGTTTGAGGAGATTGAGGAAGACCTTGCAAAGACTGAAGAACTAAACCAGGAATTGGAAAAGCCTTTTGATGTGAGTGCTGATGAACAGGAAATCGGAGACATCAAAAATGAAATGAATGAAGCCTCTGAGAACCTCAGCAAGAGCAAGCAGAAAAAAGCTTCTCAAAACCAGCAGAATGCCGGACAGAAAATGGAAGAAATGGCAAGCCAGCTTGGAATGATGATGCAAAGCGCCATGGCATCACGGATGGGAGAAGATGCCGAATACATTAAGAAACTGCTCGACAACCTGCTCGATTTGAGTTTCAACCTGGAGCTACTGATGGACAGGGTGAAATTAACCTCTCAAAACGACCCTGTTTACATTGAAAACATCGATCAGTTAAAACTTGTCAACGATGATTTCGCCATTGTCCATGATTCGCTTGTAGCCCTGAGTAAGCGACAGATCATGATCAAGCCTTTTATCATCAAAGAATCTGATAAGGTGATCAACAACATCAACAAGGGATTGAACTCCATGCAGGAGCGCCGGAAGGGTAAATCTCTTACCGAACAGCAGTATGCGATGACATCGATGAATAACCTGGCCCTCATGCTTGCCGAATCGCTGGACCAGATGCAGCAAAGCATGCAAATGTCGGGAACAGCGGGAGGCCAGTCGTGCCCAAATCCGGGTCAGTCTATGCCCGGTTCCCTGGATGCTATGGGAGAGATGCAAAAGCAGTTGAATGAGCAAATGAAAGGCGGTTCAAAAAATCAAGGGCAGCAGGGTAAAGAAGGAATGAAGGGCAACAGTGAAGAATTGGCACGTATGGCGGCGCAGCAAAGTGAGATACGGCGAAGATTACAGCAGTATATTGAAGAAATGGAATCTGAGGGTGGAACAGGTAACGCGCTTAATAAATTGGTGGAAGAGATGCTGAAGTCGGAGGAAGATATCGTGAACAGAAGGATTACTCAGGAGACGCTCGAAAGACAGAAAGATATCGAAGTGCGGCTGCTTAAATCCGAAAAAGCCCACATGGAAAGAGAAAAGAAAAAAGAACGCGAATCTGAGGAAGGAAAAAATAGAAAAAGAAGTAACCTAACCGATCAATTGGAGTATAAGGATAAGAACGAAAAACAGGAGGACATCCTGATTACAGTTCCTGTCGAATTGTCTCCTTATTATCGGGCTTTGCACAAGAAGTTTATTTATAAAATGCAAAAGGGAAATGGTAACTAATGATCAATCTATTGAGGTCCGGCTACAGCCTCAATCTACACGCGACATTGAACATTTTGTTGATACCATTTGCGATCAGTTATTTATAAACGATGCCTATTACGGCAACATCCTTATCTCTGTGACTACCTTTTTTGAAGAGTTACTCAGATACCCCGGAAACAATCATGTTGTAATTACATACCATACTGACCATCAAAAAGTTAGCATTTCATTCAATCCAGTTGATAATCAGTTAATTAAAACTTTTGAGGAAAGTATGGAAAATGTGAAAAATACTGGAAATGAAGTAGATAAGCTTGGTTTTCTGCTGGGCACCCTCGTTGATCATATTGAATTTGATGACAGGGATAAAGTTACCCTTGAGTTTGATATAAGTGCCTTGCATAATAAGGTATTCCAACACCGTCAAACGCAACTGAACTCTTACTTTAATCACACCATAGAAGAACAGCTTAAAAAAAGTGATGATCAGCTTTAACCTACTCACCACTCCTCCTGAAGTATTCAACTCAACCCTATTACGTTCATTAGTCAACACCACCATCCTATCGGAAGGAAAGGAGACAGGCGAAGTAGTGTATGTCTTTTGTGATGACCCTTATTTGTATGAGATGAATAAACAGTTTCTTCAGCACGACGCATTAACCGACATCATTACTTTTCCTTCTTCTGAAGCTGAGCGTATCATTTCAGGAGAGATTTACATCAGCCTTGACCGGGTAAGAGAAAACGCAAAAGAGATGCATCAATCCTTCCAGCATGAATTGCATCGCGTTGCCGTTCACGGTGTGCTCCACCTGTTGGGCTATGACGATCAAACAATCAAACAAAAGGACATCATGCGGGCTAAAGAAGATTATTATATAAATTTGCTGCCCCGAACTAAAAACTAGTTGTTTCACGTGAAACAGTTTATATGTTTGAAAAGTACGACATAATAGTTGTAGGTGCCGGACATTCCGGTTCAGAAGCCGCAGCCGCAGCCGCAAACCTGGGCTCGAAGGTGTTGTTGATCACTATGAACATGAATACCATTGCCCAGATGTCGTGTAATCCTGCTATGGGTGGTATTGCCAAGGGGCAAATTGTTCGGGAAATTGATGCGCTGGGTGGGTATTCCGGCCTGATTACTGACAAGACCATGATCCAGTTTCGAATGCTGAATAAATCCAAAGGCCCTGCCATGTGGAGCCCCAGGGCACAGAGTGATCGGTTTTTGTTTTCACAGGAATGGAGGCGAATGCTCGAAGATACACCAAACCTTGATTTCTGGCAGGACATGGTAACCGGCCTTGTTGTAAAGGAAAATAGAATAACAGGGGTAAAAACAGGCATGGGTCATGAAATACACGCAAAAGCTGTTATACTTACAAACGGTACTTTTTTAAATGGGAAAATCCATATTGGCAAAAAACAATTCGGTGGTGGCCGGATTGGAGATCCTGCATCCAAAGGACTAACCGAAGAGATTGTTGCACTTGGCTTTGATGCTGACAGGATGAAGACCGGCACACCCGTGAGGGTGGATGGCCGAACGATCGATTTCTCGAAAATGGAAGAACAGGAAGGGGATGAAAATCCAGGAAATTTTTCCTATCTGAAAAAGTATAGCCTGAAAAAGCAAAGAAGCTGCTGGATCACCTACACTTCACCTGTGGTTCATGATACGCTGAAACTGGGCTTTGCTGACTCACCAATGTTCCAGGGAAGAATAGAAGGCATAGGCCCCAGGTATTGTCCCTCAATTGAAGACAAAATAGAACGCTTCTCTGATAAAGATAAGCACCAGCTTTTTGTAGAACCTGAAGGCTGGAACACCATAGAATATTATGTAAATGGATTCTCATCCTCATTGCCGGAGGAAATTCAGTATAAGGCATTGAAAAAAATCCCTGGTTTTGAAAATGCAAAAATATTCAGGCCCGGCTATGCCATCGAGTATGATTACTTCCCTCCTACCCAATTGAGTTACACATTGGAAACAAAAAAAATCCCGGGGCTTTATTTTGCCGGTCAGATAAATGGAACTACCGGTTATGAAGAGGCAGCAGCACAGGGAATGATGGCAGGTATTAACGCGCACCTTAAAATACAAAACAAAGCGGAGTTCATTTTGAATCGTCATGAAGCGTACATTGGAGTACTCATCGATGATCTGATCACCAAGGGTGTGGATGAACCTTACAGGATGTTTACCTCCAGGGCTGAATACAGGATATTGCTCAGGCAGGATAACGCCGACCTTCGTTTAACGCCACTGGCTTATGACCTGGGTCTGGCCTCAGAAGACAGGTACCAGAGGATGAAGGTAAAAGAACGAACCATTGAAAAACTTGTCGCTTTTTTAAAAAAAGAGAGTGTTTCTCCGTCAGAAATAAACGAGATACTGAATGAAAGGAGAACCTCTCCACTGAAAGAAAAGACGAGACTGGCCAATTTGCTGCTCCGTCCCCAATTAAATATTCAAAACCTGATAAATGCCCAGCCGCAGTTTGAAAACTTTATCGCATCTGAAGGGATCGATGAGGATGTATTGGAAGCAGCAGAAATTAAGATAAAATATGATGGGTACATTTCAAAAGAAAAAGAAATGGCCGGTAAACTGGCAAAGCTGGAATCTATCCATTTGAAACATGATTTTGATTACCATAGCCTGAAATCTCTTTCATTTGAAGCCAGGGAAAAGCTTTCAAAAATAAAACCCAGAACCATTGGCCAGGCATCACGCATCAGTGGTGTTTCGCCATCAGATATTAATGTACTGGCCGTATTTATCGGTCGTTAGAAATAGTTTCACGTGAAACAAAGAGCCCAACAACATATTTCAAACTGCCCCATTTGTGGCGGTAAACAGATCGATGAATACCTGAAGACAAGGGATTACTTTTATACACAAGAGGAGTTTACTCTTACTCAGTGCAGGGATTGTAAATTCGTATTTACAAATCCAATACCATCTTTATCGCAGCTTTCAGATTACTATGAAACACCTGACTACCTGTCACACACGGTCAACAAGTTTAGCCCCAAAGGATTCGTTTACGATAAGATCCGTGATATTAATATCAGAAGAAAATTCAAACTCATAACCAAATACAAGCAACAGGGAAAAATACTTGACATTGGTCAGGGAACAGGTGAGTTATTGAAATACTTTTCTACTAAAGGATGGGAAACAATAGGGGTAGAGCCTAATGATTCGGCCAGGGAGTTTTCTAAAAAGAAATATGGTTTAAAGGTTTTCGAAGAAAGCGAACTCGATCAATTTCAATCTGGCTCTTTTGATATCATTACTTTGTGGCACGTATTAGAGCATGTGCCGGATTTGAATAGCAGAATGAAACAGATCAAAAGGCTGTTAAAAAAGGATGGCTGTTTGTTTATTGCGGTTCCGGTTCTTGACTCTCCTGATTCCCTCAGATATAAGGAATTCTGGGCAGCATTGGATGTTCCAAGGCATTTATACCATTTCACTCCACAATCAATCGATGACCTTTTAAACAGTCATGGCTTTTCACTAAAGGAAAAGTACCCTATGAAATTCGATGCTTATTATGTAAGTATGTTAAGTGAGCAATACAAAAAGACAAAACTTCCATACTTCAGGGCAGCTTGTAATGGTTTCCGGTCGAATAGGACAGCCAGGCAAACCGGCAATTATTCCAGCATGATTTTTGTTGCAGAACAGAAATAACCGGCTAACTTAGCACTAAGTTTCTATCTAACGTTTTTTCAAAAGCTGATGATCTTTCAAAGGGCATTCTCTGGCAAACCCGGCCTGCACATAGTGATTATTGCAGGCTTAAGCTTCCTAATACTTTTTTACTTTGTTAAATTTTCGGCTGATTATTTTGATAACCCGGAACGTCAGTTCGTAAAGTTTCAGAAAAATTTTATTGAGCAGCAAAACATGTTGTACGAAAGGATGGAAAGTATTGAAGACATTCTTTCCGCTAATAGAAATAACTACTGGCCATTGCTTGAAAGATCTGTTGATGATAACAATATTATTGCCCAGGTATATTGGAAAGACACTTTGTTTTTCTGGAATAGCAGAATGATCACCAATGAAATAGCACGTGTAAATTCCAGCATTTCAGATACAGTTATTTTCCAGAAAACCGGATGGTATTTGTTGCACAGGAAGCAGTTTAATGATTACGATATTTTCTTGTTGAAACAAATCAAGGCAGAATACGCGTATAACAACTCCTTCCTTCCAAATACATTTGACCCCGATTTTTCAACGGCTGAAAATATCCAACTTACACATGACCTTGCCAATGCAGACCATATTATTTATGACAGGGATGGAAAGAATTGTCTTGGCTTGATCATCACCTCCGACCGAAAATCAAGCGACAGTGTAATTTTAGGATTGTTTCTTCTATTTATATTGTTTTACCTGTGTATAATACTATTGGTTGATCGATTGTATAATCTAGCTAAAGAATTGATAAACAATAATATAACACTGTTTTTATTTTTTGTTGTTGACTTGATTCTGCTTCGGGTAATTGATCATTTCACCGGTTTTCCCTGGATTCTTAAACAGTCTTTTTTATTTGCTCCTTCTGAAATTGCAATCAGTGGGTTGTCCACGTATGGTGATTTAGTTTTAAATGCATTAATAATTAGTGTCATAGCGTTAAAATTAAAAACTATTTTAAGCAAGTATCCGGCTGATAAAAACCAGAAAAAAAGACCTTTTACAGCCATCCTGACTGCCATATTTCTATTTGTATTGACCGGGGTGCTGTTTTATGCGATTTATGAAGGACTTCAAACTCTGGAGTACAATGCCTTTTTTGGATTCCTGCTGTTGAGCAAACAAGGAGTTATTATTATCATGGGTATTTTGCTGATAGTACTGGCATTGTATTTATTCACCTCCTCCCTGATCGAACAAATCAAATTTATTTCCAGGCCGCTAATTGTTTACCTTGTGATGTTTCTCATTTTAGGTATCGGATCATTTTATTTACTTCCCGATAAAAGAGCAATTATTATTGCCTCAGTTATTTGTACTTATGGTTCACTCGTAATTAGTTATTATTTACCAGGCAGACTGAAACCACAACCCTTAAAACTGCTATTAGGAATAATTCTTTTCTCATCTTCCTGTACCATTGTCGTTAACCAATTGAAAAAGGACAAAAAGGATATACACCAGATCCAAACTGCACAACTGCTATCTGATTCAAAAGATCTTACACTTGAATCGAATTATGCGACCGTTGTTGGCAAGATAAAAAATGACACCCTGGTAAATGATATAATCCTTAATTACCTTGATCCGGAACAGAACCTGAGCAGTTATTTCCAGGGCACCTATTTTACAGAACTAAATGACAAGTATTCGCTTCAGGTTACGGTATGTGAAGAGGGTGAAGTAATTGTTGTAAATCCCGGCGCTCAGTTATACGATTGTGAAGAATTCTTTGATTTCAGAATCGAAGAGCTGGGAATTACCACCGCGACTGAAGGATTGTACCAGATAGACGATATTCCTGCAACAATCTACTACATCGGAAAAATCGAAATGGATTCTGCTACCGGTATTGAGTCAAACTGGAAAATCTATCTGGAGTTCTTTTACAGCTATGTACCTGAGGGATTGGGCTACACTGAATTGCTCGTGGATAACAGCAAGACCAGTTTGGACCTGACCCACTTTTCTTTTGCAGTATATGAAAACGGGAGGCTGAACAATAAGTTTGGAAATTTTGCCTACAACCTAAGATTTGATTTTCTGGAAAATTATCACAATAAAGTCTTTTTTAACCTTATGGGGCACAGGCATACAAAGATTGAGGTTGGAGAAGATAAATACCTTATCGTTAGTCGGCCGCTGGAAAAAGTTTCAGAAATGCTGGTGGTTTTTTCAGGGCTTTTCCTGTTGTTCTTACTGTTTACTTTTCTCTATTTTTCGGCGCTTCTGTTCCGGGGAAGTGATTCTTTGATCCAGCTAAGTTTCAGAAACAGGCTGCAATTGATATTCGTTTCAACCATCTCCCTGATCATAGCCATTCTGGCGATCATAACACTTTTTTATGCAGAAGCCGATAATGAGCGCAAAACCATCGAGCAACTGAATGAGAAAACCATTTCTGTTCTCATCGAATTGGAGTATAAGCTGAGTAATATAAACTCACTTGAACAATTTGACCGGGAAGAATTGCAATTAATGCTTGAGAAATTCTCGAGTGTCTTTTTTTCAGACATCAATCTGTACAGCCCTTCCGGGCAATTAATCGCCACCTCAAGACGTGATATCTTTAACAAAGGATTGCTCTCTGAAAACATTAATCCAATGGCGTATGAAGAATTGTTTGTCAAAAACAGACTCTCTTATGTTACCTCTGAAATGATAGGAACGGCTGATTATTATTCTTCTTATGCTCCGTTGAATCTTAACGATTATCAGGCAGCAGGAATTGTTAACCTGCCCTATTTTGCAAAACAATCAGAAGTTACCCGTTCCTACTATTTGATGCTATTCACCTTCATCAATATGTTTGTTATTCTTGGAATAGCAGGAACCCTTCTGGCCTTATTGCTGTCAAGGGCGCTTACCAGGCCATTGCTGCTGCTACAGGAAAGCCTGAGAAGCCTGCAGATAGATAAGGTAAATGAAAGGTTGGAATGGGGTAAAAACGATGAGATCGGTCAGTTGATTTCCGAATACAACCGCATGGTAGAGAAACTGGAGCAAAGTGCAGAACTCATGAAGCATTCTGAGAGAGAAAGCGCCTGGAGGGAAGTGGCACAGCAGATTGCCCATGAGATCAAGAATCCGCTTACTCCGATGAAGCTCAACGTTCAGTACCTGGAAAAAGCTTACCAGGCTGATGACCCAAAAATAAAAGATAAAATCCACAGCATCAGTGCTACATTGATCAGCCAGATCGATTCACTTAACCAGGTGGCCGAGATGTTTTCCAATTTTGCTAAAACCAATGCAGGAAACCTTGAAAATGTTGATTTGCAGAAAGTGATTGGTTCGTCTGTTACACTTTTTAAAAACCAGCCTGGTCTCAGCATCACTGTTAAACCGGTTGAACATAACAAGTCTTTTTTCACTATGGGAATAGAAAAAGATTTGTTGAGGGTTTTTAACAATCTTATCAAAAATGCCATTCAATCCATGGAGGATATGCCCGATAAGCGAATAGAAATTAGTCTTGAAAAAAAGGAAGGTTTTATTATCGTTTTGGTTTCGGATAACGGAAAAGGCATACCACATGAGGCTAAGCAGAATATTTTCAAACCATATTTCACCACCAAATCAGGTGGGACCGGATTGGGACTTGCAATAACCAGAAATATAATGAATGAGATAGGAGGAGAGATCAATTTTGAAGAGAGGCCGGAAGGGGGTACTACATTTGTTTTGTATTTCAGACAATTATCCTGATAGTTTCCCAATTAATTTTTCATATTGTTGCAGGCTGATAAAAACAGAATAATAATCCTATCAGGTCGTTAATAAACCAGTTTGTTATGCCAGGGTTTGGCAATTTAATAGTATGGCAGGGAATCCCATAAAAAGATTAGCCGGTGAAACAGCCATTTATGGTTTGGGAACAATTATACCCAGACTGTTAAATTATTTCCTTGTTCCATTCTACACCAGGATTTTTGCCCAGGGAGAATACGGACAAATCACGGAACTGTATGCCTGGGTAGCCATTGTAATGGTGTTGCTTACCTATGGGATGGAAACCGCATTCTTCCGCTATGCAGAGCTGGAGAAGGATGCAAAGAAAGTATTTGGCACTGCCACAAGCAGCCTTCTGATCACCTCTGTATTGTTCTTGCTTTTTGTTTTTATTTTTATCAATGATATTGCAGCTTCGATGCAATACGAGGGCCACAGCGAATACATCCTAATCCTTGCATCCATTGTTGCCATCGATGCCTTTACGTCAATACCGTTTGCCTATCTCCGGTACAAAAACAAAGCCGTTCGGTTTTCCATGATCAAACTCATAAGTGTAGGGGCAAACATTGCATTGAACCTCTTGTTTTTGCTGTTTATCCCTTTAATTGCCAGAGAGAACTTAGCTTCACTTATGGTCTACAGGAGCACTGAATTGATCGCTTTTGTTTTTATCGCAAACCTGCTTAGTTCCGTCATATCTCTATTACTGTTAAGCCCTGAATTAAAGAAATTCAGGATCAGTATTGACACCCGGATTTTGAAGAAGATGCTCGCCTATGGAGCACCTATCCTGGTTATAGGCATTTTCGGAATGATCAATGAAGTGTCGGATAAAATCCTGCTCAGGTATTTTCTCCCTGATGATTCGACTGCCCAGGCACAAATCGGAATTTATGGCGCCAATTACAAGTTGGCCATTCTGATGATGCTTTTCATCCAGATGTTCCGATATGCAGCCGAACCCTTCTTTTTCAGGGAATCCGGCAGAAAGGACGCAAAAGAAATCTACAGCAGGGTCATGACCTATTTTGTGATTTTCACCTGGTTTATTTTCCTTGGCGTTACCCTTTACATAGATATCTTTAAGTATTTTATCGGCCCGGCTTATTGGGCGGGATTGGTTGTGGTACCGGTTGTTCTTTCGGCTAAACTCTTCCTCGGCGTATTTTATAACCTTTCCGTATGGTACAAGCTAACTAACAAAACCCTATATGGGGCAGTGATAGCTATTGTAGGTGCTACCGTTACAATTGTCCTTAACATCATCCTGATTCCAAGAGTAGGCTATATAGGTTCTGCCTGGGCCAATTTCGCATGCTATTTTATCATGATGGTCATATCATTTTTCTGGGGAAGGAGGATATACAGGGTAGATTATAATTTAAAAAAAATCTTCCTTTATACACTGCTTGCTGTCTCCCTTTTCGCTATCTCAATCATTCCGGATTTCAAGGGAGATGCTTTCCATTTGACAATAAATTCCCTGTTGATGCTGATATACTTGCTGGCAGTTTACTTCATTGAGAGGAAAAACTTTCGAATGTCCGCATAAGCAGTTATGTAGTGATATAGTAGAATGTATAGAGGTTTTTTGCTGAAAATATTAATCCATCTCAATCTCTTTGATTGTCTTAAACTTACCACTTAAAAATGTTTATTTTTGCCAGTTCCCAAAAAAGGCGGGATTAATCTTCGAATAAAATCAGATGAAAGTAAGGATTGTAAATGTTTCCGGGAACGGTATACCGGAATATGCTACAGAAGCTTCTGCAGGGATGGACATCAGGGCAAATCTTAAAGAACCTGTTGTACTGAAACCATTGCAGCGGGAAATGATCCCTACTGGTTTATTCATTGAATTGCCGGTGGGTTTTGAAGCACAGATCCGCCCAAGAAGCGGCCTCGCTGCAAAACATGGGATCACTGTGCTGAACACTCCCGGCACAGTTGATGCGGACTACAGGGGAGAAATAAAAGTTATTCTGGTAAACCTTTCTGAAGAAGCCTTTGAAGTTACCAATGGTGAACGTATTGCTCAAATGATCATCAGCGAACATGCCAAGATAACATGGGAGCAGGTAGATAAACTGAACGAAACGAGTCGTGGCGCCGGCGGATTCGGACATACCGGACGTCAATAAGTTACTTAAATTGAAAAGCATTCCATGAGGAACATCATTATAATAATTGTTTTATCCTTTTCAACCGTACTATCAGTACATGGTTACAGTCAGAAAAAGGATAAAAAGAAGAAGAAAGAGGAGAAGACTGTTATAACAGAAAAAGATCGTTTCAGGGAAGCAGATCTGTTCGTCCAGGCTATACGAGAAAGAGAATTGGGAAACCTGGAAAAAGCAAGGGTGATGTTTTCCGATGCTATCCAGATCAACCCGGAAGATGCTGCTGCTTATTATGAAAATGCGCGCATACTCCAGGCAATGGGACGTACTGATGAAGCATTGATTTTTGCTGAGAATGCAGTCGGGCTTGATAATGGGAATAAATGGTTTAAAGTACTGTATGCTGATCTGGCCAAAGCCAATAACCAATATGAAGAATATGTTAAGGTTTACGAGGAGCTCGTTGAAGAATACCCCAGGGATCTTACATTTTTAAACCAGCTTGCTTTTGCTTATTTCTTTACCGGCGATTACCAGAAGTCAGTGGAGGTGTATCAGATAATTGAAGAAATAGTGGGTGTAAATGAAGCACTGACCACTCAAATAGTTCAACTTTATAGTCAGCTTGGACTAACGGATAAGGCAGTTGAGGAATATGAAAGTCTGATTGAAATAAGTCCGGATGAACCCAGGTACTATGCGTTGCTTGCAGAATACTGCTTAAAAAATGGGATGGAGGACAAGGCGATCCGGGCATATGAAAAAATAGTTGAGATCAATCCGGATGATCCTTATGTCCATATTTCACTGGCAGATTTTTATAAAAAGAAAGGGGAAGATGAAAAGTCATTCGAAGAGCTCAAACTTGGACTCGCAAATCCATCGCTTGAACTCAAGACAAAAATCAACCTTTTGTTTGCATACTACTCCGGTGAATTAACTGAAACTCAAAGAAAACAGGCGCTGGAACTCTCAGAGATCCTCAGAGAGACGCATCCGGACGATCCCATGTCGGAGACCTTTTATGCATCTATGCTTTATGAGAACAAAGATTATGAAGGATCCCGGTCAATCCTGAGGGAGATCATTAAGGATCAGAAAGGTAATTATGGTCTGTGGGAACAATTGCTCTTTTGTGATCTGTATCTGGAAGATTTTGAAGCGCTCTCCACAGAATCGGAAGAGGCTATCGATTTATTCCCGAATTATCCGCTGCCATATTTCTTTGCGGGTATCAGTAATTTCCAGTTGAAGGACTTTGTTAAAGCTCGTGCATACCTTGAATCCGGTAAGGAATACGTGATAAACAACAACCCTTTGCTTGAACAGTTCTATTCCACCCTTGGAGACACATACAATGAGTTAAAAATGTACGAAGCATCTTATGATGCTTATGATAATTCTCTGAAGATAAATCCGGATAACAGCGTTGTGCTTAACAATTATTCCTACTATCTTTCCCTTCGTTCAGAGAGGTTGGACAAAGCTGAGAAAATGTCCAAAAGATCAATAGATCTGGATCCTTACAACCACAACAACCTTGACACTTACGCATGGGTGCTTTATCAACGTGAAAAATTTGATGATGCCCTTGAGTGGATAGAAAAGGCTTACAGAAATGGGGGTGATTCCAGTGGAGTAGTTCTTGAACATTACGGCGACATCCTATTTAAACTGGGCAGGGAAAAAGAAGCTCATGAGTATTGGCAGCAGGCAAAAACCCGGAAAGACTATTCGGATCTTCTGGATAAAAAGATTAAGGATAAAAAACTGTATGAATAAGTTATCAAGCCTCATACTCATTGTCCTGCTGGCAGGGATTACCTTATTTTCATATTCCTGTAAATCTACACGAGCTACACTTAAAAAGCCTTTAAAGGAATATGGATTTAATTACCTCTATGCCAAAATGCTGGAGAACCATATTGACTTCGACTACCTGAATGCCAAGTTTAACATCAGCTATCTTGAAGACCGAAAAAAAACCAATTTAAAAGGCCAGTTGAGAATCCGAAAGGATAGTTTAATCTGGATTTCTTTCTCTCCCGCTCTTGGTATTGAGGCAGCCAGGCTATCACTTTCCGATGATTCCATAAAGTTTATCAATCGACTCAATAAAACATACATTGCCGGGGAATACGACCTGCTTAACGAGCGCATCAACTCCACCATCGAATATTCCATACTTGAATCGATGATCATCGGCAATGACCTTACCCAATATGATGTGAACAAGTACAAAGCTACCATTGATGGCGGATTGTACAGGATCACAATCCAGGAAAGAAAGAAGATCAGGAAATACCTGAAAAGTGGTGAATCAGACTCTAAGGTGCTGGTGCAGAATATTTGGCTGGATCCTGAAAACTTTCGCGTCAGGCAGATTGACCTCAAAGAACTAAATGATGGTGACAATAAGAAACTTGTTGTTTTTTATGATGATTATAAAACCATAGATGATCAATTGTTCCCTGGAAAGATCAGCATAAATATCTCTTCCCAGAAATCTATCAACATCGAAATCGAGTTCGCGAAAGTGGAGTTGGAAAAACCCCTTAGCTTTCAATTTAAAATCCCCAAAAAATACACACGGCAGTTTTAGCGTTGATTTGTAATATGAAGAGAATCTCAGCAAATAGGTCACTCATGGTCATTCTGCTGTGTATTTCTTTTCTGACAGTTACTTCACAGGAATCCAAACAGGATCTTGAAGTGAAACGTAAAAAGATTGAGGCCGAGATCGAATACACCAACAAGCTTATCAATGAAACCAGGAAAAGCAAACAGGCAACCGTAGGTGAATTGAAACTGCTCAATCGCCGTATCAACCAGCGCAATGACCTTGTCGCGACACTTAAAAAGGAGATTGATTACCTGGAAACTCAAATAGATGTTAATGAAAGCTCAATAGGTAAATTAAACAGGGAATTAGAAGAACTGATTGATGAATATTCCAAATTGGTTTTCGTGGCCTATAAGCACCAGACTCCTTACAACAAATTGGTTTACATCTTTTCATCCGAAGACCTTAACCAGGCCTACCAACGTGTGAGGTACATTGACCAATTGAGCAGCTACATCAGAAATGAATCAAAGAATATCAGGAGCAAGGAAGCCGTCAAATCCGGAGAACTAATAAAGTTAAACGAGCAAAAATCGTCCAAGAAACAATTGCTGGACTCCGAAAATGAGCAGGTTTCCAGGTTGGAGAGGGAGAAAATTCAGAAGGATGAGGTGATGGCACAATTGTCGGGACAAGAGAAACAGTTGCAGGCAGACCTGAAGAAAAAAGAAAAAGAATCCCGAAAACTCGATAAAAGAATTGAAGAGATCATCGCCCGTGAAATGAAGGCCAAAAAAGATGATACCGGTAAAAAGACCTTTGCACTGACACCTGAGGAACAACTTGTTTCAGACTCCTTTGCACAGAACAAAGGGAAACTACCCTGGCCGATTGAAAGGGGAGTGGTAGCGGAAACATTTGGAATCCACCAGCACCCTGTGCTGAAGAATGTGAAAACCAAGAATAATGGGGTTGATATTGCTACCTCACCTGAGATGGAGGCCCGTAGTATTTTTGATGGGAAAGTTGTGAGCATCGCCAGGATCACAACGACCAACACGGCTATTATTATAAAACATGGCGAATACTTCACCGTTTATTCAAATCTTGACAAAATCTATGTTTCGCAGGGCGACCAGGTTTCTACAAGGGAAAATCTTGGCAGGGTACACACAACACTGAAAGGCAAAACAGAATTGCATTTTGAAGTATGGAAAGGCAAGGATGTGCAGAATCCAGCGTATTGGATTTTGAAGAATTAGGTTTAATAGTGCCTAAAGTATAAAGTGCCTAAAGTGCCTAAAGTTTAAAGTGTCTGGAGTACTTTAATATTGAAACTATCACAACTTCATGCACTATTTTTTCAGCAATTTTCCTGATTTAATAGTTTGGCCGTTAACTGACAGCCTGAAGAAATAGAGTCCGCTTTCTTTGCGTGTGTTTTTCCAGGTTACTTTACCTGATGTACCATGAGTGTTTACCTGGTTGGAGAAGGTAAGCCTGCCTGTTTGATCGAACACCTCGATAGTAACGATACCACTATTCTCTTGTTGGATATCAAATGTTACTTCAGAATTGAATGGATTCGGATAAACCGATACTTTAATGTTATGGTTTCCTGATTCCTCAATTCCTACATCAGTGAAAACATGCATGACTACAGGCACTTCAGTCGTAGTAATCTTATCACTACTAATGGTCAGGGAGGTATTGTAAAACCCGGTGTCCATTCCATTGCTATTGAAAGTAAGAATAATATTGTCTGATTGCTGAGATTGCAAAGATCCTTCAACCTGACTTAATGTTAACCAGTCGGGCTGATCTTCTATTGTGATAAGGTAGTTTAAGGTATCGCTTCCGGAATTGGTCAAAACCAGGGTGTCCTGGGAAGTGTCATCCTGAAGCAATTCTGTGTATACAGAGTCGGTATTCAGTGTAAGATTCGGAGCATCAAGCAGCAGTATCATGGAATTAAAAACATTCAGCCGGCCTCCTGAAACACTTTTCCCTTCCAAAGAGGGTAAACTGTCAACCCCATTCAGGATATAATCTTTGATCTTCAAAGCATATTCCCCTGGAGAGCTCTTGTAGTTACTGATAAAACCAGAATCCGCCGCAGCAAAAAGCAGCGCTACTGCACCGGTTACATGAGGCGTAGCCATTGATGTGCCGCTGCTGTTTCCATATTTATTGTTAACCCTCAATGACTGGATGAGCGCCCCGGGCGCCCCCAGATCTATAGTGGTATAGCCATAGCCGGAGTTAGGATAATGCACATCCTTGTTAGTAGTGTTGGTAACTGAAATCATATAGTCAGTGGAAAAAGCTGTTGGAATATCACCTATTGAATCAATGTCCCACCCTTTGTTGGCTGTTGCACCAACGTTTAAAATGCCAAGTTTACCCAATGAGTCGTACATCGCTTCCCAGATGGGAAAATCCTCAGGCTGACCTTTATCAACTCCGAAAGAACAATTCTCAGCTACAATAAACGCACCTTCCGCACCATTGGTCGAATCGTATCTTTCACGCACCACATAAACATACGAGAGGGCTTCAACAACTACCGCTTCGGTTTCGGATGCACCCGGAACAGGCAGTATTCTCATGTTCCAGTTTAAGCCGGTTACACCAATCTTGTTATCACCGGTAGCTCCTATGATACCGCTCACATGCACACCATGATTGTGCAAAGGAATTTCCCCATTGTGATCATATGCATTCCAGCCGTTATAGTCATCCACATAGCCGTTGTCATCATCATCGATACCATTGTTAGGAATTTCTGAACGGTTTTTCCAGTGCAGCAGGTCTTCGTGGTTGAGATCAGATCCCCCGTCAATTACTGCAACAACGATGGTGTCACCATGTGAAGTAAATCCACCGGTTGTGATGCCCCAGGCATCGGTTGCATCGATATCGGCACCCCATATGCCACCATTCTGTCCCGTATTTTTCATGGCCCACTGAGCAAAGAACAGGCTGTCGTCCGGAAGTGTTTCCTTCGTTTCCCGCAGGCTAATCCTATGATTGTTCTGCACATTCACTACTTTCTTTTCTTGCTTTAGAGCACTGATCATTGCATGATTGGCAACCCTGCCGGGATCGAATTTCAGCAGGTAAATATTAAACCTTTCCGAAACCGTTTCAACACTGTTTAAACCAAAAGTGTTGTAGTCTGTAAGTATTCGATTGATGCTGCCGGCATCTTTAAGCTGAACCAAAATCTCTCCCTCAACAAAGGCCGGACTGTGATCTCCCTGTCCGCTTATGGAGAAAGAAATAATAAATGATAGAATTGTAGAAAATATCAATGATCTCATAAAACTCAGTTCTCGTTTCCTGGAATGGGGGCAAAAGTATTGAAAATTAGACTCAATAGTCAAACATTGCCACAATGGGTTTTTTTAACGTTTTGTTATAGACAACAATACGTGAGTAAAAGGTTGTCTGGAATTGAGACTATTTCAGGTTTAAAATAATTTCACGCCGCGCCGCAGCGTGAAACTATTCTTACCTGCTGATCAGGACTTTCCTGCTTTAGTAAAAAGCTATATCAGCGGGCAGGGCCGAAAAAAGGCTAATTTTACAGGCTGATGTCAATTTAATTAACGGAAGGAATGACGGATATGGAAGATTCTAGGACACAGACTATCCTCCGTAAACCAGAGTGGTTGAAGATAAAAGTCCCGAAGGGGAAACAATATATTTCTGTCAGGGATATAGTTAAAGAGCATAAGCTGCACACTATCTGCACCAGTGGACATTGCCCGAACCTGCATGAATGCTGGGGACGGGGCACAGCTACGCTGATGATTCTGGGAGACATTTGCACCAGATCATGTGGCTTTTGTAATGTGAAAACCGGAAGGCCCCCGGGACTTGATCAGAAAGAGCCGGAAAGAGTGGCAGAATCAGTTAAACTGATGAACCTGAAACATTGCGTAATCACGTCTGTTGACCGTGATGACCTTGACGATGGCGGTGCTGACATCTGGGCCAGAACGGTGAAGGAAATCAAAACGTTAAATCCCCACACAACGATTGAAACCCTCATTCCCGATTTTGATGGCAGGGAAGAACTGATTAACCGGGTGATCGAATCAGGTCCCGAGGTGGTGTCACATAACCTGGAAACTGTCAGAAGAATTACACCATGGGCAAGAAGCAGGGCAAAGTACGAGACAAGCCTGAAAGTGCTGGACATCATTTCAAGATCGGATACAGTTTCAAAATCCGGAATAATGGTAGGATTGGGAGAGACGAGGGAAGAAGTGATCGAAACGATGGATGACTTACGCAAAGTGGGTGTGGAGGTAATGACCATCGGACAATACCTTCAACCCAGTAGGAAGCATTTGCCGGTTATAGAATTTATCGCACCGGAACAGTTTTCTGAATACAAAAGCATCGGTCTTGATAAAGGCTTCAGGTTTGTGGAAAGCAGTCCGCTTGTGCGCTCATCTTACCGGGCTGAGAAGCATGTAATACCAATTGTGGTTTATAATGCCGCAGAAAATTATAAACCTTACAATGAATAAGCTCGTTCAATTCCAGAACCTTGAATCGATAGCGTATCAGCAGGCCTGGGACTACCAGGAAAGACTTTTCAAAG
>JAUXDH010000105.1 GCA_030618545.1 Chlorobiota bacterium
AGTGAGACTGTAAACATCAGGGTGATGAATATTTCCGGTGTCGTAGTTTTTGATGCCGGTCAAATTGATGTAACCGGAACTTATACCCAACAACTGGATTTAAGCAATCTCGCCGAAGGTATTTACTCCGTATTTATCATAGGTGACGGAATTCTTGTCAACAAGAAAATCGTTGTCAGAAAGTAAAAATCCACCCTCTAAGAAGGTGGTTTTCCAATTGAAATAAAAGGAGTGCTGAGTGGTACTCCTTTTTTGTTTTCCGGACTTTGCATTTTTATAAACTCAACTAATTGTTAAAATTAAGCTATCCCATTTGTATGCAATTAGCCCCAAAGGGGTGTTGATCATCAGACTCGGGTGGTAGCCCGAGTTAATTAGTCAGCGAGAGCCTAAGCGCCACAGGTGCGAAATCAAAAATCACCTTATGATGAAATTTTCCTTTGGCGCTAATGAATCCGCAACAGAGAAGTTCTGAAAGGCTCGCTCTTTTTTTTTAAATTGTGGCAACCATTGCTTTTAATGTATTGTCTCTAATACAATTATCCTTATCTTGCGCATCCTTTTTTAGTAACAGTCATCAATAAATATTCCGGCATATGAAAAAATCAGTATTCTTTCTAGCAATTCTTGCCACTGTTGTATTTGCATTCAGCCTTAATTGGGCAATCAGCAACAGCAAAACCCCTGAGCGCGAATTACCCAAATTCGATACACGCATCGACAACATCGGTTACTGGGTGAAAATGGCCGAAAAGGGCTATACGCCTTTTAGTCCGGATGTAAAACCTGAACCTGCTGTTTACACCGGCAGTACGATTAACGCCCGGACGGTGGCCACCGAGGATTCCCCCGATGTACCGGTAACGGAAATCTTATCCACCCAGAGTGAAAACTCCATTTTCATTGATCCGCTTAATGAGAACACTGTCCTGCAGTCGAACAATTCCACGCAACAACCTGTTGGTCAGCTATACGGCGCCAACGATTTCTACAGCTTCGACAAAGGCGAAACCTGGGAAGGAGAAGTGGAAGGAGCAGGTGGTAAAAATTCTGGAGATCCAACTACAGCTATTGGCCTGAACGGCCGCTGGCATGTCAATTATATCAGCAGCTCCCTTGGTCAGGGAGCCTCCTATTCAGATGACCAGGGAGAAACATGGACAAAAACAACAGTAGCTCCGAATCCAGGACAGTTGGCTGACAAAAATCACATGTGGATCGATAATGGTCTTACCAGTCCTTACGAAGGTAATCTGTACGTTGCCTGGACCGATTTTGGAGGAAGTAACCCGGGAGATATAATCTTGAGTTATTCTTCCGATGATGGTGAATCATGGTCACCAATAAAAAATATTAGCAGTGGGGCCGGTGGTTTTAACCAGGGTGTACATATTCAAACCGGGCCGGATGGCGAGGTTTATGCCTTCTATTCTATTTATGATGGCAGCGGTGGTATGAATGCTATCGGCATGTCTAAATCTTTGGATGGTGGTGAAACATGGACATCTTCCAGGATCATTCAAAACCTGAGAGGAGTCAGGGAGTTTGACCGGATAAAAACAATCAGGTGTAATGACTTTCCTGTTTCTGCTGTGGATATATCCGATGGGTCAACAAGCGGAAACGTATATGTTGTTTGGTCCAACATTGGCGAACCCGGGATTAACACCGGCAACGATATTGATATTTACATGATCAGATCTACAGATGGCGGTGACACATGGTCAGACCATATCAGGGTAAATCAGAACCCGCTTGGAGAAGGTAAAGTTCATTTCTTCCCCTGGATTACCTGCGACGCTGTAACAAGCTCGTTAAGCGTAGTTTTCTATGACGACCGGGATGTGAGTTCAACGCAATTGGAAACATTTTGTGCCAATTCAAAAGACGCAGGTGATACCTGGGAAGACTTTAAAGTAAGTGATGTGGCTTTTACCCCTTCACCTATCCCGGGGCTTGCCGGTGGTTATATGGGTGATTACCTGGGAATAACTTCTCGTGCCGGTCTGGTTTATCCGGTATTTACCGACAACCGGCTTGGTCATACTATGACATGGTGCTCACCTTATGAATACAATGCACTGAAGTATCCCCAAAGCTTAACCGGAAGCGTCACATTCGAAACGGGTGAAGCCAATCTCGAATGGACATTCAACGAAGCGGAAGCAGAAGGCTTTTTATATTTCAAGATATACCGTGACGGTGAATTGCTGGACACTACTACAGACACTACTTACATCGATAATCTGCCTGATTACGGGTATTACAACTTCATGGTGACCGCCTTCTATTTAGAAGATAAAGAGTCAGGCCCCGGTGCAGTTGACCTGCAGTGGGGAGATGCACACATTACCATTGAACCGGAAAGCATCTACGAGCACCTTGCTGTGGATTCAACTTCTACCAAGTATATTTCTGTTACCAACCCCGGACAGTTACCATTACTCTACACCATTTCCACTTTCTCTCAGGAAACAAAAGGCAATGTAAGAGCTTACTGTGATGCTTCAGGTCAGGGTGATGCTGAATATATCAAACGTGTGGTTGTTAATTCTCTTAACAATGGTTCCGGCAGCAGCAAATATACTGACTTCACGGCTGTATCAACAAAAATGGATGCCGGTTCGGGCTATGATCTTTATGTCACTGTTGGCAATTTCTTTAAACAGGACCAGGTTGGCGCCTGGATAGATTGGGATCAAAATGAAATATTCGACGAAGATTTGATCACATTTGAACTGATAGCTGAAACAAGCGACAGTTCAGTGTTCAAAGCAATTGTTGAAGTTCCTTTCGATGCCTTTACCGGCCAGACCAGAATGCGTGTCCGGCTTATGTACACCGGCGACCTGAACCCATGTGGCAACACTACCTGGGGAGAAGTGGAAGACTACACGGTAAATGTGCAAAAGTGGTTTAGCCTGGATCCATTGTCAGGAAATATTCCTGCAGGTGAAGATATGATGATTACTGTTGATTTCAGCTCTGTGGGTGTAGAACCTGGAATGTACAATGCTACAGCCATCTTCTTTTCCAATGATCCTGACGATGATTCATTGACGGTTGACCTTACATTAAAGGTTACTGATGTAATGGTTGATGCAAGTGTGCTGGGCCTGAATAAAATCTGCGAGGGCACTGTTGCTTTCTTAACAGCCACCCCTCATGGGAATTATAACAATCCAACTTATTCATGGTCCTCCATGCCCGAAGGTTTTGTATCATCGGAACAGAATCCAAATACGGTGATTGAAGTATCAAGAACTTACTTTGTTGAAATGGTCAGCGACGGAAACACATTCACTGACTCTGTTGCAATCACTGCCCTGCCTTTACCAAATGTGGATCTTGGACAGGATACAGCCTTTTGCGGCGATGTTACCTATACGCTTGATGCCGGTCCGGACGGAATCAGGTATGACTGGTCAACAGGTGATACCACCCGTACCATCGAGATTGACACGACGTCCCTGTACAATGGCTATGGTACCAGAATCTACACGGTTGAGGTTCATAATGAAACATGGTGCATAGCAAAAGATACCATCGAAGTTGAGTTCCGCAATTGCACCGGAATTGATGAAGTAAGCAACATTTCATTGAACATTTATCCTAATCCCAACAACGGTGTATTCACCATAGAGCTTGATGCTCTGGAAGATGATGTGGTCAATGTTACCATCATTAATCAAACCGGCGCAATGGTTTACGTGAAAGAAAATCTTGAAATCAGGGGAAATGAAAAACTGAATATTGACCTCGGACAAAAAGCCGCAGGAATTTACCAGCTATTTGTAAAAGGTAAAAATAGCCTGATAAGCAAGAAAATAGTTGCAAATTAGTATGATATATGTGTATTTTTGCATATGATCGATTAAGAGTAATAATTTTAAACACACACTTATGAAAAAGTTAATCTTTACGTTTTTAGCCGCGTTCCTGTTTTTTGGCCTGGTAGCCCAGGTGGACAGGGAAACGGTTTTGGTTGAAATCGGTACCGGCGGCTGGTGTACTTATTGTCCGGGTGCTGCCATGGGAGCCGATGACCTGCACGCCAATGGCGACCCTGTTGGCATCATTGAATACCACAATGGTGACCCATTTGCGACTTCAGAATCCAATGCCAGAAATTCCTACTACAATATTACTGGATATCCTACGGCATGGTTCGATGGATCTTACAATTCAGTTGTTGGTGGAAGCCATACCGTATCGATGTATTCTTCCTACAAGCCAATCGTTGATGCCAGGATGTTGATCCAGACTGACTTTACCCTTGAAATCTACGGTGAAAACAGTGGCAATAACTACGATATCACCATTCGTGTAGACCATGTAGGAAATTATTCAGGTGGCAACCTGAAGGTTCGCCTGGCTGTTACTGAATCTCATATTCAGTATAACTGGCAGGGGATGTCGGAGATGAACTTTGTATGCCGCGATATGGTTCCGGATCAGGATGGCACTTCCGTAGACTTCAGCGACACCGATCAAATTGATGTTGAGCTTAGTTTCACATTTGATGATTCATGGGATTCTGATGAGTGTGAACTTGTTGCTTTCATCCAGGATGACAGTGGTAAAGAAGTACTTCACAGTGCACATGTAATGCTGAATGACCTTGAGCCACCGGCGCCTACATTCGCAGCCGGCTTTTATGCTGACGAAACTGACTACTGTGTACCACCATCTGTAGCTCATTTTTACAGTGACTGTGTCGGTGATCCAATCTCATGGAACTGGACTTTCGAAGGTGGACTTCCCGAAACTTCCCTTGATGAGGATCCTGTGATTACCTATCTTGATGAAGGTTCTTACGATGTTCAGTTGATTGTGTCGAATGGAACAGAATGGGATACCATGAAGATGGAAAAATATATCAACGTTCATGGATTACCGGATGTTTCCTGGGATGACGTAGAAGACCTGTGTAATGAAGACTGGGATCCTTATGAACTCATCCAGGGACAGCCTGAAGGCGGTGTTTATTCAGGAGATTATGTTTCTGATGGTAAGTATTTCCATCCAACAGAAGCAGGTGTAGGCGAACATGAAGTTACTTATACTTACACGGACGATTACGGTTGCATCAACAGCGAACCACAAATGTTAACTGTTGTGAACTGTGTGGGAATCGGAGAGAAGGAAGCAGTAAGTCTTGAAATATTCCCTAACCCAAGCACCGGCATATTTAATATCAGCCTGAGTGCAGAGCAATTCAACAATGCTGACCTGAAAGTGATGGACGCATTAGGTAAAGAGGTATTCAACCAGACAGGCCTTAATGTGAATGGCACCTACTCAACACGTGTTGACCTCTCCTCACAACCACAGGGTATTTATTTTGTAATTGTTAGCGGTGAGAATCAAAATATTACCAGGAAGATTTTTGTAAGGCATTAATGCCCGTGTAAATAAAATATCTAAAGAGGCTGTCTCATTGGGGCAGTCTCTTTTCTATTTGAACCATTAAATCCCAAAATATGAAAAAATTTTTATTCCTTTTTGCCATCATTTTGGCAACTACCGCTTTTAGTTTAAAAGCACAATGCCCGCTTACCGATGCGGTGGATTTTACCGCTCCAACTGTAGAGGGCGATACCGTTCACCTCTTTGATATCCTTGATAACGAAGGCAAATACGTTGTTATTGATTTCTTCTTTACCACATGTGGTCCCTGTCAGCAGGCAGCGCCTCACATTAATGATGCCTACATTTATTTTGGTTGCAATGAAGGTGATGTTATTTTTTTAGCCGTTGATACCGGAGATACAGATGAAGAATGTATTGAATTTGATGAAACCTATGGTGTTGAATACCCAACAATTTCCGGAGTAGAAGGTGGCGGAACCCAGATTTGTCTGGATTACCAGATACCGGCCTACCCAACAGTTATCCTGATTGCTCCTGATCATTCAATTGTAGAACAGGATATTTGGCCAATTCCAAATGCCCAGGCCGTAATTGACGCTTTAGAGCCACACGGATTGGAAGAAACAGACTGTGAAGAAGGTGGTTTTGTTGCCGGCTTTTATGCTGAAGATATCGAAATATGCTATCCGGGGGCAACAACATTTTTTCCCGACTGTGAAGGAGGCGACCCCATTTCGTTCAATTGGTATTTCGAAGGCGGCATTCCTGAAACTTCACTTGATGAAAATCCTGCAATCTATTACCAGGAAGTCGGTTCATATGATGTACAACTTATCGTTTCAGACGGTGAAAATATTGATACCGCTTTCGCTGAGAATTATATCAGCGTTTTAGATTGTGTTGGAGTTTCCGAAAGTAAAGAAGAAGACTTTTCAATTTATCCGAACCCGGCCAACGGTAAATTTAACCTTAACCTGGGTGATGCTCAATTTAATAATGCCAATATCATCATAACGGATGCAATGGGTAAAGTTGTCTACCGACAAAACGATGTAAATCTTGTAGATACTTACACAACCAACATCGATCTTTCAGCTCAGCCACAGGGCATCTACTTTGTGACCGTTAGCAGTGACACGCGGAGGATAACCAAAAAGTTATTCTTGAGAAACTAAATAAGCCGGAGGAGTATCTTTGCAAAAATTTTTTCAACCCATGAGCATCCAACTGAGCGAACAGGAACTAATAAGAAGAAATGCACTGGCAGAACTCAAAAAGCTTGGGATAGAGCCATACCCACAGGCAGAATACAAAGTTGATTCTTATGCACAGGAAATTCTGGATAAATACCCAGGTAATCATACCTTGTTTCAGGAGGTAACGCTGGCTGGCAGGATCATGAGCCGCCGGATCATGGGTGCAGCTTCATTTGCCGAAATCAAGGATTCAACAGGCCGGATTCAATTGTATTTCAAACGGGATGAACTTTGCCCGGGCGATGACAAGACACTTTACAACACAGTATTTAAGCGTTTGCTGGATATTGGTGATTTCATCGGTATAAAAGGTTTTGTATTTCTGACAAAAATGGGTGAGATCACTGTTCACGTGAAGGAATTCACTCTGCTTTCAAAATCCCTTCGGCCTTTGCCTATCGTAAAAGAGAAAGACGGGCAGCTTTACGACGCGTTCACCGATCCCGATCAGCGCTACCGGCAGCGTTATGTAGATCTGATTGTAAACGACCGGGTAAAAGAAACTTTTCTTCAGAGAGCTGTGCTTATCCGCTCTATGCGCGACTTTTTAAACAGTAAAGGTTACCTGGAGGTAGAAACACCAGTTCTTCAATCCATTCCTGGTGGAGCAGCGGCCCGGCCATTTGTCACTCACCACAATGCCCTTGATATTCCACTTTATCTTAGAATAGCCAACGAACTTTATTTGAAAAAGCTTATCGTTGGAGGCTATGAAGGAGTGTATGAGTTTGCCAAAGATTTCCGCAATGAGGGAATGGATCGATTTCACAATCCCGAATTCACGCAGATGGAAATCTATGTGGCATTCAAGGATTACTTCTGGATGATGGAGCTTACAGAAAAGATGGTGGAAAAAATCGCTCTGGATCTTCATGGAACAACGAAAGTTCAGGTAGGAGAAAATGTCATCGACTTCAAAACGCCATTCCGCAGGTTATCTATCATCGATGCAATTACAGAATACACCGGCTATGATGTGAGCCGGATGGATGAAAGCGAGCTAAGGGAAACCTGCAAGAAACTGGAAGTGGAAACAGATCCGTCAATGGGTATAGGAAAAATGATAGATGAGATTTTTGGTGAAAAGTGTGAACCACACTTTATCCAGCCAACATTCATCATGGACTACCCTGTTGAGATGTCGCCACTTTGTAAACGGCATCGTGACAATCCTGAGCTGACAGAGCGTTTTGAGCTAATGGTCAATGGCAAGGAGCTTGCCAATGCCTATACTGAGCTGAATGACCCCATTGATCAGTTGGCACGCTTTGAAGAACAGGTGAAGCTGGCCGAAAAAGGGGATGATGAAGCCATGTGGATCGATATGGACTTTGTGAGGGCGCTTGAGTATGGTATGCCGCCTACATCAGGAATGGGAATCGGTATCGACCGCCTGGTGATGATCATGACCAACCAGTCTTCCATACAAGAAGTGATTTTCTTCCCGCAGATGCGGCCGGAGCCAAAGAAGAAAATAATTACCGCCGGAGATTTTGTGGCGGTTGGTGTACCGGAAAACTGGGCTGAGCATATGATAGCCGCAGGTTATGCTACACCGTCAAATCTTAAAGATGCCAAACCAACTGCTATCCAGCAAAAGCTGAACGGCTACCGCAAAAAAAATAAACTGGACATTCCGGCATTAACTCCGGATGTGATAGAAGTATGGCAGTCAAATATTGATTAGTTATCCGGGGAATAGTCAGGGCAGACGCTTGGACCAGGTTCTTTCAATAAATAAGAAAATGAAATTCCTATTATTTATCATATTACAATTCAACTCGAGATTATACCTCTCCAAAGGTTAAAACTACAACTCAGCAGAAGTTTAATAAGGCATACTTAAAGACCTCATATTTTTGCTTCAAAATTCAGAAACTATGAGAATTAATAGTGTTTTAATACTAATGTTACTTGTACTGCTGGCCCATTACAATAATTACGGACAGGAGATATTGTCAAACTGGAAATTAGCTAAACAATCTGAGGATATTATAATTAGTCACCGAAACGTAAAGGTGGGTGATACACTCAAAACCAGGCAAATGAAGATGCCTTTTATAGTTGGCTTTGATACGGAAACTTTGATTGCAATGTTTAAGGATTCCGAAAAATTGTCGGCATGGACAGCAGGTGCTGAAAAATGTGAAGTTTTAAATGATGAAACTGATAACACCTGGATGACATGCACCCTGTTTGATAATCCGTGGCCTTTTAAACAAAAAGACCTGGTTACAAAACATGACCTAACAGAAACGGGTTCAGCTACAATTATTCAATTGAATATGAACTCTTCGAAGGCGGGATAGGTGAATCTTATTTACTTGCCGGAAAGAATATGACTTATAAAGATTTTTTTCAGATTGTTGAGAAGCAATCAGGTAAACGAAAAATACTTATTCAAATTCCGAATAAAGTGCTTACAACACTTGGAAGTTTAGTTGGTTTTGTTGGAAAAGTTTTCTCCTTATCTTTACCTTTAAACACAGTTAATGCCAGGTTACTGAGTCTCGACAATTATTTTTCCAACAAAAAAGCAGTTAAGGAATTGGGGTTGGAAGAAACAGATGTTGATGATGCAGTCGCCAGTGCGATTGATTGGTTTAAAGTTAATAGATATATAAGACACTGATTGGAGAATTGTAGCAAAGCTCATCCAGATTTGCTCCGTAGGAGTGCCTTTGGTACAAATCTTAAAGAGCACCGAAAATGAATCCTTCTTCAAAACAATTTCAATTCAATAATTGCAACCCCTCAAAAACTAAACTGTCATTAAAACGAATGATTCATTCACGCACGGCAAGCCGGCCGGCTTTTTTAAAATTAAAGAAATTCCGCTCATCAGGATTGCTCCATAGGAGTGCCTTTAGCACAAATCCCAAACCCTTAACTTTCAGATTACAAATCTGAAAGAGCACCGGAAATTATTGATCCAACGTGAATTGAATTTGAACAGCAATGAGAAGAACAAGAACAATAAAATGCAATACATC
>JAUXDH010000171.1 GCA_030618545.1 Chlorobiota bacterium
GACAGAGGTTGAACACGGCAGATTGAATCGGTAACTGATTTTAATGTCTTTGCAGCAGCAAACCGCAAATCCTTTGTTTCTAACAAGCCACCATAGCGGGAAGGCCAATGGTTGATAAAAATGTGCAGGCTATCCGGCCCCAACAATCCTTTTACATAAAGGATATCTCTTGTTCTGAAGTCAGCATCTCTGGCATACAGGACAGGTATGCTTGCGGCATATACCGGATGGAAGCGATCTTCAAGGAAAATTAATCCCACGTCAATCCCTCTAATATCCTTTGATTCAAAATGTATGATCTGATAGTTTTGACTCTTTAGGGGTGTCTTCTCCAGGAGATCCTCTAAAACCATGCGATTCTCAATTTCCGCAAATGCAACTATACTTGCCGGATCACCTTCACCGACAGCAGTGATTACTTTATAGATTTTATTTCTTTTCTCCTCGTATCGATTCCATGTCCAGTGCCGTACTCCTTCAGCTACAAATTCGTTGTATTCCCTTGCAGTATCCTTTAGCGGATCAAAATAGTTTTCGGCATTGTAGAAAACAATCCGGTATTTTTTTTTCGGCTTATGGTCAGTTTGTAATGAGGGGGTTTCAATAAAAAGAAATAAAAAAAGGATCGTTATTGAAGTGACAGCCTTATTCAATTCCATTAGGTTTTTAGTCTTACAATTTTAATCATTTTTTCAATACCGGTATCTTATGTAGATTTGCAAACTTTTCAACATTACTGACAGACTATTTGTACATACAGGATTTTTATTTGCATAAGTCCATGATCATCAGATTTATTATTGTTTTAGTTTTCATTGCGCTATCTGCTGCCGGTTTTTCGGATGAAAAATCCAGTATCCAAATAAATATTAGGAACTACGGTGATTCTGCTTTGCTCATGACATCTTACTATGGCGACAGGGTAATCCTGGTGGATACGGCCTATGCAAAAATCCCCGGTGTTTTTGTTTTTGAAAATAAAGAATTACTGCCCGGGGGAATCTACATGGCTGTAAGTCTCTCAAAAAGAAAATTATTCGAATTCATTGTTAACGAAGACCAGGAATTTACCCTTACAACAGATACGCTCAACTATTCATTATACATGTTTGTGAAGGGATCGGAAGAAAATAAATTGTTTTTTGATTACATGAAATTCAACGATCAGTTATTCAGGGCCAACACGCTGCTAAAGGAGGAGATGGCAGTTGTTGATCAAGGATCTGATCATTACCGGCAGTTGGTGAATGATATGGATTCACTTAATAAATCAGCATCGAATTACAAATTGGACATTATTAAGGAAAAGCCTGACCTTTTTATTGCAAAGATGTTCAACGCCATGCGTGAGGTAGAAATTCCCGATTCCATTACCGGCTCTTCTGACAGTTCAGCCTCTTATCGCTACTATAAAACACACTACTGGGACTATTTTGACCTGAGTGATGCAAGGCTTCTGCGCACTCCTATGCTTGCGAGGAAGGTGGATCAGTATTTTTCACAACTGGTTTTTGTTCAACCTGATTCGGTTATCAGCGCCATATCTGAAATAATCGAAATGGTAAGACCCTCTCAGGAGGTTGTAAGCTGGCTCTCCTGGCATTTTCTATCTGTTTATCAAAACCCTGATTATATGGGTTTCGACGGGGTGTTTATCTACCTGGTGGATGAATACTTTTCCACAGAAGAAATAGATAACCTTACCCCTTCTATTTTACAAAACCTCCAGGACAGGGCAAATATTATGCGGCCACTTCTTTTGGGTAGCGAAGCGCCTAACCTGATCCTGATCGATTCAACAGGTGATTACCAATCGTTCTTAAGCCTCACAAGTAAATACATCGTGCTTTTTTTCTGGGACATGGAATGTGGTATTTGTAAAAAGGAAATCAGCGAACTCAAGGAATTGTATGCGGGAGAAACATTTGACCTTGAGATCTATTCCATCAGCGTGAACTCAGACCTTGAAAAATGGAAAGAAAGCCTGGTAGAAAATGATTTTCAATGGATGAATGTGAATGGTACCCGGAGCGTCACAAAAGATTTCCATGACCTCTATGATCTCCATGGGACACCGGCCATTTATGTTCTGGATAAAAACAGGAACATCATCGCCAAGCACCTTTCTGCCGATCAGATAGAGGGGTTTCTGGAAAACTATTCCGCGACTAAATAATACGCTCAAAAGACACATTCATTCCAGTCAATCCGGATAAGATCTTTCACGCGGCGGCACGGCGGTCGCTGCGTGAAACACCTTTTATTATAGTATAACAAATGTACTATTTCTTATCTCGCAACTACCATTTTGGATTTGAACACCACCTCGTTTTGGTCAGGTGAATGGATTATTTTAGCAATATGTTAAAACTGAAAATCATATCAACCAATATTGGCCGTGTACGGGAGGTTGACTGGCATGGAAGAAAGATCACAACAGGTATTTTTAAAGAGCCTGTTGAAGAGCCTTTGTTCCTGGGAAAAAGAGGTGTGAACAGAGACGAAGTCGCTGATTTGAAAGTCCATGGCGGCAGTGATAAAGCCTGCTATCTGTATTCTGCAGATCACTATCCATACTGGAAAGAGAGGTTCCCTGATGTAAGTTTCAAGTGGGGTATTTTTGGGGAAAACCTGACGGTTTCAGGACTTGACGAAGGACAGATGAATATTGGAGATACATTTCAAATAGGGGAAGCTATTGTCCAGGTTTCGCAACCCAGGCTGCCCTGCTATAAACTTGGCATGCGTTTTGGCAGCGCGAAAATCGTGAAGCAGTTTCTGGATAGCCCGTACCCTGGTGTGTATTTAAGGATTATAAAGGAGGGATTCGTAACCAAAGGCGATGAGATGAAACTGCTGGAATCCAATTCATCCGGGATGTCGGTAAGACAGGTTTACAGCCTCTTTTCATCGAACAGGCAAGATTCGGAAATGAAAGCCTTTGCCTGCGAGCAGGAATTTCTTGCAGAAAGTATCAAAAAGAATTTAAGGGGATAAACAACAGATTCAAGCTATACGCAAAGTCGCGCAAAGGCCCGCAAAGTTGCGCAAAGGTATTCTCTGCGTTACCTGGCGAAATCTTTGCGCAACTTGAGTGACAGATTCGAAAAGAAAATTTTACCTGCCCTACTTCATTGTCTGAAGACCGGCTTTCCGCTGCACTCCCATCTCATCAAGGATGAAGCCCGCATCGGCAAACTTTTCAGTTACAAACAATACATAACGCATATCAACTGAAATGGTCCGCTGCAATATCGGGTCATACTGCCAGTCGCCGATCATGGCTTCGTAGTTGCCATCAAAAGCCACACCAATGATCTCACCTTTGGCATTCATTACAGGGCTTCCACTGTTGCCGCCTGTGATGTCACACTGGTGAAGGAAGGCTACAGGCACATCATCCAGGTCGGGGTCCATCCACTGGCCAAAGTCTTTTTTCTTGTAGAGTTTAGCCAGCTTTTTCGGTGCATCAAATGGTTCCTCGCCGGTATTTTTCTGCAGAACTCCCCTCAATGATGTGAATGGTTTGTACCAGACGGCATCAGTAGGTTCGTAACCCATTACAGGACCTGCTGTGAATCTTATTGTACTGTTGGCATCCGGATACATATCAGATCCCTGCCACTCGTAGAGGGCTGTGATATATTGTTTCCTGAGATCGGTAACCTCAGCGCCAAATTGGCTGTAATTGACTTCGTATTCCTGAAGCAGGGGATATACCTTCGCCGTCATCTCAATCAATGGGTTGTTTAAGGCTTCAAGTTCCTTGGATGACATTGTAAATATTTTCTTGGTGTATTCCAGGTCATCAAGGTTTGAAGCCGCGTATGCTTTTTCAACAAAGGCTTCTATCGAAGGGTAATCATCGAAAATATACTGCAATTCCTCGATTCTTTGTCCATCAGGAAGCTCATTTACTTCTATTAAAGATCTAACAAGCATGGCCTTGTCCACAGGCTCGAAATAACCCATATAGCTATACTGCAATTGATTCACCACTTTCTCAATGGTTTTTTCGCTATAGCCAGGTTTCCGCTCTTTTTTGGGTTTTTCCAATTCTTTCGCTATCAGGTATGCCCGTCCGCCAATTGCCAGTTGTGTTCCCGAAAGTCCCTGCAGGTTACCTATCTGGTCATCACGCAGCCTGGTTTGGTCAAGTTTCACATAAAGCTTTTCAATGTCAGGAAGTATGTGTCCATACTGTTCCGAACGCTCAGCATCGCCGTTCACCCAGGTCGTGAATTCCTTTTCGAATTTCAGTTTCTTTTTTACATAATGGGTTTTCTGCATACCCTCAACTTTTCCGCGGTAGTTCTTTTCGGCATTAGCAAGTCCGGAGCGTAATCCGGCTACCTTGATCTTACCTTCAGGATCATTTTCCGTGAGGATATCCATCATATCGATAATCTCATTAAAAGTCCTGATATTAGAAGGATAATTGTTTTCCAGGTTCCATCTAGCCGAATTGGAAGTACGGTAACGTGTTGTAAACCCGGGGTAGCCCATGATGAAAGTTAAGTCACCATCATCCAGGTCGTCACTGGCTACTTTCAGCCAGACCTTTGGTTTGTAAGGCACGTTATCTTCGCTGTATTCAGCACCGTTTCCATCCGCTGTGGCATACACCCTGAGGAAAGAGAAATCGCCTGTGTGACGAGGCCACATCCAGTTGTCGATATCTCCACCATATTTTCCAATGGATCCCGGAGGGGCATAAACAATGCGCACATCTTTGAAAACTTTATAGACATACTGGACGTATTGCATTCCGTTATACATCTCTGCAATGTACACATCGATGTCATCACTCTTTTTTTCAAGGGCATCGCTCATCTTGAAAATCTTTTCGTTAATGAGTTTGTCCTTTTCGGTGGGGTCGGTTACTCCTTTTGCAGCTTTGTTTACCTCTTCTGTCACATCTTTCATTTCCATGAGCAGACGTGCCTGGTAACCGGGCGCCTGCATCTCATTGGCACGCTCCCTGGCCAGGAATCCGTTTGTCAGATAGTCTGTTTCTGCAGAGGATACCCTTTGCAAAGCGCCATAAGCCACATGGTGGTTGGTGATGATGAGGCCATCCTCAGAAACGAATGAAGCGGTTCCGCCTCCCAATTGAACGATGGCATTGTAAAGGGCCGGTTTCTCCGGGTTGTAAATTTCGTTGGTTGCGATCTCAAGACCTTTCTCTTCCAGATTCAGGTCATCAATCTGTGTGAGCAACCACATACCTTCCTGGGCGTTAAGTAATCCGCCAAACAGGAAAGTGAATAAAAAAATGAATAATAACTTGTTCATGTTTACCTCCTTGTATTAGGTGTGAATAATTTATTGAAATTGGATTGGATTATCTCCAAACAAAGAATTTCTGGTGACATAAATATGAAAAGACGAAAAAGAATTTCATTCATCAAAAGAGAAGCAGCATATCTTCCTGCTTTCCCATAAACTAGCAAAGGTGTTCTGTACATCAGGTTACAATGGTCGCGTAAAAATTGCTTTCAATGTAAATGATCCAACTTTATGCCAATTATCACTAATCGCTACAAGTCAGAAAGATATGATCCATGTTTTCGATTATCAATTTGAAATACGATCGTTTTCGGACATTGATTTCACAAACTGTACACAATGAGAACTGAAGATTTTTTGGTGTGTCTTTATTACTTTTCGGAATTGTTTCACGCAGATTTTCGCGGATTGTTTCGCTGATTCCGCGGATTAATTGATTAATGGAATTCAAAAGGAATTAATACTAACATGATCATCGTAAATTAACACATTCTTCTCCGCAATTGATTGTGCTCATCAGAGAAAATCAAAGAGTTACTCAGCGAAAATCTGCGTTTTCATCTGCGAAAATCTGCGAGAAACAAAAAATTTGAAAAGGATTTTATTCCCCGGATAGCATGCCCTCTGCAGTATTTTCCGCCCAATCAGTAAGGGTCTTTTTCTGCTCACCCGAGAGTTTCGCATCGGGATGTTTTTTGAGGTATTTTG
>JAUXDH010000124.1 GCA_030618545.1 Chlorobiota bacterium
CCAAACTTCCAACGTGCCAGCTCATAGGCAAATCCAATCTTAAAAACCAATCTATAATCCGTAAACTTGAGGGCTTCAGCATATGATCCCTCTGAAAGTCTATAGTCAACCAGACCTAATGTATCATTTGGGTTATACGCATAAGCTGCCCATTCGTTGTTATAGTTTAATGTAGAAAATGAAACAAACATACTTACTCCGTAACTAAAGTTATCAAGCGGACGATGCGCAAAGGCTGCACCAATCCATGAATCAGTATAATCATTCCTGTATCTATAAACAGTATTGTACTTTTCTTTCCCGGGATACCGTTTGATAACATCAACGAAAGTTGCATCTGAATAACCCATCTCCATTTTCTCCTTTACCCGTGTCAGGGCAGCAACACTGAGGCTGATTCCTTTCCTGTTTTTTGGTGAATAGGTAAAGGAAATAAATTGTGGCTGAACCAAAAAATTATTGGTTGTCAGTTTAATGCCATCACCCAGGGCATTTTTAAATGTGTAGAAATTCCAGCTAAACAAGTTAGCAGCCAGCGTGATGTTTGAACCTTGTTGCACCTGTACAATGGTTGCAGGATTATAGAAAATTGATGTATTATCCGCATCTCCTGCTACTACTGCCCCACCTAATAATGAGGAAGTAGAATTGAAATTATGCACCCAATAATGATTCATTAACTGGGCATTGAGACTGATACAGGAAGAAATGAAAAGAATTATTAGTAAATGAGTTTTGGACATTGTTCTATGTTGGCTTACACAAAACAAATTTATCTATTTATTCGATACCGGAAAAGTGCTTCATAAACTGCACACGTTCATAGGCAGCCGGATTAGTAGCCTCTTCAATACTCATCTTACCCATAAAGTCTGAGAGGTAATTGAAATTCTTTCTGTCCATCCAGTTTTCAAGCACCTCAAGCATACTGCCAATTTCTTTAAATCCCTTTTTGTAAAGTACTGATGTAACCTGTACAGCCTTTGCACCTGCAAGCAACTGCTTAATCAGTGCGGCACCATCATGCACTCCGGTGGAAGCCGCAAGATCACATTTAACATGCGAAGACAGCATGGCGATCCACCTTAGCGAGATAGCCAGGTCGGAAGGAGAACTGAAAACATTGGATGTTTTGATCTCAAAGTTTTCAATATCGATATCCGGTGAGAAAAACCTGTTAAAAAGTACGAGACCTTTGATTCCTTTCCATGAAAGTGTGGTGGCCATTTTTGCCAGGCTGGAGAAATAATAACTGATCTTTAAGGAAACCGGGATGTTCACTTTATCCAGCACCTGTTCTATCACCTTAAAATAAATGGCCTCGTTATCCTCAGCATTTTTAGTTGGATCAGAGGGCAATACAAAAACATTTAATTCAAGTCCATCGGCGCCTGCATCCTCAATGCTTTTTGCAAAAGAACTCCACTCGTCTCCACTCACACAATTGATGGAAGCAATGATTGGGATCTTAACTGATTTTTTGGCATCTCCTATCAGCGAGAGATATTTGGAAACATCGTTTTGCCTGGTATAGTTGCGAATATAATCATCTGCTTCAGGATAAAGGTTTGCGACTTCATCCTGCATATATGTATTCTCAATCGCAAAGTTGATCTGCTCCTCAAACAATGATTTCAACACCACAGCCGCAGCGCCGTTCTTTTCGATTTCAATGATATTTTCAACAGAATTTGTCAGGCCTGAACTCCCTACGATCAAAGGATTCTTCAGATGAAGGCCCATATATTTTGTCTCCAGGTTAACCATGTGCTATTAAATTATTAAAACAGGTAAAATTAAGAACTTACAGGTAATTGTCGCTATTTTATCAGCAGGAGGGTATAATAACCCGTGTTTCACTAGTGTTTGTTTTTCAGTATTTTATAATTATAAGTTATTAAAAACGTTTCTAAATTTCATAGGGTTGTTGAAAAGTATTGTCTTCAACAGCATATCTCAGCTCCTCTGTTTTCAAGTTGGGTCACTTTAACAACCGCTTTACAAATATTCCTCAGACCGGATGTATCTAACAATCCCATACCCGATTTGGTTAACTTTGCTCAAATTTTTTCGTTGAAAAAGATATTGGTCATACAAACTGCTTCTATTGGGGATGTGATTCTGGCTACTCCTGTGATAGAAAAGCTTCATAATTTCTACCCGGAAGCAAAGATTGATTTCTTACTCAAAAAGGGTTATGAAGGACTATTTAAATCACATCCATTCCTGCACCGGGTAATTTTATGGGATAAATCACAAAAGAAAAGCAAAGAACTAAGCTCTCTGATAAAAATAGTGCGAAGCGGAAAGTATGACGCGGTGATCAACCTGCAGCGTTTTGCTTCTTCAGGATTGGTCACAGTATTCTCAGGGGCAAAAACAACAATTGGGTTTAACAAAAACCCATTGTCTGTATTTTTCACTAAAAGGGTTAAACATAAAATCGGTAAAGGCAAAAATAATCCTCATGAAACTGAGAGGAACCTGAAGCTGGTTGAACATTTGACAGATGAAAGTTATTTGCCGGTAAAACTATATCCGTCTAAGAGCGATTTCGCAAAAGTGTCGCAATTCAAAACCAAAAAGTTCATAACAGTTTCACCTGGATCACTCTGGTTTACCAAACAATTCCCGGAAGAAAAGTGGATAGCTTTTCTTGGGTCACTGGACATGGACTTAACTGTTTACTTTTTGGGATCAGCGAATGAAAAAGATCTTTGCTCGAGGATCAGGGAGGAAAGCGACATCATTTCCAGAAGTCTTAATCTCGCGGGAAAACTTACCTTACTTCAGTCAGCGGCCCTGATGAAAGATGCCGTGATGAATTACATGAACGATTCGGCCCCGATGCACCTGGCCTCGGCAATAAATGCCCCGACTACTGCCATTTATTGCTCAACTGTTCCTGAATTTGGGTTTGGGCCGTTAGCAGAGAATTCGAACATTGTACAGGCACTGAATCCACCGGATTGCAAACCCTGTGGTCTCCATGGTTTTAAAAAATGCCCGCAGCAACATTTTGATTGTGCTTTCAATATTGAAATAAAACAATTAATGGAAACATTATGAATCTTGAAGAAGAAATAAAACATTCTGTTGCTCTTCTTAAAAAAGGAAAAATAATCCTGTATCCAACCGATACTGTCTGGGGAATAGGGTGTGATGCGACCAATGCGAAGGCGGTGCAGAAAATCAATAAAATAAAGGAAAGGAATGAGTTTAAAAGCATGATCATCATCCTTGACACGACTGATAAAATAAAGAGGTACGTTAAAAACGTCCCTCCCATCGCCTATGACCTTATTGCTAATTCTGCATCACCACTGACGATTGTTTTTTCAGGCGCTCAGAACCTTCCCAAAAACCTTATCGCAAAAGACGGAACTACTGCAATCAGGGTGGTTAAAGGGAGATACACCGCAGAAGTAGTCAGGCAGCTTGACCATCCGCTTGTTTCAACCTCTGCTAACATCTCAGGACAACCAACCGCTAGTTTTTTTGACCAGATTGATGAGGAGATATTTGATAAGGTGGACTATGTTGTGGAACATTTCCGCGACAGAACCAGAAACATCAAACCATCAACAGTTATTAAAATTGACGAAAGTGGGCAGTTTACCATCATCAGACCTTGAGCCTATAATCAGATCCAAATCTTTAATGACCTTTTTTTTAACATGCAACTGCAATTGATTATTAAAGGTCCTCAATATGTTTCAGATTTATTAATACCTTTACCGGCCAATCAGAAAGAGTCAAATTGTAATGAAAGTTTTCCTTAAAATTGCTGTAGCTGTTTTGATTATTGCATTTGCAGCGCCATTTTCATCCTGTTCGAAAAAGAATTACGGCAGCAAAAGTTATGCGAAAAGGAACACAAGTTCTCCTACGATCGATCCTGTTAGCAGAAAAAGCGAACCCGTAAGAAAGACATATGTCATTCCCGCAAAAAGGAAAAAAATTCTCGGTCAAAATAAGCCAAAGATTTAATCTCTTTTAAGATCCTTCCCTAATTTACTTCCTTCATCTTTTATTGAGTAATTTTGCAAGCTGTCAGCCAGGCCGTTCTATCGCTATTTATTCCGGTGTTTGCCGGCATGAATAGAGGAAAGTCGGGACAACGCAGAGCGCCATACTTCCTAACAGGAAGGTTCCGCATGATGCGGAAACAGCAAGTGCCGCAGAAAATAACCGCCTATGTCGTAGCTTTTGTTGAGGCAAGCCAGCCTTCGCTAAAGCTACGGCAGGCAAGGGTGAAAACGCAGGGTAAGAGCCTACGTCTTGCTGTGGTGACACAGCAAGGGGGTAAACCTTATGGGTTGCAAGACCAAATATCCCGGCGATTAAGGGCTGCTCGTCCGATGCCGGTGGGTAGGTTGCTGGAATTGCACAGTGATGTGCAATCCAGATAAATGATAGAAGCCTGATAATTATCAGGAACAGAATCCCGCTTACAGGCCTGGCTGACTCTTTTTATCCGTTTATAAGTTCATTGTTCCATTTATAAAATGAAAATCTTTGTCAGTATATTATAAATGGAAATTCCCCGTTAATTGAACAGAAGAATTGTTAAAAAAAAACATCGCAACCATTTTACACCTGGGATCGATTCAATACATTTAGCGCCCAATAATTACCACAGGATGAAAAATTGTAGGATCATATTTATCTTAGTCATTTCACTATTTTTCCATATCATACAGTTACCGGCTCAAAAGACGGTGATCTACGAAACCCTCAACAAAACCTATAATGATGCCTTACAGCTTTTTTATCAGGAAAACTATGGCGCTGCAACTACCCTGTTTCAACAAGTAAAAAAGGAAATCAAAGACCCAACGAATGTTTTCTATGAAGACGCGGAATATTACACTACAATAAGCGCGATATATCTTGGTAATAAAGATGCATTCAATTATGTAAAAGACTTTTCGAATAATTATCCTGAGAGCGCCTGGCTGCCAAGTATGCAATTTGAACTGGGAAAACTCTATTTCGAAAAGAGGAAATACAAGGATGCACTCCAGTCATTTAATAAATCAAGACCCGGTCAACTGGGACGAGAACAGCGATCGGAATATTACTATAAAAGAGGGTATTCACTGCTAAAACTCGGAAAAGAAGATGCAGCGCTGCAATCCTTCTCTAAAATAAGAGGAAGCAATAGTTCATATGCAAGTGCAGCAGCGTTTTATACCGCACATATTCACTATGAACAGGGTAAATACCAGGAAGCCCTGAAAGAATTTGAAGCATTAAAAAATAACCGCAGGTTCAGTAAATATATTCCGAATTACCTGATACATATTTATTTTGAACTGGGTGATTACCAGAAAGTGATTGATGAAGGGACAGTATTCATCCAAAAGGCTGACAGAAAATCCAGGGGTGAAATGTCGGGACTTGTGGCCAATGCGTACTATAACCTGGGCAATTATCAGTCAGCGCTGGAATATTACGAAATGTATGAGCTCAATGCCAGGAAAGAGCTAAGCCCTTCAGAACATTACCGGATAGGCTACACTAAGTTTGTGAATGATAAATTTAACGCGGCAATTCATAATTTCCAGCAAGCCAGCAAAGGTTCGAAGGAATTTGCCCAGAATGCCTGGTACCATCTGGGATTCTGCTACATAAACACCTCAGAGTTAAAGTTTGCCCAAAACGCTTTTTTAAAAGCATACAAGCTGGGGGGGCCAAGGGAGTTAAAAACTGATGCGCTTTATAATTATGTGAAGCTGACTATTGAGATTGGCAGCGACCTTTACAATGATCCGGTGGAAATAGTCGAGGCTTTTATTGAGCAAAATCCTGACATGCCCCGTATTGATGAAGCTTATGACCTGCTTGCCCAGTTGTACCTCACTTCAAGAAAATACAACTCTGCATTAAATTCTATAGAAAAAACCAGGAATCCGAACCGAAAACTTCAGGCGATCTATCAACAGATTGCATACACACAGGCTATTGATTATTTCAATAAGGGCGATTTCACCAACACCATTAATTATCTTGATAAAGCGCTTTACTATACACCGGACAAAGATCTTGAAGCCAGCAGTGTATTCTGGTATGGGGATGCATTGTACAGATTGAAAAAATACAATGAGTCTGCAGGAAAATACCGGCAGTTCCTTAACCTGGAAGCTGCCAGACAATCGCTACTGTATGGAAATGGTATGTATAACCTTGCCTATGCTTACTTTAATCAAAAGGATTACAGGAGGTCGGTAGATTATTTTGGCCGCTTTCTTAATCTGGGCAATCAGGACCCTAACTTACAAAGTGATGCCAAATTGAGGCTGGCAGACAGCTATTTTATCATGAAGGACTATACCAATGCCATGTCATGGTACGACAAAGTCATCGGAAATGGGACGAGGGATGTTGACTATGCTATTTATCAGAAAGCGTTTTGTTATGGTGCAAAGGGTAATTTCAACAAAAAAATAAATACTTTAAAATCTCTTGTTAAAGGTTACACTTCGTCACAGCTTTATGATGACGCGCTTTACGAGATCGCATCTACAAGCCTTATCCTGAATGACCAGCGCGGAGCAATTGTATACTATGATAAATTGGTGAAAGAGAGGCCAAAAAGTGTATTTGCTAAGAAATCACTTATAAAGATGGGGTTTGTCTATTACAATGGCAACCAGTACGACCAGGCAATCAGGACCTTAAAAAAGGTCGTAAACCAATACCCGGCCTCCCTTGAAGCCAGGGAAGCGCTTAATACCCTCCAGAACATTTACATGGATCAGGGCAGGGTTGATGAGTATTTTGCTTATGCCAGGAGCCTTGATTTTGTGCAGGTTTCAAGAAGTGAAGAAGATTCATTGACCTTCGTTACCGGCGAAAACTATTTTATCAACAATGATTGCAATAATGCCATCAGCGCCCTTAAGAATTATTTGAAGCAATTTCCGAATGGAGGCTTTGTTTTAATTGCCAATAATTACCTGGCCACATGCTTTGAGCGGCAGGGTAACGATCAACAAGCCATTGAGTATTACAATAAAATTATTGAATTTCCTGACAACCAGTACACGGATAAAGCGCTTTTAAAATCAGCACGGTTTGCTTTTAATGAAGAGAACTTTACGAAGGCGAAGCAATTATACGCAAGGCTTAACGAAACTGCTGATAATCCAGGGATGATCCTGGAAGCAAGGGATGGCGCCATGCGAAGCGCTTACCTCATGGATGACAATAAGTCTGCTATCTTTTATGCAGAACTGTTGCTTGAAATGCCAAATGTTTCAGAAGGGCAGTTGGTCTATGCACATTTTATAAGCGGAAAGATTCACCTTGCAAGTAACAATCCAATGGAAGCTGAAAAGCAATTCTCCATTGTTGATGAGATGACTTCAGGAGAAATGGGTGCTGAGGCCAAATATCAAATGGCATTGATCCAATTCAACAGGGGCCAACTCGATCAATCAGAAAATACTATTTATAAATTACCTGAACAGTACCCCGGCTCTGATTACTGGATAGCCAGCGCATTTATACTTCTTTCAGATATTTATATTGCCCGGGATAATGTTTTCCAGGCAGAGCAGACGCTGCTGAGTGTCATCGACAATTATCCGGGGGATGACCTTAAATCAATAGCCCGTGAAAAACTTGATAAAATAAAACCTGATGATACAGGCGATCAGAATGGTGAAATAGAATAATAAGGAATCAGATGAGCATAAGTCAAAATAAATATTTAACAAGGTTTTCGGGCACTTTTGCAGCATGTACTTTCATGATGTTGTTTCCAATGACATTTCATGCCCAGCAAAGCCAAATCCTCGACCGTGATCATAACGAACAGGTAACAATTATAGGCACCTATGATCCAAGCATTAATCAGGCATTTAAAATAAATACCAGGCCTCAACTGAACAGCATAAGCCTCGACAAACCCGATTTCACCTTTTCCTCTCTGGAAATCAAACAGCAAACTAAGATAGAACCCAAAGAAATCAAACCGGCCAGTATCCGTACCGGCAGGAAAACGACGATTTACAACAATTTCCTGAAGGTGGGCTTTGGAAGTCAGTTGTCGCCACTCCTTGACTTTTTTCATTCCAGTGGTAAGAAAAATGATTACCGGCTGAACTTTAATTTAAACCACTATTCGTCATTCCAGGATATCCCGGATTATTCCCCAAGTCCCTTTTCAAATTCTTTAATTGGCATAGGCTACGAAAAATATGCAGGGAAAGCGATCTTCAACATTGAAGGCAGCTATGGTCTGGATATGTGCCGCTACTATGGTTTCAAACCTGAAGATTATCCCGAGTTTAAGCCTGACGATGATGACCTGAAGCAAACATTCAACCTGATAAAACTAAACCTTGGAATCAGGAGTAATAACAAAAAGGAAGAGGACTTTGAATACGCGGTTAACCTTGAAACCTACTACTTTTTCGACAGGTGGAAAAAGAACGAAACAGATATTGACCTTGATTTCGACTTCGCGAAACCATT
>JAUXDH010000032.1 GCA_030618545.1 Chlorobiota bacterium
TTTAATCAGTTGTCCCCACAAACCTTTTCAAACCCAGCATGGTTTTGTACGGCCCATCCACCAAAAACATATTTACTATCCATGCCGGAATATTACCGCCTGGATCAGCCCTGAAACGGTGGAATGCCTCGGTCTCACCGTCTCCGAGCGGAGTGAACCTCCATAGCCCCCCACCCTCGTACATCCTTACGATGCCTTCTTTTTCCGGCAGGTATTCAGGTTCCAGGTAAATATCTACAGTATAGCTGCCGGTTAATGAATCATAGGAAACTACGGATTTTGTGATGTCATCCCTGTTTTTAAATGGCCATGGGACCTTTACCTCAGTGTACACATAAAACTCTTCTTTACTTGGCATGTCAATCAGATAAGTCTCTTTCACAAACGCCATCCAGTTGGTATAGCTGTCCACGTCCATCAATATTTCTACGAGTTTCTTAGGTTCGGCGGTTATCGTAGTGATGACCTTGTACTCTTTAATCTTTGAACTCTCCACAGAACGCGTATAGATTTCTATTCCATCTTTCAGTTTCGCCAGTTTCCAGCCATCCTCATCCACCTGCGCTGTCAGTGACTGGAATAAAAATAGAAGGATGGCAAACAAGTAAATTGTTACAGTTAACTTTTTCATCTTTTCTTTTGGCAGACCATACTATTTCCTGTACATCTCATCATCGTTAAATTGCTGCATTTGTTCAACAACGGATTCTCTTTCACGATAGTATCCGAAGCAAGGTCTAATCATACTTCTTTTCCAATCTCTTGCTTCTTTTTGCGGTAAACCCTGATGATGTTATTTGCGATTTCTTCAATGGGTTTGGCCGTGACTTTAATCTTCTCCCATTGGGGTTGTGTGCTGTAAAGGAAATTCGCGTAACGCAATTCCTGCTTCACATTGTCATAACTGGCATACTTTGGCACCAGTCCTTTGAGGTATTCATTTCTAACATTCCTCAACCTGGACAACGTTGTAGCATTGGTTACCAGGCAAAAAATCCTTTCGGGAGGAAGCTTATAAACTATGTCGGGCAAAGGCATGTCCAGCACTATCGGGATGTTGGCGACAAGCCATCCTTTGTAAGCCATGTAAACACTCAGCGGAGTTTTAAAAGTCCTTGAAACACCCAGCAGTACGATCTCAGCATGCATCAACTCTTCAGTACGGGCGCCGTCGTCATGGCGCAGGGCGAACTCGGTTGTTTCAATTCGCCGGAAATAATCCCTGTTCAGCATGGTAAATAATCCGGGACGTTCGGCAGGTGAACTGTGCAGAAAGTTTGAAACACGGTTAAGCAAAGGGCCCAAAAGATTCACCACCTCAATATTGTGCAGCCGACCCTCATACCAGATATAATCCGCGAGTTCATGTTTGACAAATGAGTGGATGATCATTCCCTTGCATTCGATGGCTTCCTGTATAACTTCATCGATCTGTTCCAGGGTATTTACTTCCCGTCGGAGCGTGACTTCTACCTCCTTATCACTGAATTGTGCCAGCGCCACATTCACCACCATCTCAACGGTTACTCCCTTGCTATCCGAGACACCAAAAAACCTGTATTTGATTTTCTTTTTCATCTTTAAGTGCCGGCCAAATATAGGAAGAAATGAGGATTTGAGGAAGAGTTTGGAGTAATGAGTTGGGAGAGAGTTTTGAGAGCCACTAATTCACGAATGAAAGACGAATGACTAATTAAACAACAACATCAAAATCCCTCAATGCCTCATTCAGGGATGTCTTTTTATTGGTAGATTCTTTTCGAAGACCAATGATCAATGCAGATGGTACCTGATACTCACCCGCAGGAAACTTTTTGGTATAACTGCCGGGTATGACCACCGACCGCGGAGGAACAAAACCCTTATACTCTTTCGGCTGGCTACCGCTCACATCAATAATTTTTGTGGATTGGGTAATGACGACATTGGCGCCAAGTACTGCCTCTTTTCCTACCCTTACTCCTTCTACAACTATCGACCTGGATCCGATAAAACAATTGTCTTCAATAATGACCGGCGCAGCCTGTACCGGTTCAAGAACTCCCCCAATCCCTACACCTCCACTCAGGTGAACATGTTTGCCAATCTGTGCACAGGAACCAACCGTGGCCCAGGTATCCACCATGGTACCACCATCCACGTAAGCGCCAATATTGATATAGGACGGCATCATCACCACGCCCCTCGCAATATAAGCTCCGTAGCGCGCAAGGGCATGCGGAACAACCCTGATACCCTGCTCGGCATATTGCCTCTTTAAAGGAATCTTATCATGAAACTCAAATATCCCTGCTTCAGTGGTTTCCATCTTTCTTATCGGGAAATAGAGAATCACCGCCTTCTTTATCCAGTCATTTACCTTCCAGACCATTCCTTCAGGGGTAATGCTTTCCGGCTCCGCAACCCTCACACGTCCCTTATCCAATTCCTCTACTACCCATTCTATTGCGTTTATTGTTGCCGGATCAGTCAATAATTCCCTGTCCAGCCAGGCTTTCTCAATCAATTGTTTGTGCTCCTTCATATGAAATAATTCTCAGCCAAATTAAGCATTAAGACCAAAACATTGATGCTTAACAGTTTTTAATTTTTACTCTCACAAAAATATTATTTTTGCACCGTTTTTTATGGGACGCATCCTTGCAATAGATTATGGCAGAAAAAGGGTCGGCATTGCTGTGACTGATGAAATGCAGATCATTGCTACCGGCTTAAAAACGGTTCATGTAAAGGATATCTGGGACTTCCTCAAAGATTACCTGAACAGTGAAAAGGTAGATTGTATAGTTGTAGGAGAGCCAAAAGATATGCAAAACAGACCGTCGGAAGCCAGTCGTTATATTGAGCCATTTGTCAACCGTTTAAGAAAAACCTATACCGAGATGAAGATAGAAAGGTTTGATGAACGGTTTACTTCAAAGATGGCCAGGGACACCATGCTGGCAGGAGGACTAAAAAAGAAAAAGCGGCAGGATAAGGCGCTGGTTGATACCATCAGCGCAACGATTATTTTGCAGTCATATATGAATGCCAGGGAAAACATTTTATAATTAACGAACACTTTTCCAGAAATGTTTCTGGAACGATAAAGTAAAACAGAATTTTAAGAATGCTACCAATTACTGCATACGGACATCCCACATTGAAGAAAAAAGGGGAAGACATCAGGCAAGATTACCCGGGTTTGAAAGAGTTGATCGCAGAAATGTTTGAAACGATGTATGAGGCCAAAGGCGTTGGCCTGGCAGCTCAGCAAATCAACCGTGCCATCAGGTTATTTATTATTGATGCTTCTCCTTATGAAGATGAGTTTCCCGAGATGAAAGATTTCAAAAAGGTCTTTATCAATGCACACATTATCTCCGAAGATGGAGAAGAGTGGGATTTTGAAGAAGGATGTCTTAGCGTGCCGGGAATCCGGGAATTTGTCAGGAGAAAGCCTATCGTATATCTCAGCTACTACGATGAGGACTGGAATTATCATGAGAATGAACGGTTCGATGGAGTCATAGGCCGGGTCATCCAGCATGAATACGATCATACTGATGGCGTGATGTTCATCGAGAGACTTCCTCATTTCAAGAAAATCTTACTGAAAGGCAAACTGAAAGATATTTCTACCGGCAAGGCAGAAGCTGATTATAAAATGATACTCCCGAGGATCAGAAAAAAACGTTAAGAATCTTAGTGTTTGCGGTTCAACTGATTTTTTCTCTTCTACTTATTTTCTACATTTGACCAATTCTTAAAACTGACCTTTAATGGACATTTTTCCCATTGTCTGGCAAAGTCTGAGTATTACTCTTTTCGTCATTTCGATGATGCTGGTCATCGAATACCTGAATGTACTCTCAAGGGGTATCTGGAGTGCAGATCTGCAAAAAAACCAATGGAAACAGTTACTGCTGGGAGCCGCACTTGGAATTATACCCGGATGTTTGGGCGCCTACACAGCCGTGTCACTTTATGTTCATAATATACTTAGTTCAGGAGCCCTGGTTGCAGCTATGATCGCGACCTCCGGTGATGAGGCATTTTTCATGTTATCTATCATGCCTGAAACCGCCATTATTATCACCCTGGCATTATTTGTCATCGGGGTTCTTTCAGGATTTGTAGTCAATGCAGTCCGGAAGAAGCAACCCGATGAAAACGCCATTAAGCATTTTCATATTCACAGCAATGAAACTGACAGCGTTTACTTCGACCGAAAACGGATTGCTGCACAGTTGGTGAACATGTCAAAAATCAGGATGGTACTTTTGCTGCTTCTGCTTGTTTCGCTGGTTCTGGTTATACTTAACTTTGAGAATTTACTTCATGGGTTGGGTGGACATGACCTTGAGGTGGGACAGCCAACTCACCTTCACCCGACATGGATTGGGATCACATTTTCCGTCGTCCTCGGGCTTTCTTTCTTTGTAGTTGCCACCGTCAGCGAACATTTTTTGAGGGAGCATATCGTGAATCACATCGTAAAAAAACACCTTTTAAAGATATTCCTCTGGACGTTCTCCACCTTGCTCGTTCTGCATTTATTGCGCCAGTACATCCATCTTGATGATCTCATCACCCAAAACCTGGTCATCGTTCTTTTCATTGCTGTTTTGGTTGGGATCATACCTGAATCAGGACCCCACCTTGTTTTCATTATACTCTTCGTTTCAGGCGATATTCCCTTAAGCATTTTACTGGCAAGTTCTATCGTTCAGGATGGCCATGGAAGCCTGCCATTGTTAGCTGAATCTCCAAAAGGATTCTTAAAAATAAAGCTGATTAATGTGGCTGTTGGATTACTCGTGGGTGGCACAGCCTTGTTTTTAGGCATGTGATGATTTTGATTACTTTTGTCTCTTTCCAATTTTTCCCTGATGACCAACCAGCAATCCATTCATAGTTGGAATGAAGAGTTCAAGCAAGCATCACCCGTTGATGTCCTTGATTTTTTCCTTGATCATTTTAAAGGGAAAATAGGACTTTCCACAAGTATGGGCATGGAAGACCAGGTGTTAACCGAAATGGTTACGTCAATTGATCCTGGCATCAGGATATTCACTCTTGATACCGGCCGTCTTTTCCCTGAAACTTATGACCTCATTTCCAGAACTTCCAAAAAATACAGCAAGCAGATTGAAGTATTTTTTCCGGATGCAGGAGAAATCGAACAGATGGTCGCTGAAAAAGGAATTAACCTGTTTTATCAAAGCATAGAAAACAGGGAAATGTGCTGCCAAATCAGGAAGTTAAAACCGCTTGCAAGGGCTTTGGACGGCCTGGATGCATGGATCACAGGATTGAGAAAAGATCAATCAGTTACCCGTAACGAACTTCAGGTGGTTGAATGGGATGACAACAATGGTTTAATAAAAATCAATCCGCTTACCAACTGGACTGAAGATGAAGTAAAAGAATACATCGAAGCAAGAGGTATCCCTGTAAATCCGCTCCACAAACAGGGATTCGCCAGTATCGGTTGCCAGCCCTGCACCCGTGCCATCGAAGAAAGTGAAGATGTGCGTGCCGGAAGGTGGTGGTGGGAAACTCCCGAGACCAAAGAATGTGGGCTGCACAAAAAGTGAAATTCCAATCAACAAAATCCAGGTAAATATCCACCCTCTAAGAAGGTGGTTTTCTAACTGGAATAAACCACAATTGCAAAATCTCAATTAATCAAACGGGATTGGGGATTAAGTATTGATTTTTGTGATTTATTTGTATTTTGATATTTGATACTTGTGACTTTTATTAACCGTCAAATCCTCAGGCTATCCGTTCCAAACATTGTCAGCAATATAACAGTACCGCTGCTGGGATTGGTTGACCTTGCCATGATGGGGCATCTTGACAATCCAATATACCTGGGAGCGATTGCTCTGGGTAGTACAATTTTCAATGTACTATATTCCAGTTTCGGTTTCCTGAGAATGGGCACTACAGGTTTTACAGCCCAGGCTTTTGGTGCCCGGTTACAGGAGGAAATATCGCTCATACTTTATCGATCGCTCATCGTTGCCCTTGCCCTTGCCCTGCTTCTTATTTTATTCATGGAGCCGATTCAATGGTTATCTTTTAAAATCCTTGATGGAAGCAATGATGTTAAGGTACTGGCACGCGAATACTTTTTTATCAGGATATTTGCCGCACCGGCTACACTTGGGCTCTATGCCTTACATGGCTGGTACCTTGGCATGCAAAATGCCAGGATACCCATGATCCTTGCCATCGTCATCAATTCGATAAATATCGGGCTGAACTTTCTGTTTGTGGTTCAACTGGGAATGACATCCGATGGAGTGGCTCTGGCGAGTGTCATCGCACAATATTCCGGGTTGATCCTTGCAATTTTCTTTCTGTCGACAAAGTATCGACACTATCTGAAGTCTTTTCCGGCAAAGCTTATTTTTCAGGCAAAAGCGCTCCGGGAGTTTTTCAGGGTTAATTCTGATATCTTTATTCGTACGCTGCTGCTCATCCTGGTGCTGGCGTTCTTTACCAGCCGGTCCGCCTTTATCAGCGACGAAATACTGGCTGTAAACACCCTCCTTTTCCAGTTCTTTTTTATCTTCTCTTATTTCGCCGATGGATTTGCTTTTGCAGGTGAATCACTCACAGGTAAAGCAAAAGGTGCGGGTGACATGCCAATGCTTAAACTTACCATCCGTCATTTATTTTATTGGGGCTGGGGAGCGTCTTTACTGTTTAGTATCCTGTACCTGTTTGGAATAAAACCATTGATGTGGGTGATGACTGACAACACAGGACTCATTAGCCTGGCAATGGAATTCAAATGGTGGGTAATTCTTTTACCTATTGCCAGCGGCGCTGCTTTTATCTGGGACGGAATTTATATTGGCGTTACCGCATCAAAGGCAATGCGAAACACCATGATCATTGCCTCACTTATTATTTTTCTGCCGGCTTACTATCTGACAATAAACTCATTTGGGAACCATGGATTGTGGATGGCCTTGAACATCTTTATGATTTCTCGCGGACTGCTGCTCTGGTACCTGGCGAAGAGCGCCGTTTATCGGTAGGATCCATACGGACTCCCTACGGTCGTTGGTGATTGGATAATTGCTTGCCCGTCCGTAGCAGAGCGAAGGCGGGGTCATTGGATAATTAGTTAATGGATAATTGGTTAATGGATAATTAGTTAATGGATAATTGGATAATTAGTCATCCTACGGACTCCCTTAGGTCGTTGGTTATCGTTGAGATGTTGGAAGCAATTAGTAATTGAAGACCGGTCAATAAGAGGCTACCAACTTGTAATTTCGATCTCTTTTATAGCTCCATCAGCTAAGCCCCGAAGGGGTGCAAATCAACAGCTTCGGGCGGCAGCCCGAAGGTAATTACGATAAATTAAACCAGTGCCAAAGGTGCGAAATCAATATTACTGATTAGTTAAAATAGTCTTACCAATAAAATACACCCCACCCCTCCACCCTATCCTTCTGTATTTCTGAACATTAATTAAACGGATAATTTGGAACTAGTATAAACTACATAATAATTTGTTAAATTTAGTACTATGTATTGCATAGTATTATAAAATGTTTATATATTTGCCGGATGAATCTTGATAAAATACATGTGCAAATGAGAAAAGGAGTGCTTGAACTATGTGTACTGTCGGTAATATCTGATAAAGAAGTCTATACTTCTGACATACTTTCATCGCTGAAGGAAGCTGAGATGCTGGTGGTGGAAGGCACCGTTTATCCGTTGCTGACACGGTTGAAGAATGATGGTGTATTAAAATACAGATGGGAAGAATCCACCTCGGGACCACCACGTAAGTATTACAGTTTGACCGATCATGGTCAGGAAGTTTTGAAAATCCTGAAAGAGAATTGGGGCAAACTTTATAATTCAATCGACAAACTTGTAGGAAATAAATAACATTAGTGATGAAGAAAACATTAAGTATAAATATTCGCGGCATCGTTTTTAATATTGATGAAGATGCCTACCAAAAGCTGAACAGCTATCTCTCGGAGATTTACCGACACTACAAAAACCAGCCTGGCTGCGATGAAATTGTAAGTGATATTGAGAACCGTGTGGTGGAATTATTCCAGGAAAGGCTATCCGATAACAAACAGGTTATTACGATATCGGATGTTGAAGAAGTGATCCGCATACTTGGACGTCCCTCCGATTTTGACAGGGAACTTGAAGACGACACCCCTCCCCCAGGATCGGGCAATAAAAGAACAAAAGGCCCAAAACGACTGTACCGGGATCCCGAAAGCAGGGTCATTGGTGGTGTTTGTTCAGGACTTGGCGCCTATTTCAGTATCGATCCCGTATGGTTCAGGCTCGTATTCGTGCTGGCAGTGATTTTCGCCGGTACCGGCATCCTGCTCTATCTGATTCTGTGGGTTGTGTTACCACCGGCACGCACAGTAAGTGAACGGCTTGAGATGAGGGGTGACCCCATCGATATCGACAATATTGAAAAATCGGTTCGCAAAGAAATGCACGACGTAAAAGAAAAATTTGGTGATTTTGCAGAGCAGGCAAAACAAACTTTCAAGAAAAAATAGTGGCGTTTTTCGGTCGTATGATTGAAAAACACACGTTATTGACAATTAAATCCATCTGAAATGCAATAAAAGAGCTTCCATTTCATTAGTGTTATATCACTATTTTTCTGTAACTTAAGCCACCTTGTATACTTAATGTGAGGTGGTTTTTTTATTTTGTATGGTTTTTGTATATATCCTTTTTGGATGCCATCTCACCAACTCGCTGTTTATTTGCATCACGAATCTGAAATGCCGGCGTCAGGTAGTGAAGTTGGAGAGGCAGAAGGATAATAGTTGAAGGATAGTAGGGATTAAGACGCCGGCTTTCTAAAAATACACGAAGATCAATTTCTGTACAAGATTGATCGGAGTGCTTTCATACATTTAGTTTTTAGTTTGTTTCTAACCCCGAACCTGTACAGAGGTTCGGGGTTTTTTATTTTCTAGTTTCACACAAAGGACTCCCAACCTGCCGCACGAATCCTTCGCGTGCCCATCCACACCATCTCCCTGCAAACTAGCATCTTACCCCACCTTGTATATATTTTGTGCTACTTTCTTTCAGCTTTGTATATATTTTGTGATGTCTGAAAATCATTTTATCTCAATATCTTAACGGTTCTTTGTGCTCATGAAATTAACCTGAGATTCAATATCATATAGTATCCGGGAATGCCTGGGTAGGTTTGTCGGGAATTTAAACGAAAATAAATCCAGTTAAAAGGTAAAATATGAAACCAGAGAAATCTTTAAATAATTTGAATTCTCTTGAAAAGAACTCAATGGCAATTGAGAAAATACTTGCTGCTACTGACAAATCAGAACTCAAAAACCTTTATAATGTCCTCATTTCGAAAATATACATCCTGATAGAAACGGAATTAACACAATTTATAAAAGCTGAATTTGTTAATACATCTTCTCAGCTCAATATGCTAACAGATATCATTACAAGAGATGATATCAGCATGTTAAGAGGATTAGAGGATAATCTAAGCTTTGAAGGAAATGATGCACTAACTTCTTCTGATGTCCGGGAAAGTTTACAGATGGCTATTGAAAATCTAATAAATATGCTTCTCTTAAATATAATGTTGCCCGGAATTAATGGATATGATAACTGCCAAAAATTAAAAAAAGGAAAGCCTGATTTACCAGTAACAATGATTACTGCAAATGGGTCAGAGACAGATAAAGTTGAAGGATTAGATTTTGACGCTGATGATTATATTACAAAACCATTTAGTATTCCTGAATCACTTGCCCGGCTGAGAGCGGTTTCTACAAAGGCGCTGGATAGCGCCAAAGATATAGAAAAGTACTCCTTTGGTAATGTATCTTTGGATTTTATAAAATTTCAGGCTTTTGTTAACAACGAAGAAATAAAACTATCCTGCAGGGAATTTGCAGTAATAAAATATTTAATTGTACGCGATGGTGAAGTTATACATCGGCATGACCTGCTGGAAAAAGTTTGGGGATATGACGTAGCACCTTCTACCAGAACAGTTGATAATTACATACTTAATCTCAGAAAGAAATTAGAAAAGGATCCGGCTAACCCTGAGTATATTATTAGTATAAGAGGTGCAGGCTATAAATTTGAGTCAGTGAAACAATAATTTAAAAGTCGAAGACGCCAACCTGTCGCGCGAATCCTTTGCGTGACCATTCAGCCCATCTCACCGATTACTAAACACGTCGGGATTTATTTACAACACTGCATATCGCTTATGCCATAGTTTAGCAACAGAACACGGGAACGGGTTTTTTTTGTTAAACCTTACATCTCCATGACATAACTTTTACATTACTTTTACATTACTTTGACAATAAGGGTAAGTTAATGCAATAATTTTATTTATTTCATTTTCATTTGAAAATGGAGGTGTAAAATGAATCATTATTTGAACAGCTTAGAATTGAGATAATAACAATCTCGGGGTATTAAAGATACCGAGAGATAAAATTAATCAATAATTATTAACTAATTAAAAAGGAGAAAATTATGAAGCGTTTAATCTTTATGTTTTTGATTTTTGGAGCAAGCACAGCTATTCTTGCACAAAGCAATTCACTTACACCAAAAGAGGAATTAGGAAAGGAAATTTATTTCGATAAGATTTCCAGTCCTGACAAGATGGCTTGTGCCGATTGCCATTCACCTAAAGTTGGTTTTACAGGTCCTAAGGCCGCTATAAACCTGCATGGAGCTGTGTACAGAGGTGCAGTGGCCCAGCGTTTTGGAAACCGCAAACCACCCAGTGCAGCTTATGCTACTAATAGTCCGGTCTTCCACTATGATGGAACGGAAGGCATTTTTATAGGAGGTAACTTCTGGGATGGAAGGGCAACGGGAGAACTCCTCGGAAACCCTGCTGCAGAACAGGCTCAGGGACCGTTCCTGAATCCTTTAGAACATAACAATGCAAGCAAGGAAGATGTTTTAGAACAGATTGCAAATTCAAAATATGCATGGATGTGGGAAGTTGTTTGGGGGGAACCTATCAGTACTGAAACTTATGAAGATATTGAGACTAACTATGATCGGCTTGGCCTTACCGTTGCTGAATATGAGGCATCGAGTGAAGTCAACCAGTTTTCTTCTAAATACGATTATTATTTGCTGGGAGAGGCAGACCTGACTGATCAGGAAACATGGGGGTTGACATTATTCAATGCCCCGGACAAGGGAAATTGTGCAGCATGCCATCCCAGCAATTTAGGGACTGGCGGTGAACTACCTCTTTTTACTGACTATTCTTTCGATAACCTGGGTGCACCTAAAAATCCGGAGAACCCTTTCTATGATATGGATGAAGTGTATTTACCGAATGGTGAACCAATCAACCCGCTGGGAGATGAGTGGATCGATTGGGGACTTGGAGGTTTCCTTGAAACCCATCCTGATCCAGTATGGCAGGCTATGGCCCCACAAAATATGGGAAAATTTAAAGTGCCGACCTTAAGAAATGTAGATAAGCGGCCGGGAAAAGGCTTCCCCAAAGCATACCTGCATAATGGAGCCTTTAAATCCCTGAAAGATGTTGTACATTTTTACAACACAAGAGACGTTGAAACATGGCCAGCGCCAGAGGTAGCTGTAAATATTAATACAGATGAAATGGGCAATCTTGGACTTACCGATGAAGAAGAGGATGCTATTGTTGCATTTATGGCAACACTTTCAGATGGTTATAATACCCATAAATCTTCACCGGCAACTTCTAATGATCTTATAAGCAAAGCAACACTTAAAATATTTGGACAGAATCCTTTTACCACCATGACCAGGCTTAGTTACTATCTGCCGGAAGAAACAACAATTGAATTAGATGTATATAGCATCAATGGTAAAAAAGTCAGGACACTTGAAAGAGGGGCGATGTCTGCCGGAGATCATCAGGTAAAACTTGTTGCTAACGATTTACCAGGTGGTGTTTACATCATTCGATTACAAGCCGGAAGTCAGGTAATGACAGAGAAAGTGGCATTAATTAAATAGAATTGAGATAAAAACAAGCTCGAGGTATTAACATGAAAGGAGGTATTTAAGATACTGAGAGATGAAATTAATCAATAATTATTAAACAATTAAATAGTAGAAAATTATGAAACGATTAATCTTAATGTTTTTGGTATTTGGAGTAGCAATTATGTTTTCTGGTTGCTCAAAAGACAATTCTTCTTTGTCTTCCGACTTAAGCCAAAGTGATCAGGAAACAACCTCTTTAAAAGCTGCGAAAGTACATACACATTTTACTGGTACATCTACTCCTATCGACCCCCCCATACCTGATGTTAATGCATGGTACGATGAAGCAGATGACCCAAGGGTTACCGGAGTTAGCATATGGGTTTCTGAACCGATGGTGCCGATTGATGAAATCACTTTTAGGTTATTGGGAACGGCTGACTTATTCATGGGTGCGGAAGAATACGGTGGTGAGGACGATGGAAAATGGGAAATGACGTGGAAGGGTACAATGACCCTGACAAGCCCGGATGGAAGTACTTTTAGAATAGTGGTTCATGCTGTTGGTGAGGGCACAGAAGGTGATGTGGAAGGATTGACAGCTAAATGGAAATATACAATGGACTTTGACGGGACTCCTGAAACTTTTAAATACGTCAGCAAAGGTAAAATTACGGGGGATCGCTGAAAACAAAAGTCCTGGTATTTATGCGCTGCAGCGTGAATGAGTATGATGCTGTTGGTACAGGCAAAGAAGGTGAAGTGAAGGGAATGGTTGGTAAATAGACATACACCATGAATTTTATTTTTGGTGATCTTTCAACTTTCTTCTATGCAACCAAAGGTTATATTCAATAAGTGTTTGATAAACCACGAAAGGATCAGGGCTGATTTATTAGTCAATTAATTATCTGTTAACCAGGTAAAAACATGATGTTGTATAGTTATTGTGATGTGTTTTTTGGTTTTGTATAGTTTTTGTATATATCCTTTTTGCAGGCCATCTTACAAACTAGCTGTTTATTTGCATCACGAAACTGAAATGCCGGCGTCAGGTAGTGAAGTTGAAGAAGCGAAGGACGATAGCTGACGGATAGTAGGGACGAAGACGCAGGCTTTCCAAATACACGCGAAGATCAGTTTCTGTAAAGGATTGATCGGAGCGCAATCATACATTTAGTTTTTAGTTTGTTTCTAACCCCGGGCCTGGAGAGGTTCGGGGTTTTTTGTTTGTTTTTTTTCACGCGGCGGCGCGGCGGAATGAGTTCTTGCAGAGGATTTGATGCGAGGGAAAGTGGCGGAAAAGAAGTATGGAAACTTCATTGCGGCCATTGCGAATTCCTGGCATCATTGCGGTTAAATATTTCTCGCAGAGGCACTGATAATCCGCGAAAATCTGCGAGAAACTTCCGCGAAAACCTACCTGCGCTACCGCTTCGTCAGGCAGGTCTGCGAGAACCAAATCGTCGGCCACGCAGTGGTCCGACGCCTACTCTTCATCCATAAACGGATACCTGTAGTCAGTAGGTGTGAGGAAGTTTTCTTTGATCGTACGTGGAGAAGTCCAGCGGACCATATTCAGGTACGAACCTGCTTTATCATTGGTTCCTGAAGCACGTGCTCCGCCAAATGGCTGTTGACCTACAACAGCTCCGGTCGGTTTGTCGTTGATGTAGAAGTTACCTGCTGCCTGCAAGAGGTATTTTGTTCCCTGATCGGTAGCATAGCGGTCGTGAGAGAAAATCGCTCCTGTTAAAGCGTAGATTGAAGTGGTATCAACCAGTTCGAGCGCTTCTTCCCATTTATCAGCTTCGTAAACGTAAATAGTCAAAACAGGCCCGAACAACTCTTCTTCCATCGTGATGTATCTCGGATCAGTAGTAACGATAACCGTCGGCCTTATGAAATACCCTTTTGTTTTGTCATGCTGGCCACCGGCGATGATTTCTGCTTCAGCATCCGCCTTGGCATTGTCGATGAACATGGCCAGTTTATCGAATGAGGCCTCATCAATAATAGCACACATGAAATTGGTAAAATCTTCCGGATCGCCCATTTTGATACCTTCAACCTGCTCAATCAGTTTTTCTTTAATCTCCGGCCACAAATTGCTTGGTATGTAAGCACGTGATGCTGCAGAACATTTCTGACCCTGGAATTCAAAAGCACCACGAACCAAACCTGTAACCACCTCATCAACTTTTGCTGTTTTATGAGCAAGTATAAAATCTTTTCCACCGGTTTCACCAACGATGCGCGGATAGGTTTTATAAGTGGCAATATTTGTTCCGATAGTTTTCCATATTTGCTGGAAAACACCAGTGGAACCTGTAAAGTGGAAACCTGCAAAATCAGGATGTTCCATTATAACCTTTCCACCAACAGGTCCGGAAGGGAAAATGAGGTTTATTACTCCATCAGGCACACCGGCTTCTTCAAATACGTCCATCAGCACTTTTGCTGAATACGTCTGTGTATTTGAACATTTCCAGACCACCACATTACCCATCATTGCAGGTGCAGAAGGAAGGTTCCCTGCAATGGAAGTAAAGTTAAATGGAGTAAGTGCATAAACAAAGCCTTCCAGCGGACGGTACTCAATCCTGTTCCATGTTGTTTTGTCCGATCCTGGTTGTTGTGCGAAGATCTCAACCATGTATTGCACATTGAACCTGAAAAAATCAGCCATCTCGGCGGCGGCATCAATTTCTGCCTGGTAAACCGTTTTTGATTGTCCCAGCATTGTAGCCGCATTGATCACATCACGGTACGGACCTGATATCAGGTCTGCTGCCTTGAGAAAAATTGCGGCACGCTCCTGCCTTGGTAAATCAGCCCATGCTTTTGCTGCTTTAAGAGCGGCTTCGATAGCCATGGTTACATGCCCGGCATCACTCTTGTAAAAATGACCCAGCACTTGCTGATGGTCATGAGGAGGATTGATTGGAACACGATTTTCTGATTTCACCCGTTCACCCCCAATTACCATGGGAACTTCAATTTTTTCTGATTTCATTTTTGCAAGCATCGCCTTTAATGACGCCCTTTCGGGAGATCCCGGTGCATAGTTGCGAACCGGCTCATTGTATGCTTTTGGTACACTCTGAAGATCTTTGTACATAACCTGTTGATTTTTAAAATGTCACTTGATTTGACTGATGTTCAATTAAAATTTAATGCGGCTAAAATAGAAAATTAATAATGATAATTGTTAAGTAATTAACAATAATTAAACACAAAATCAGTTAACCATTAACTTGTTTAATTCACTGAAATTAAGTACCTTTGCGCTACTTACCTGTATCGGGTAATTTATTATTTTCCAATACGTTATATTAAAAGAGGAATTGAATAATTAAAATTATGGGAAACAACTATCAGGGAGATAAAGTAGGGCTGGATGTTAAATCGCTTCGCATAGTTGATAAAATATTAATTGAAAACCCCGGCATCAAAGAAATCCTGGAGGCTTCTGAAACTTCACTTGAGGCCAGGTTAAAGCTCAGGGAATGGGTTTTGCGGTATCTGAATAAATATCCCCACACCAAGAATTATTACCTGAAGAAGGCCAAAGGTCATCCTGCGCTGAAACGCATATCATTTCGTGATTACGCGGCCATCCGGCTGATGGACTACCTGGATAACGAAGGAAGACCATTTACTGATCCGAACCGGAATAACAGGGAAATCATCAGCAGCCCGATTAAAAAACTATGGCTGGCTGCCACACAGGGAAAAGGAACGGCAAATGAAGATTTCTTCCTGGACATGCTCTTTTTATTCAGGCAAATAAATGGCAAGCTGTCGCGAAGATCGGCAAATAAAGAGCAGTTGAATAAGTGGATAGAAAGGCACCCAATTGGGTTGGATGCTGATATTATAGCCATGCGGGCCAGGAATAAGGAACGAATCCTCCGTAAGATTGTTGAGAAGATAACTACAGGAGAAATGAAAAGCAAGCGATTCTTGTTTGAGGAAGGGATGACGGATGATGAAAAGTACAACCTGGCGCTAAAGTGGTGGAATGATTATCGATTTCACCTTGTATTCGCCATTCGAACCCCTGAGATGCTCAACGAAATGCTTGATTATTCCCTCAGGGAAAAAACCATGAAAACCCTGAAAAAGGCCAAAAAGAAAGGGATCCCAATTTTCATCAACCCATATTACCTGTCACTTATCAGTGTAGAGATCACTCCGGGGAAAACGGGCGCTGACCGTCCTATCCGCGATTATATTTTTCCAAGCAGGGAGTTAATCAACGAGTTCGGTGATATCCATGCCTGGGAAAAAGAGGATATCGTCCAACCGGGTGAACCCAATGCCGCCGGCTGGATACTCCCCCCCTATCACAACGTACACCGTCGTTATCCTGAGGTTGCCATTTTTATCCCTGATACAGCAGGAAGGGCCTGCGGAGGTTTGTGTGTGTCCTGTCAACGAATGTATGACTTTCAGAGCGGGAGGCTTAATTTCGATTTATCAAAACTGGCTCCGAAAATAACATGGCCTGAAAAAATGAAGCTTTTGCTCGAATACTGGGAAAAAGACACCCAGTTGCGCGACATCCTTATTACCGGTGGCGATGCCTTTATGAATACCGACAAATCGCTGAAACAGATTCTCGATGAAGTTTACGCAATGGCCAGCCGAAAGAAGAATGCCAACCATTACAGACCCCAGGGAGAGAAATACGCTGAATTATTGAGAATCAGACTTGGAACCAGGCTTCCTGTTTATTTACCTCAGCGAATCACACCCGAGTTTTCGCAACTGTTAGCAGATTTCAAAGAAAAAGCTTCCAGGATCGGTATCAGGCAGTTTGTTATCCAAACACATATTCAAACAGCGATGGAGATTACACCGCTGGTAAAAAAGGGAATCAGGCGATTAACCGCGGCAGGGTGGATTGTTACGAACCAGATGGTATTTACAGTAGCCTCATCACGGAGAGGCCATACGGCAAAACTGCGTAAGGTGCTAAATGAAATAGGTGTGATACCCTACTACACTTTCTCTGTTAAAGGTTTTATGGAAAACTACCACAACTTCGCCACCAACGAAAGGCTTGTCCAGGAAAGGGTTGAAGAGAAACACCTTGGTCAGGTAACAAACCATCACCTTAGCAGGATAGAACACCTCCCTGATGATTCAAAGAATATTATTCCAAACCTTCAGAAATTCAGGGATGAAACCGGAATCCCTTTTCTTTCTACTGATCGATCGGTTTTAAATATGCCCGGTGTCGGCAAAAGTTTAAGTTATCGAACAATAGGCATTACCGAAGATGGAAGACGGATCCTGGAATTTGAACACGACCAAACCCGCACACACAGCCCCATCATTGAATCGATGGGCAAAGTAGTGATTATCGAATCAAAATCGATCAACAGTTACCTGAACCAGATGGATAGAATCGGTGAAGATGTAAATGATTACAAAACAATCTGGGGATATTCGGCAAGCGAGACAGAGGCGCGGATGCCGGTTTACCAGTACCCGGATTATCAGTTTAAAATCACTTCTGAGCTAACCAATTTCCAGACTGAACCCGCAGTTGTTCCTGATGAAGAGATTCTGGAAACCTAGTTTTGTTCATCACTTTCGACAATTGCTCTTTTATTTTTAATTCAAGTTGCATTCTCCAGAAATCAAATAATATATCAAACAACTCACCAAGTACTTTAGGCACTTTAGCTCACTCTAAACTTTAGGCACTTTAGCTCACTCTAAACTTTAGGCACTTTAGCTCACTCTAAACCTTAGCCACTTCAAAAAGAATGGTTATTTTCGAACCTTAATACAACCCAATGAAACTCATTTCAACAAAAATCTGCAAGACAGGCGACATCGGTGTAAACGACAATTTATTCGGTGGGATCATGCTTGCGTGGCTTGATGAAGCAGGAGGCATCATGGCTGCCAATGTTTGCTGTGATCATAACGTGATCACCCTGAAGATGGATGAGGTTCTCTTTAAACATCCTGTAAAAGTCAAGGAACAGATCAGGATTTACGGGAAAGTCGAGAAAATGGGTAAAACCTCTGTATCGCTATACCTGGAGGCCAGAAGGGCCAATCTAAAAGATAAATCTGAAGAGGTGGTTTGTTCAACCGAAATGGTATTTGTAAGGGTAGATCCGGCAGGAAAGCCTGTGCCGATAAAGGTATGTTTATGAAGTCATCAGTCGGCAAGCCTGCAGTTTAGGAGCGAAGCGGAGAATCCCGACCGAACGATAGAGAGCGTCGGTACACTAACGACCGAAGGGAGTCCGTAGGATGACCAATAATCAAAAAGCAAAACCAAATGAAATTCCGAAACGCATATTTGCAAAAGAAAAGGAATTGCTGGCCCTGGCATCACCACTTTGTTTTAATTCTACTTCATAATCAAGACCAAATCGGTCAATCACCTCATTAATATAATCTGACAGGTCTCCAAGAAATTGTTCTGATACATGCTTATCGAATTCATAAATCAGGTTATAGTTTGAAAAACGAGGTCCAAAGAACATGAAATCAATATTGAACCTTTCCCACAGGGCTAACTGATATCCCAATTGAAAGCCGGCACCAACTTCACTAAGTGTAACGGTTGAATGATAAAACTCCTGAAGCTGACCCTCCGGAAAATAATCAAAATTGGCGCCTGAAGAATAATGAGTATATCGCAAATACAAACCGATATAAAATCCTTCCAGCAATCGTGGCTCACAGTTTTTAAGGTAATACCTGAGTTCAGGTGTAATTGTATAACCCGTGATTTTATCAAGTTTCGCATCTATCGTGGATCCATTAACGACGAATACTTTCGGCTCCCTGCCAGAGTATTTATATCCTGCTGACACAATTATTGATAACCTTCGGGCGAGCATCCGTTCATAGCTCACGGAAATATTACTGAATGCAATAGCCAGCGTATTGATCTTAATTATATTAGGATACTTATACCCTTCTGCTCTTTTTAAGTATTTATCCTTTTGGAAATCTTCCGTTTGTGCGAAAGAAAGATTGGATAAAAAGATGATTAACAGAATCAGAAAACTTACTTTTTTCATGGCATTCTACTTGTTAATATAAGGGCTCTCAAATTTAATAAATCCCATCTACTTATAAAAGAGGTTGTAAAAGTTCCCATCTTATACCAATTTAGATTGCTGGTCTTTTCATAATGGTTTGGTTATTCTTGTTTTATCAGACTTTTTATCAATTCAGCTTTTTCAACCTCTCCCATCTCTTCCAGTCTTTTGGCCAGGTATTCGAGGCCAGGAACATCAAAGCTGTAGGTTTCAGGATCAGACTTAAATAACTCAATCTTTTCCCGGATTTGTGCATTTGAAATATGTAGTACCTCGTTGGTTAATTCGATACTGGCATATCGTTTTGGAATATTCAGGACACCCTGGTTGAGTATGGTTCCTACAGAATAAGGCAGTAAGTTGTTGTATGAAGTAAAGGAAAGGTAATCGTTGCTCTGGAATATGATCATTCGTTTTTCGCTTAGGTTCCAGACAATTTCGGTGTTAAAGCCGGGCATACTTCCCCTTGCTAAAGCAATCCGAAAAGGAGCTTCCGGTATGATCCATCCGTAACTGAAAGAATTGCCGTAGCTTCTTGTTTGACCGGGCATCAACGCATCAGTTTTTTTCAGGAACATCTGCGACACAGTTTCTTCTTTCAGGATAGCATTGGCAGAAATAGCCTGGCAAAAGCTGAGCAAATCCCCGGTGGTAGACCAGACATTTGAATTACCTTCTGTCCCGGTAAATGGAAATAAGCTGCCAATATCTGATGACTTCAACGCTTCCTCATACATTTGTGTATAAGGACTGAAGAAGTATCCTTTAGCGGCATCTTCGATTTCATTAATTTCCTGTCCATTGTAAATGTGGCTCATGGACATACCTGCTGGTTTAAAGACGTTATTCTCGAGGTACGCATGAAACTCCTGTCGGGTTATTATTTTCACAATTTCTGCAAGGATAATGTAACCCGCCTGATTGAACATACTGCTCATTCCAGGATCAAATGCTAACTCACGCTTTTGCCGGTAGAGCGCCTCCATGACATCGTTATTGCTGATCAGTTTTGAATTGTCCCAGTCAGGAAGGAGGCTGTCAACCTCAGGCAGGCCGGATGCATGGGTAAGCAGGTGACCGATGGTAATCCTCTTATAAGGAAAACCTGAAAGATAATCTGCAACAAACCCGTCAATATCGAGCATTCCTTTTTCACTGAGCTGCAAGATGGCTACAGCGGTCATGGCCATACTTACCGAGCCCGTGTTGAACAAGGTGTTTTCATTATTGGGAGTGTTTTGCTCCCGGTCAGCCAAACCAAAACTCTTTTGGTAAATGGCTTTCCCATTTGAAACGATAAGTGCATTTCCTGAAAAGTGTCCTCGCTCACTAAGGGTTTTAAAAAGGCTGTCGATGAGCATTATGTTGTCCTGTGCCTGTATTGACAGAAAAGCGAAAAGCGGCAATAGATAAACAATAAGTTTTTTCATCATGAATTATTAAAGGTTTAGATAGATATCATTTACAACGGTCAAACAAATGTAATGAATTGGGCAAATAGGGATGAGTTCGGAGTTTGTGCCATAGGCATCCCTTCGGGAGAGTCTGGAGGCAAGATACAAGACATTGAGTGAGCAAATAAATAACACAATGATTTCTCCTCCGTCAACTGACGGAGAGATGCCAAAGACAGAGCGGGTCAAGACCTGAGACATGAGCGAATTAGTAATTATGACAATAATTTTCTTTCTCCC
>JAUXDH010000159.1 GCA_030618545.1 Chlorobiota bacterium
AATAAAACAAATTGCGTTGACAGTGTTCCTGGCGGCTTTTCTAATGGGACTTGGGCATCAGAGCCAGGGACAGGTATTTTTCATTGGTGTTAACGGAGGCGCCGCTTATTCATGGTTCAATTCTCCGGGGATTAATAATGTTGTTACTTCTGAAGGTTGGGGTTGGGATCTTGGTTTTTTCCTGCGTTATGGGAAAAGGCCTTATTTCCAGCTTGGATTTGATTGGACAAGATGTAAAAATGAAATTGATTTGGAAGCAGGTGATGAATCTGATAAAATAGAAGATATTCCATTCCATAATTTCGATTTTTCGTTTAAGGTAGGCTATGAGTTTTTACAACTACCTATGTTCAAACTAAAAGCACATGCCGGTCCATTTATAGGGAGATCATTCTTGTTCTCCACCGATGATTTTGTTGTTGAAAAAGATGAGTTCCGCAGACCTCAATGGGGAGTAATTGCAGGAGTGGGATTCCAATTTACCAACCTGGTAGTTGATTTCGAATACAGCTACCACATCAACGACCTGTTCAAACCCATTTATGAAGATGGTCAAACCTATGAACTTGGCTCGAATTTGCAATTGCTAACTTTGAAAGTAGGATTTATGTTTTGATAGATTTATTTAAATACAGGCTTTCACTTAGAATCATTGTCAAAAACTGTTTTTTGAGAATCTGTACCGGGTCAGTTATTTTTTATCTTTGTGAAAGGACCTTTTTGTCAAACCTTAAAAAATAAAATAAACTATGAAAAGGATTTTTACTTCATTCATTTTCTCACTGCTAACCCTGAGTTTTGCTTTTGCAGGAGGATACAAAGTAGGCGATAAAGCTGCTGATTTCAGTCTTAAAAGTGTTGATGGAAAAATGGTATCCCTGAAGGATTTCACTGATGCCAAAGGCGTTGTTATCATATTTACATCCAACCATTGCAACACATCAAAAGATTACGAAGATCTATTTATCAAACTTGACAAAAAATACAAAGAATTAGGATATCATATTGTTGCCATCAATCCAACTGACCCGGAGGTTAACCCAAAAGAATCGCATGCCCACATGGTTATGAGAGCTGAAAAGAAAGGCTTTACTTTCCCTTATCTTTCTGATGATAAACAGAGTGTTGCAAGAGCATTTGGAGCGACAAAAATACCTGAAGCTTTTTTACTTGAGAAAGTTGGAGATGACTTTATTGTTCGTTATACAGGAATGGTTGATGTGATCAGTGATTTTTCGGCAACGGATAAAAGCCTGAGATATCTTTCAAACGCGATTGATGCCCTTTTGGAAGGTCAGAAACCAGATCCTGCATTCACCAAACCAGAAGGTTGTAGAGTCAACTATACTGCCGAATAAAGGCAAAAGTCTTTGAATTTTTTTCCTGTTGTTTCTTTATGCGTTTTCATCCAATTCCCGGTTTATTGCTGGCTGGAATCGCAGGTTGCTTTTTCCCTTCATCAGTGATCAAAGGGATGCTTGCGGCCATCGTGAGTGATTGGGTTATCTTGATTGCAGAAAGGGATATGGGCAGATATCTGTTAATAACCCAGGAATAATATCACCGTTGATACCGGGAGACTTATCTCGATATGTTAATTATTGCTGCCAATTTGTTAAAAAACTCCTAATAGTGTAATGAAAAGCCGGATAGCCGTCTAATTCATCAATCCATTCAAACCCGTTCTTACATTCCTGAATAATTCAAAGATGTCAATACAATGTTAAAATCTTTAGTTCTCACAGGTAATAGGCGATTTGCCGGGTTGTTAATAAAGCTTTCAATCTGTTTTATATTTATTCTGGCAGTTGCCGGATCTCAAGCCCAGTCGTTGTCGATAGTCAGTTATGATAGTTTAGTCGTAGGGGATGCCAATGAATCACTGGCCATTTTTGCTCATGCGGCAATCATAAACAATGCCACTTATCCCATTGATGTGATGGTAAAACGAATTGATGGGAATTATATCGCACTGACTGACAGCAACGCCATTTGCTGGGGGATTTGTTATCTTCCGGATGTTTCCGTGAGTACCATGCCCATAACAATTGGTGCCGGTGAAATCGATTCACTGAATTTTACAGGCCATGTTTTTCCCGACAGGGACGGGATACCGGCATCAGGCGAAATCACTTACGTTTTCTTTGATGAAAATAACCCGTCAGATTCACTTGCCATGACAGTGGAGTACCAGGTCGTAATTATAACTTCGGTTGACGAAGATCCGGACGCTTCAGCAATTCTTCTGTATCCTAATCCTGCCGTTGATTTTATCAACATTGAATTTGTCTCCCAACCGGGTGAACGGGCTCAGTTCAGGCTCTATAATATTTCGGGAAAACTTATGCATAGCGAAGGAATCAGCGGATCAGCAAAAGCTTACCGCATTGACCTGAGGAAGCTTCCGGGCGGTCAATATTTTTATACTGTCGTGATGAATTCCGGTGTGAAACAAAGCGGAAAAATAATTTTGAAATAGTCAACAGATGAAAACATCAGTTTAAATAATCTTCTAAAAAATATAATTATGAAACTTATTAAATCTATACTTTTCTCGTGCATCGTTTTATTGTCTGCTTCACGTTTAAATGCACAAGACGGACTTGTTGCCCATTGGAGTTTTGACACGATTGTGGCCGATCAGTTTTACGATCATGTTACCAATGAAGTCGCGGGAACGATTTACCGGGTAGAATCAGTTCCGGGGAAAATCGGAATGGCGCTTGAATTTAACGGATCAAATGCATATGCCAGAATTCCGGCTGATGGCGAGGCGCCGCCCTCTAAGTTTTCAAAACTGGAAAAAGGCAGCATTTCATTATGGTTCCGGATTGATTATATCCCTGTAGATTATGGCATAGCCCCCATATTTTACTATGGGCGCAACACAGCCTGTGATTTTTATGATGCAGCCAATGAGGGGCTGATATTCGAAGTCGGTCACAGCCCGATCCATAATGGCTCCAGAAGACTCTATTTTACAACATGGGCAAATGGATGCACATTTCCATCTTTCTGCTATGATTCCTGGGATCCCATTATTATTGGAATCTGGTACCACTACGTTGCAGTTGTAGGTGAGGATTTTAATACAGGCTACCTCAATGGAGAGGAAATGGTTGACAGGCGCTACAACTTTGGAGATCCTACCTCCCATGAATTTTTTTCAATTGCCAGATCCCATGAAACACTCTGGCTTGGTCGGGGCTACTGGAATACCGATGACATGTATTTCGACGGAGCAATTGATGAGATCAGGATCTTTGACTATCCATTGACGCAGGCTGAAGTTGATTCCCTCTTTGAAGAAGGTGAGAATCCGATCACTTCTACGCCTGTAACAGGCTCAGAAGACATCGATATTTTTCTTTACCCAAATCCCGCCCACGAAACCATTCACCTTGATTTCTCACAACAAACAAACAAAGCGCTAACTTTCAGGATCTTTGATCAAGTAGGTAAAATGGTCTTCCAAACCAGTATTTCCGGGTCTGATCAATCGGCTACTATTGATTTAAATGGTTTGCCAAAAGGACTATATATTTATGCATTGGAGGATGAATCAAAAATTTTGAAAACGGATAAGTTGCTTTTGAAATAGTTGTTTTTTGACTTAATCTTTACAAAGATTTAGACCTGTCCAGCAGGTTGTGAAATCCCGCATCCCATTCACGGATATCCGCAAATCACCCATTTTCCTTATTTAGAATGGATTTGAATTTGCATCTTAAATAGATCGCTTTCTATTTACCTTTCAGTGAATTAGAAGAAATTAGTATTTTCTAAATAAGCTAATAGTACATTACGGCTCAACTGTTGCCTGTAGGAGACTACTCCAATATTTAACCCATGGAAAAAGCAACCATCCATATTAAAGGCCAGGTGGCTGAGGTGATGGAAAATAAGGGGAAACTGAATGCCACGGTCGTTTGTGATACCGACAGCCTGCTCATCTCTCTCGAAGATGTTGAACCACTCAAATTGGGAGGGCAGGTAACCATCGAAGGAGAGATCAAAATCAAGTCGATACAGATTGAAGGAATAGAAACAATTAAGTAGGATCGATAGGAGGGAAGGAATAATAGAATGCTGGAAAGATGGAATAATGGAAGAGTGGAAGTATGGAAGAGAATGGAAGAATGATTAAACAATTGAGCAATAAACCAATTGAACTATGATACATCAGTTACCCCGTCCTTTAGGTCGGGGATTGAACCAAAAGGAAAGAACGCAACAACATAGATAAACACAAAACCAATACTTATGAGCGAAAAGCAAAAAACCTATTATGAACTGGCCGTCGAGAAAGGTCATTCCCGCCGCGACTTTATGAAGTTCAGCGCGATGATGGCTGCCTTGCTTGGCCTTGAAGCCAGTGCTGTCGGTAAAGTGGCACAGGCACTGGAGACCAAAACCCGAATACCTGTAATCTGGCTGCACGGGCAGGAGTGTACCTGCTGCAGTGAATCGTTTATCAGAAGTTCACACCCGCTGGTAGCAGACATTCTGCTGGATAAGATCTCCCTGGATTATACGGAAACCCTCATGGCTGCTGCCGGTCACCAGGCTGAAAAGTCACTTCATGATACCATGCAGAACTATGCAGGGAAATACCTTCTTGCAGTTGAAGGCTCCATTCCTACGAAAGAAAATGGTGTGTATTGCTGTATCGGTGGCAAAACCTTCGGACAAGTCGTAGAAGAAGCTGCTGAAGGTGCGATGGCAGTCATAGCCTGGGGCAACTGTGCCTCGGCCGGTTGTGTACAGGCTGCCAGTCCCAATCCCACAGGTGCAAAACCAATTCATAAAATGATAAAAGGAAAACCCATCATCAACGTACAGGGTTGTCCACCCATTGCTGATATCATGGCAGGTGTGCTGGTGCATCTCCTCACCTTTGACCGGATCCCTGAACTGGATAGGCTGCGAAGACCAAAAGCATTCTATTCAAGGCGTGTGCATGACACATGCTACCGTCGGCCAAACTTTGATGCCGGGTTGTTTGTCCAGTCTTTTGATGACGAAAACGCCAAACGCGGATATTGTTTGTATAAAGTGGGATGCAAAGGACCTGTTACCTACAATGCCTGCGGCGTAACCCAATGGAATGAAGGAACAAGCTTCCCCATCCGCTCCGGACATCCATGCATTGGATGCAGTGAAGCCAACTTCTGGGACAACGGACCATTCTACAGGCACCTGCCTGACTTCCCTGGCTTTGGAATTGAGTCGAATGCTGATAAAGTAGGCCTTGGGTTGGCTATTGCTACGGGAGTAGGAATTGCTGCCCATGCTGTTTCCACCAACATAAGGAAAAGAAGGCTCATCCAGGAAGGCGAATGTGAACCGGAACTAGAAGAAAACGAATCATAAAAGGAAGTAAGTCATGGAAAAAAGAATAGTAGTAGACCCGATAACCAGAATCGAAGGACACCTTCGGGTTGAGATAGAAGTAAAAGATAACAAGATCGTAGATGCTTACAGCTCCGGAACTATGGTTCGTGGACTGGAAATCATTCTCAAGGGACGCGATCCACGCGATGCATGGGCATTCACCGAAAGAGTTTGCGGTGTTTGCACCACTGTGCATGCGCTGGCTTCAGTGAGGTCTGTAGAAAATGCACTGGGGATTGTTGTACCACCAAATGCCGAACTGGTTCGTAACCTGATGTATTGCACACAAATGATACATGACCATGTTGTACATTTTTATCACCTGCATGCCTTTGATTGGGTAGATGTTGTTTCAGCATTGAGTGCTGATCCAAAGGGAACTTCCGACCTGGCATCCAGTATTTCTAACTGGCCAAAAAACACTGTAGGATATTACAAAGACCTCAAGAAACGACTGACAGGCTTCGTTGAAAGCGGACAGTTGGGCATCTTTGCCAACGGATACTGGGGTAACAAATCTTACAAACTGCCTCCTGAGGCTAACCTGATGGCTGTAGGTCATTACCTCGAAGCATTGGAATGGCAGAAAGAGATCGTGAAAGTACATGCCATTTTCGGCGGAAAAAACCCTCATCCAAATTACCTGGTGGGTGGTGTTCCGGCCTCTATCAACCTCAATGAGGTAAATGCCCTGAACGCGGAAAGGTTTGCCCATGTCAAGCAGTTATTAGACGATGCCAAAAGATTCGTTGAACAGGTTTACATTCCCGACCTGCTTGCCATTGCCTCATTCTACAAAGATTGGGGCGCCATTGGAGGAGGTCTGGAAAATTATCTCGTTTATGGCGACCTGCCTACAAATGGGTTCAATGATCCTTCAAGTTTTAAATTCCCTCGTGGAGCCATCATTGGTCGTGATTTGAGCAAAGTTCATGAAGTGGACACCTCCGATCCTGACCAGGTGAAAGAGTTTATATCCAAATCATGGTATGAGTATGAACAAGGAAGAGATGCTGGCATGCATCCATGGGAAGGCGAGACAAAACTGAATTATACCGGACCCAAGCCACCTTACGAACATCTGAATGTAGAGGAGCCTTACTCATGGTTGAAAACACCACGATGGAAAGGTTACCCTATGGAAGTTGGACCACTTGCAAGAATGCTTGTAGGCTATGCCTCCGGACG
>JAUXDH010000170.1 GCA_030618545.1 Chlorobiota bacterium
CCCTTGAATTCGGTTAAAGTGTTCAATTTCGTTAAAAATAAATGTCATCGGGGCTACGATATTCATTTGGCTTGCCTGCTCTCCGGCATAATTAATGGCAAGTTTTCTGTTTTGATCGGATGAAAATTTCTGAACTGCGAGCAGGGAATTGTGATAAAGTGAACTAAAAAAGAAGGCTGCAAAGAGGAGGGTGAGCAAAAGCGATACAGCAGGTAAATTACCAAACCTGAATTGCTTTATTCTTTTTTCAGTCAGGGCTTTAAAGGTTAAAGAAATCAAAATAAGCACATAGGGAAAGTTGAGCAACAGATATTGCTGTGATTTGTGCATAGCGATGATACCGGTGAACAGGATGTTAAGCAGTGCAAAAAGCATCAGGTTTCTGTGATGTTTCATGAGATAGTGGAATCCTGTCACAAGACTTGCAATCATAAAAACGCTGTAGGCAGCTATCTCAATCTTGTAGAAATAACGAATATATTCTCTGAGAAGATTTGAAAGTGGTTTTATCCAAACGGGTACTTTGGCAATACTGTCAAGGGCCGGGGATTCAAAAAACTGATGGTACCACAACTCAAAATCCGCACGATGGGTCAAGTCAAAGAAGAAAGGTGAAAATCCAATTGCTATCGCAAACCCAAAAGTAAGAATGGAGACAAACCTTCTATTCCACAGAAGCAATGCCACTGCTGATGCGACCAGTATCAATCCGTTAAGATGTGTGGCACATGTAAGTCCAAATAATAAACCTGAGATAAACAGGTAAGCTATTTTCTTATTGATCAAATATTTTTCAAGGAGGATGTAACCGGCAAACCCTAAAGTCATCATCATCACCTCCGGTCGGTAGAGGAAAGAAAACTTGAACAAATACGTAAAACTGAAAATGATGAGTAATGAAAATATCAATTCTGAACGGTTAAAAAGCCTGGTCCATTTCATCACATAAGCATAGAAGAGCAGTAGAAAAAATAAAAACCAGATCAGGCTAACCGACTTCAAAATATAAAGCGAGAAGCCGAATACCTTGATGAACAACGCACCCAACAGCGTAAACAACTTGTTGTTCACCACAAACTTTTCTTCCTGCAGCGTAATGCCCCGCATCAGTTCTGATCGCATCTGCCCATCTTCTGACAGCCAGTAGGCCAGCTCTCCGATCCAGGCATCGTCGATATCCGGTATGCGTCCCCAGAGGCTGAATAAATAGAAAGCGGCAAGTAATGCCAACACCAGCCTGGAATAATTATGGGTCAGGAAACCTGAAAGGATTGTCATCGATGACAAAGTTAACAATTGAATACTACCGGCCTTTTAACTCAAACTCATCCCAGTCAGCGCCGACATTGAACTTTTTGCGGAATTCAGATAATTGCTTGCAGGAAAGTTCTGCCGTTAGCGCCCTTTCTTTGCCTTCTTCTCCCTGCTCTATTACCTTACCCTTAAAGTCGATGATCATAGAATCACCACTGTAATAGATGCCATTCGGATCACGCCCAACGCGATTCAGTCCAATGGTATAAGAAAGATTTTCAATTGCCCTGGCGATGAGCAGTTGTTTCCATGGATAAGCTCTGATGCCTGGCCAGTTAGCGATATAAAACAACAGATCGTAATTGTAGGTTCTGTCTTCGGCTAAACGGTTTTTACTCCAGACAGGAAAGCGAAGATCATAACAGATCATGGGCATGATCCTCCAACCATTCAATTCGATGATCATTTGTTCGGTTCCCTTACTGATTACTTCATGCTCTCCCGCCATGGAGAATACATGCCGCTTTGCATACTGTTCCCAGGATCCATCGGGCCGCATCCAGATCATTGTATTTGTATGGCTTCCACTATGCTCAATCAGAAGGCTCCCTGCGATAACCGATCCGGTTTTTTGTGAAAGGGCGGCCATCCATTCCAATGTTACTCCATTTATCTTTTCAGCGGTGAAAGAGGGAAAATCAGGGAAGCCGGTTGTGAAAGTTTCGGGTAACAAAATGAGGTGATGATCCTCAACATGATTGAGGATCATAATTCCCAGCAGATCCCTGTTTTTTTGAGGATCATCCCAAACAATGTTAGTTTGCAGACAAAGGACTTTTAAATCTTGCATAGTATTTCAGCAGCTTGGGTTAGTGTGTCATCTTCTTTAGCAAAGCAAAAACGAATAAGGTGATTATCCCTTGCATCATTATAAAATGACGACACCGGAACTCCGGCGACACCATACTCTTTGATCAGCCTGATTCCAAATTCTAACTCCGGTTCATCACTGATGGTGGAATAATTCAGTAATTGAAAATAGGTGCCATGAGAGGGCAGTATTTCAAAGCGGGATGATTGTATGGCGTTGAGAAAAAAGTCTCTTTTTTGCTGAAAGAACGCACCAAGATCAGTGTAATGTTACGAATCCTGGAGGTATTCGGCAATGGCATGCTGGATGGGTGTGTTCACAGTAAAAACAATGAACTGGTGCAGTTTTCTGAATTCTTTCATCAAAATTTCGGGAGCAAGCACAAATCCCAATTTCCAGCCGGTGGCATGAAATGTTTTTCCAAATGACCCGATAACAAGACTTCTCTTCCTCAACCCGGGAAAGCGGCATACGCTTAGGTGTTGTAGTTTATCGAAAGTCAGGTGCTCATAAACTTCGTCACTCAATACAAGAATATCTGTTCCTTTTGTTAATCTTTCCAGTTGTAGCAAATCGTCTTCGTAAAGCAACGTCCCGGTTGGGTTGTGAGGTGTGTTGATGATGATCATTTTAGTCTTGTGACTGATTAGTTTCTCCACCTTTCCCCAATCAATTCTGAAACCGGGGAAATGGAGCTCAACAAACTTCACGACACCACCATTCACCTCGACGGCAGGAGCGTAACTGTCATAGGCCGGCTCGAAGATAATCACCTCATCTCTCTTTCTCACAAAGGCGGAAATAGTGGTATAAAGTCCCTGGGTCGCCCCTGCAACAATGTTTATTTCCTTATCGGGATGATAATTAACGTCGTGATTCTCTGTGAACATTTTTGAAATAGCCATCCTGAGTTCGGGCACACCGGGCATCAAGGCGTATTGATTGCAGCCTTTTTTCATGTACTTGTCTACCAGGCGGATCAATTCCTCTGAAACAGGAAAATCAGGAAACCCCTGGGACAGGTTCACTGCATTGTATTCCCTTGCAAGCTGAGTCATCACAGCGAAAATGGAGGTGCCGGTCTTAGGGAGTTTTGAATTCAGTTTCAGGTCATTCAGGCTCATTGGCGAAGGTTTATTCCACAAAAGTATTGAATTTATTTAGCCTTTCTGAATTGAATTAATGATGTAAGGTGATACGGAAGTATTTCTAATCTATACTGCCATTAGCAGGTGATGTTCCTACGGAACTTTGTGTGGTTACTTTACATTAACGAGGGACTTACGTCCATGGGAAGAAGGTTTAATCCCTATGGAATTTCTTGTGGCAGTGATTATGGATTATTCTTAGCTATTCACAACGTCTATGACGAGAGTCAAGAAACCCGTCAGAATTTTTTGTAATAGAAAAGAACTTGTATTTCTAACATCTGCCGTAAGCAGAATATCTTATGAGACTCTAAAAAACTATAATAGGGATCAAAAGTTCCTTAGGAACGAAACAATTACTCATGGAAATCCAGCAAATACTCCTTCTCATACGAAATACCATTATCCGCCAAAAGTTCTAAATATTCATCTCTGAACTTCGATTTAGCGTGATGCGGTTTCTGATTATCAATGTATTTAATCAGGTATGGAACATGTCGGTGACCAATGGAGAATATTCCGCTACCGACCTGCCAGGTGAAATGATGAGAGAAGAAATGGCTATTATTTAGCCATCTCGATGAGTTTGCTTTTACTTTTTGAATAAAGGTTGAAGGCGCCAGGGCTGGTCTTATGCGAACCAGCATATGAATATGATTCGGCATTCCATTTATCCTTATTAGTGTTTGATTAAGGTTGCTTACTATGCCAGAAATATATTTATGTAACCGCAACTCAATTTCCGGATGGATGAGCGATTGCCTGTATTTCGGCGAAAAAACATAATGGAGATAAATTTGAGAATAAGTGTTTGGCATGGTTTCATGAATTAATTGGTTGTCATTAAAGGTAAAAAAACATTTCGTTCCTACAGAACTTTTTTCCTCTACTTATGGTAATTACGGGACTTACGTTCCAAACAAATAGGTATAATCCCTCCGGGATTTATTTTGATTGGTGCACGAGTTAAAAGACTAAATAAAATTAAGTTAATTCTGCAGTTCTATTTAGGCACTTAGCTCCCAAACAATTAGGTCTAATTCGTCCGGATTTGTAATGATTGGAGAATGAGTTAAATGACTAAATAAATGTTCTTATGCTCTTCAATATTACTTGGGTACTTATGTCCCTAACTTTAAGGTGGAAGCCCTATGGGATTTTTTATGATTCGAGAATTTATTAATACTATATAAGCGCCAGCTAAAGCTGCCATAGGCAGCAAACATTAATGTCAGAGTCGTCAGACTCTGAATGTTTCAAAACAAAATCATTCAAGTTCCGAAGGAACGACACAGTTTAAAATCCTACATCGCTTGCTGCCTGGAATAATTAAAGTACCGTTAATGTTCAGAACTGTTTGTTTTATAATTTTGTGCCTCTAAAACAAACGTGATTAAATCCAACGTTAAAATGAAAAATATTGATACCTATGACTTTTCGGGCAAGAAAGTAATTGTCCGTGTAGATTTTAATGTGCCTCTCAACGACAAATTTGAAATTACAGACGACACCCGCATCAGGGCTGCGATACCAACCATCCAAAAGATCAGGGAAGGTGGTGGTGCAGTCATCCTGATGTCGCACCTGGGCAGGCCTAAGGAAGGACCGGAAGAGAAGTTTTCACTCAAACATCTTATTCCTGACCTGAATGATAAACTGGGCACTGAAGTGCAGTTTGCTGATGACTGCATTGGGGAACAGGCAAAGCAGAAAGCAGACGCTTTACAACCTGGTCAGGTATTGGTATTGGAAAATCTTCGATTCTACAAAGAAGAAACAAAGGGTGATGAGGCTTTCGCAAAAAAGCTGGCTGAACTTGCCGATGTTTACATGAATGATGCCTTTGGTACTGCCCACCGGGCACATGCCTCAACTGCAATTATTGCACAATTTTTCCCTGAAGAAAAATTATTCGGTTATGTCATGGGAAATGAATTGAAGAGTATCAACAAAGTTTTGAAGGAAGGTGAAAAACCATTTACAGCAGTTTTAGGGGGAGCAAAAGTTTCAGGCAAGATTGAGATCATCAAGCACCTGCTTGACAAGGTGGATAACCTTATCATTGGCGGTGGGATGATGTTTACGTTTATTAAAGCTATGGGCGGTAAGATTGGCAATTCCCTTGTCGAGGAGGATTTGATTGAAACAGCCAGAGAAGCCATTGAAAAAGCTGATGAGTTGGGTGTAAGCCTTTACATTCCTACAGATACGATCGCAGCCGACAAATTCGATAATGAGGCCGAAACAAAAACCTGCAAGGCCGGCGAAATTCCCGAGGGATGGATGGGACTGGATATTGGTCCTGAAACTATCAAAAACTTCAATGATGTGATTGAGAATTCGGCAACTATTCTCTGGAATGGTCCAATGGGTGTTTTCGAGCTGGAAAGTTTTGCGAAGGGTACCATCGCCATTGCTCATGCAATTGCAAATTCAACTGAAAAAGGAGCCTTCTCACTTGTTGGAGGAGGTGATTCTGTTGCAGCAGTTAACAAATACAAGCTGAAGGATAAAGTCAGTTACGTTTCCACAGGTGGTGGGGCGATGCTTGAGTTTATTGAAGGGAAGCAGTTGCCAGGGGTTTTAGCGGTGCAAGAATAGTGAATAGTGATCAGAGATTTTTGATTTAAGAAGTGTTTTACCTATGGAATAAGGCTGATTGTTAAAATTGTTTTCATACTTCAAATGTTTAACTGCCATATCAGGGGTTATCTTCCCTGTAAAAAAAGCGGATCGTAACATCATTTGGATAAAATGCCCTGGACACAAAACCTTCTCCGTTGTAT
>JAUXDH010000176.1 GCA_030618545.1 Chlorobiota bacterium
GAGAATAGCTACACTTACATCTTCGATGTTGGTGCAGGCTCACTTGTTTTTTACGAAAACGGTGATAATATTCTACCGCTCGTTAAGACAAAATTAGGACTTCCCTAGTAGAAGTAAAGTAAAATATTGAAGCCTTTTTCATCAACTGACGGAAAGGGCTTTTTTAATATACTTTAGAAATCCGACTTCTTTGATGGTATAACTTGAACTACTGTTGGATTTGCCGATGCAAACCAACACTCATACGCTTCTCTTTCTATTCCTATAATTCCTAAACCAGAATAAAATTACCAGCACTACCAGCAAAGGCAATAATATTTGAATCCATGCAGTTATCCTGATTGATTTATGGAGTATTCCCGAGTGTTCCTCATTATCTATTTCTACTCCGGAATATTCAGCCAGATGACTCATTAAGTTAGTCGCCAGATCTTCAGCAGGCACGGTTTGATGACAGGAAAGGCATACCCCTCTCCGGTCCAGTTTTTTAAGTTCATCGCTGTTTAGAGGCCTGGAACCTGAGAAGTGATGGCCAACTGTCTGGAGCTGCTGTAAGCTGTCATCAATGATCCTGCTCCAATCCATGCTCAGATTCCGGATGGCATTAAATTGTGTATCCACCATTTGGGCCAGTACCTTACCGTTGGCATCAGCTAAATCCATGACGACATCCTTGCCCGGATCGCTATAAAGTTTGCCTTCATTGATGCCATATCCCATCGACTTCGGATTGTTGTGACAACTTTCACAATTCCGGGCTTCTTTTTGTATCGTATGTGGATGCAGTGGAGCGATGTCAATGGCCAATTGTCCTTCTGCTCCGGCGCCTTCCACATGAGGAATTTTAAAAATGTGATTCAGCATCCTGACTTCGCCATTTTGATCGATTATGGTAACAGTCGTTTGACAGCCGGGTATGGCGGGAGATATCCGATGGTCACCGTTTACCACCAAAGGAGGATCTTCCCAGCGAAGGTAACTCCTTTGTTCCTCAACCACTCCACTGGTTAAATACTTCCTGATGTTTTTAAGATCTTCATTTGATCTGGCATCTGCCGTTTGCCCGTCAGGGCCGGGATGCTTGGCAACTTCTACCCAGTCAGTTTTTAATACCGGATCGGAATAGTCGATTTTAATATGGCATCCATAACACTGAGGTGCCCAGGTGGCATGACAGGCATAGCATTCCATTTTGTCCATATGGATATTAACCTGTGTCATGGCCACTTTACCTTCAAGGCTAAGTCTATCCTCTTCAGTCAGCTTTTTTAGCGGTTGTAAATGAATATCCTTTCCACCCGCCGAATAAAGAATCACTTCATTTCCATTTTTTACTACATGAGGCATCGGATTTCCCCTGCAGGATATCAGGTACCCATCGGCAGGTGGCGCTACCCAGCCCTTGTGAAGGTATTCGGGAATTGAAGTTGCCACTCCTCTTGCCGGCCCCGTCTTAGGAGAGGTGCCCACAATTTCATCACCGTAACCGACAGGCAACTCCCACGGATATTTGTCGGGAGTGCCATGACAATCCTGGCATTCAATTTCAACCGCTCCCTGTATGGCGCCTGAAAGATCCCCCAGGCTGTGGATATCCCCTGAAGTATGGCAATCCTGACATAACATGCCTTTTGTCAGGTGTACATCCGACTTTAGATGGATGTAGTTCTTTTTATGGATCTTTTGCTGGTCCTCCCCATTTCCCATAAAAGGTGAGGAGTAGGAGGTTTCCATCAGCCCTTCGTAGGAAACGCCTATTCTTCTTCCACGGTTGTGACAGGCTGTGCATGTTTTGGTAGGAACACCTGAGTAAGTATGTCCATGGACCTCTACTTTTGCGTCCCTGCTTGCCTGTATGCTGTGAACCAATAGTCTGCCCTTGACATTTTTATCGATAGTGGGATCTTTACCTTCGTAAAGGCCTTTGTTGGAATACGGAATATGACAGGAGCCGCAGCCGGTTCCCCTGTAATCACCTTCGGCATTGTGGCCCTTCACACCTGTATGGCAGCGCTGGCATTCGGTTCGCAGGTAGGTGTAAACTGATCGTTCAGGATTGTTTTTTATTTCATCCGGTGAAGGGGCATCAGGCAACTCAGTCATTTCCCCCGGGAACACCTGTGGTTCGGCTGCTTTCAATTCTTCCATGTACTTTTTATAGACTTCTGTTCCCAGCCTTTCGTGGTATGCAAGTTCCTTCACAGCTATGTTGGCTACATCGTGATTGTAACCCTGCAATCCGCCAAAGCCCCAGGTAGTACCCTGGATTTTGCCGGCTTCAGTAAACATCAGGGAGGTGAACTGTGTACTTACCTGTTCATGATGACACATACCGCAGGTTTTGTCGTTAATCCATACACTGGCCGGATCAGGATAGAAATCAGCCGGACCTCCATTCACTTTCAAAAAATCGATTGATCCTTTGTGCGCGTCTTCAGCAATTGTTGCTTCAGGATTACCTCCATGGCACACAATGCAATCATTGTCTTCGAATCCTGCTTCTTTTGCCAGCGAATAAATCTCCTGCATCATGCCTGATCGTGGGTCCCGTATTTGTTCGATTCCCTTATGGCATTGGAGACAATGATTATTCTTCGAATCAGGAAAGACCAATTCGCTGGTGTCAACAGTAAAAGGTTGAACCTGCAAAGTTGATTTATCCGACTGATCAATGTCCTGCTGAATGGGCAGGCTGTCAATTGTATTTGTTATTCTGTCCTGTCTTTCTGCTGCTGTATTTTTTGTTTGATTGGTGCAGCCTATAAGTCCAATCAAGCAGAGTAAAAGGATTAATCTTAAAAGACGGATGGATAGGAAAGATGTAATCACCATGGTTTTATTTTAGTCGGGTTGTTGAAGGTAACATTTATTTCACTGTATCATCCAAAAATGGCATCAACTCTTCGTCAGATAATCAGGATGTATTTTTGAATACCTGTGTTCTTCCCACATTTTCCCATTCTTATAAATAGAGGCATTAAACACTCCATCCTTATCGAACCCACATTTTTCCAGCACCCTCATGGAAGCTTTATTGTATTCGAATATACCTGTATGAATACGTACGATACCAAGTTCTTCAAAACCATACCCGGTTATAAGATTTATGGCTTTGGTCGCAATACCTTTGTTCCAGTAAGCTTCGCCGATAAAGTATCCTATTTCGGTTGACTTGCGATACACATCACCACCAATCCCTAAACCAATGTTACCGACGTATTCACCCTTGTATTCAATGGCGAAGGTTGTCAGAGGTTCTTGCTTCATACAGTTAGCAATAAAGCTATTGGCATCTGACAATGAGTATGGGTGCGGAAATGCATCACGCAGGTTCTGGCTTACTTTTAAGTTGTTCGCCAGCACTTGCAACCTTGGGGCATCACTTTTTTTGAACTTTCGTAATAATACTTCTTTATGCCTAAGTTCGGTCATTATTTATTCTGCATACGGTTTCATTTATTCAAATGATTGTGATGGTCTTTATTCAGTAGTTTTTGAATAATCCTTCCGGACAATTTCCCGGATTCCATTCACATAGGGTGTTGGCTTAAAATCAAATCTTTTTTCAAACTTGCTGCTGTCAAACACATAATCCCTGTCATATTGATATAGCATCTCTCGCAATTCCCTCATAATGGGTACAAATAAACCCATAAGGAAAACAAGAAACTTCGTTACCAACTGGTATCCAGGTTTGACGTTCATTTCCTTTGCGAAAAGATCTACCCATTCCTTCCCGGCAGGTGGATTTATCGCTGTAGGTAAATGCCAGACCTGGTTAATGGCATCTTCAGTATTCCCGAGTATGGCCGTGGCCTTTCCGGCATCAGGTGTGTAGGTAACCGAATGCTTGTAATTGAAAGAACAAAGCCAGTTGGCTTTCTTTCCTGCTGCCAGTTTCGAGATGATCAGTTCGCGAACCATGCCGTTTCGTTTCACACCCGGTCCATAGTAATCCGCACATCGGGCAATCAAAGCCTGCAGGTTTCCTTTTTCTGTTTCGTCCATAATCATTTTGGCTATCTCTGCCCGCACTTTCCCCTTTTTACTTGGGGGGTTGATTGGCGTTTCTTCAGTCATTCCATTTAAATGATTTGCATCATACATATAGATGTTATCGAAAAACACCAGCCTGCTGTTGTTGTCTTTGCACGCCTGGATCACATTCGCCATAAACTCTGGCCAGTTTGCCTTCCATGATTTATAGCTGTAAGGAAAGCCAATTGTGACGTACACAACGGACGAGCCTTTCACTGCTTTTTGAATATCCTCTGATTTAGTCAGGTCTGCCTGCATCAGTTCATCGGTTTCATTTACTTTTTTTGGGTTTCGGCTTACCAGCCTGATTTCTTTGGTATATGCCGTTAGTGCTTTTGCCAGTTCGATAGCTATGATTCCGCCTGAGCCGAGTATTGTTTGCATTTGATTATTTGTTAATCTTTTCTTATCCAAAACTTTTTATCCAGGTTTTCAAAAGCAACAACACCCAGGTCGTTGGTGTAATAACAATCTTTTGTTTGCTTGAAAGAAGTATTAAATGATGGTTCATTCATGATGTAGAACACATTGTAAAATGTTTCAGACCTTAATGTCAGGCTGTCGTAAAAATCGTACTTCAATGTGTGTCCGTTCGGGAATAGGGTGTCAGTGCTAACAGGATTTTTCGGGTCTGCCGTAAACCATGAAAGAATGTAATCGTTGTGCCGGTCATACCAATAAGTACCTGTTCCGAAAATTACGGTCAGGCCTACCTCATTTTCGGGTTTTGCCAGGAGGAAAATATTAAAAGAATAGTTTGGAAAATAATCAGTCTGGCAAGAGTATCGCATCGACAATTCCTCGCCATTACTAAGGTTGTCCTGTGCTTTCATCGTGATGCGGTAAAGTGAATCCGTTGTAAAAATCAGCTCATTGCTATCCTGATCCAAAAATGTGATCAGAGGATAATCATAATAATAATCCAGTAGTGATTCATCTTCTTCTGAAAAATAATACTTTACCGGAACCAGGATTGTTTCACCGGTGGAGTCATCTTTTCGGCAGGAAATGCATAGTGAAATTGCCAACATCAATACAAGTAGAATTAAAATACTTTTTTGCATTTCTCATGGTTGGTGTGTCTGTCTCGATTTACCAGATCAGGATAAGATCCGTTAAAATCGCTGCAATTTACAAAATAGCTGGACAACTCCATTTTTGGTCTAAACTAAATATCGTCTTTAAAGTATTGTTTTCTCCCCATCTGTACGTAATGTGATCATACTGGAACACCACCGAATGCCCATTCTTCGTTTCGCCTTCATTGCCTGGTCTCTTGAGACAATTCCTGGTATTATCGCCTATGGTAAATTGCTCAGTTTACTTTCATCCAATTTTCTATGATTGCCGGAATGCCCGGCAAACTGTTGATGATAGTCAGTACTGTTTATTTTGTTTTGTGACAGAAGTTTGTAAAAATATTTTGTGGATATTACCGGCTTTTACCTTGAAGTCTTTTAATTTCTTTATCGAAATCAGAGATATAGTTTTTGTCTTGTATTACTCTAAATTTATCGTATTCAGCTTCTGCCTTTAGTTTGGCCTCTAATGCAGATATTTTACCTTTATCAAGTAATATGGGGTAATCTGACAGTTCTAAAAATTTATCCAAAAACAAAACCCACTCTTTCATGTTCATTACAATTCCGCGGATTGCCCTATTTTCGGCAAGGTCTAAATAAGCCGAAACTATTCTTTCAAGTTGTTTAAGGTGTTCCT
>JAUXDH010000210.1 GCA_030618545.1 Chlorobiota bacterium
TTGCGCCCAATCGGTTTTAACTCCGTTTGCCGGTCATCTTGATGTTGATGTGAGCACGGTGATGAAACTTTCATCGGGATTCGGTGCAGGAATGGGAAGGCTACAGGAAACCTGCGGAGCCATCACAGGCGCATACATGTTTCTTGGATTAAAATATGGAAAAGAGTCACCCGATGATGAATCAAATGAAAAAGTAATTGAGCTGATTCAGGATTTTACGAAACGATTCAGGAAAGACTTTCATGTTACAAACTGCCGGGAATTGTTGAATTGTGACTTGAAAACTGAGGAGGGGCAGGCCTACTTTGACAATAATAATCTTCATGAAAAAGTTTGCTCCAAATGTGTAGGTGGAGCTGTGCAAATACTTCAGGAAATGATGGGAGAGGAGGAAGATTAATTAGTACTGCAAATCCTTTTCATTCAACAAACACCCGGTCCTGCGGTATTAAAATGAAATTGAGGTAGGGCAGTAAAGCACAAAAAATCTTTTACTTTAATCCCATCCCCCTTGCTATCATTACCGCAAGCAAAGGAATTAAAGCCAGCAGAAACAGTTCGATACGGATGAACATCAGTTGTTTATTCACCTGCTTTTTACTGGTATCAGGTTCTTCACCCCGTTTTACCTGCCTGCTCCATTTGATGATCTTTATGGTTGGGAAAACAGACAGAATGACTATAACCACGAACAATGTAACTTTGATGTGAAACATGTGGTTTTGTGTATAAAACTCAGCTACTTTTCCAACAACAAACCACCTTAGCAATCCGGTGATCAGGACGACTGCTGCTGAAAGTCCATAAATCAGATCAACCATTGCAAGGGTCTTGATCTGACTTTTGGTAATGGCTGGCTTCAACATCACATGCTCTGTGATTAAACTTCCCATCAGTACCATGACACCGATGAAATGTAAATAAGGTATTAAAATTTCCATATTCGTTTTGTTAAATATTTACGATTCGAATTTATTTCAGGACAAGACACAAGACACATTATTCCTCCCTGCCTATCTTCCATCCTTCCAATTTTCCACTCTTCCACTCCCCCAAAAGACCTTCTCAATAAAGTTCAATGATCAGATTTATAATTGGATGTAGCTTACATCTCTTCCATTACCTCATCTGTGATTTCCAAATTGTGAAATACCTGTTGCACATCATCATCATCCTCAAACAGATCGATCACTTTAAGGATTTTTAAGGCAGTTTCCTTTTCCAGTGTTTTTGTTTCGTGCGGTATCCTTTGCAGTTCTGCGGATTCCGGTTCAATACCCAGCTCTTCGAGCTTCTTCATCATCGATCCAAAATCTTCCATAAGCGTAGTGATGTGGAAGAAGCCTTCATCATCCAGTTCGATGTCTTCGGCTCCTGCATCGATTACTTCCAGTTCAAAATCATCCTGGTCAAGTTCTCCCTTCGGTACGGTGAAAACTCCTTTACGATCGAACATAAAGCTCAATGATCCATGAGTGCCAAGATTACCACTGTACTTGTTAAATATTGCCCTGACATTAGAAACTGTTCGCTGAGTGTTATCGGATTGGGTCTCAATGTAAATTGCTATTCCGTGTGCAAGGTAACCCTCATAAGTGGTTTCAGTAAAACTTGCCGCGTCCTTTTCTTTTCCCTTACTGATTGCCCTTTCAATATTGTCCTTGGGCATGCTCTGGCCTTTTGCATTGGCAATGGCTACCCTGAGCCTGGGATTCCCATCCGGATCGGCTCCGCTATCTTTAACTGCTACGGTAATTTCTTTGATCAGCTTAGAAAATATTTTTGATCTTTTGGCATCTGCAGCCCCTTTTTTTCTTTTGATCGTTGACCATTTGCTATGTCCTGACATTCTTTTCTATTTTGGATGAACAACTCATGCAAAAATAATAAAAAGAGACTGTCTGAAAAGTAATATTTCACGCTACGATCGCTGCGCCGCTGCGTCGTTGCGTGAAACATTAGATGGGCATCAACATTTGAAACCTGCTTCTGACCATAAGTGAGCACAGGAAGTCTTACCACCCAACAAGCATAATGCCTATTGTCCATCTGTTAAGCACAGGCCCCCTATCCTTCTGGAACAGGGGGTTGATCGAATAAGTAGCGAAAAGGTTGATGATGCTGTACCCTATCCTTACCATTGCATCAACCTTAAAAGGCTGGATGTAGAAGCTGTTGTATTCCTTTACGATATTCCTGTTGGTGCCGCTGGGAGTTATTCTGTCGATACGGGTACCCGTTATTGGATCATAAAGCTGGTACTCCTGGTTGGCCTGGTTGAAATAGATCTTGGTATGTGTCCTTACCCTGGCGCTGAACAATCCGCCTATTCCAAAGTGAAACATTTTCCATCGGCGGGATTTCGTCTGAATCTCAAAAAATACAGGTATGGTAATGTACATGGCTGTGAGCTTGGTTTTCCTCACAGAGACACCTTCCATATAAAACCCATAAACCTCAGAACTGTCAGGGGTTAAATAAGTTGGAGGGCTAAATCGGTAATTGTTCCACGAGAGGCCGATTCCGGTAACCAGTCCCATGTTCTTATCCTTATTGAAAGGGATGTTTTGCTCATAGATGTTCAGGTTAACAGCTATGGATTTTTCATAGCGTAAGGTCAGGTAATTGTAATCACCGAAATTGGTATTGAAATCCGGCGTTACATACCCATTGATACCCAGTTCAACACCACCCCAGTGGCCGTTGAATCTTTTATATTTTCTTCGATACTTCACATTGCCATCTTCATCAATGATAATCTGATGGCGTCCAACGGAAACTTTTGTGGTATCACCATCGATTACTTCAACATCAAATGCTCCAAGGTTTACTGTAGTCGTATCATAGTAATGGTAAACATGCGAGGATTCTAATGTATCATTTATAACCACCACATTCTTCGTCCCTGTTTTATCCTGCATGATCAGGGTTTCCGGTTCTCCCACATATTTTACTGTTGAGGCTCCTGAGGCCTTGTAGGTGAGGCTTTTCGACGCGTCAACAAAACAGGTGCTGGCTCCGCTGGCATTGATGACAGTTGAATCGGTTTTCATTTGTTTGGCGATCACATCGGAAGCGCCTGTTGCCGTGACTTTATGAAAGCCGGATTTACCTTTCAGGGTGATATCGGATGAACCGGAAGCCCGGGATACAATGCGGTCATAATTGACCATCAGTATTATATCCGATGCGCCGCTGGCAGATACTTTAAGGTATTGACCGGTCAGTGTATCAGTATTAACAACATCCGAAGCGCCGGAAACACGGATACTCCTGTACCCGGGTGTGGTTATGTATAACTTCAATTTATCGTAGTATCTGATGTCCTTGTATTCAATGTGCAATATACTATCTTCGATGACGACCTTAATATGTTCATGCAGGTTTTCGTTTGTTTCAATGACGATAGCATAATCATTGCCCTGCATCAAAACAGCATCCTGTGCTCCGCCTATTTTAACAGAATGAAAAACACCAGGCTTTCGTTCCTGTTTTACTATTTCACCTTTACCGCGTATTTTTTGTGCGACAGTAATGTTTACAAATAGAATTGCCACTAGAATTGTTATGAAATATTTCATGAGTATTGGTTTTACTTTTGTTTTATGACGGACAAGCATGCCGATTTGTTACAGCAATAAATATTTTAATTACGCACTTTCCTGTTTTCGCCACTTTTCACAGAAATAAGTATTCCTGCTCTGAAACGCCCGTAAATAGGCTATTTTTATTTTGACCCGGGTGACCTAAATGGTAAAACGGGAGCGAGGCAAAAAAAAGTTTGCAGCCACTTAAGTAATCCATAGATAAGCTTTTACTTATTCTTGAGTAGAAGACTTCATGAAATATGATAATTCAACAAGTTATAGATTGTTTGGGGCTTTCTATTTTGGGGGTAATGTTTCGCGCAGATTTTCGCAGAGTAATGCACAGATTTTCGCAGATTATGAGCTATGAGAGAAAATGAAATTTCCTTTGATATCAGGGGGGCGGCCTTCAGCGTACATAATGAATTGGGACCCGGTTT
>JAUXDH010000201.1 GCA_030618545.1 Chlorobiota bacterium
TGGTTTACTGATGGCCCCGATTACAAGGTTTACGACAAAGGCATTAAAGACTACTTTCAGGGAGATATTAAAAAAGCGGTTGGGGCCTTTTACGAACAAACCAACCGGATGATCGAATCACAGCATTTTGAAATCATAGGTCATTTCGACAAAATCAAGATGCACAATCGCAGCAGGTTCTTTACGGATGAAGATAAATGGTATCGTGATTTGGTGGATGAAACAGTTAAACTGATTAAGTCAAAAGACATTATCGCAGAAATCAATACACGGGGCTTGTACAAAAAGAGGTCAGATGCACTCTTCCCGGATGGTTATGCCCTGAAGAGGGTGAAGGAACTTGGAATTCCAATTGTCATTTCCTCTGACGCGCATCAGCCGCATGAGATCAATCAACTATTTGAGGCAACTGAGAAATACCTCATAGAAAAGGGATTTGGAGAAGTAATGACATTTGAAAATGGTGAATGGTATAGCCGCCCCCTTATCAGGTGACTTGCCATTGCGGCTCACCAAAATATTACGCTTTTCCAGCGCTTATTTCAGATCAAATGTGGTATGGCCGATATTGAAATCCCCATCAAATATGTCTACGTGATAGGTCCCTGCCTGAATTTCCTGTGTGCTTCGTAAATTGTATTTGACACAAATATCCATGGCTTCATTCTGATAATTTATATCTTTCTTGATGGAAAACTGCAATACCTCACCCTGGTGTTCGAAGGTGTATTTTTCTCCTCTACCTGCGATAAGTATTTCTTTATCGGGTTGTGCTATCCTGAAGTAGATAGTTCTCTTTCCTGGAGGGATAATCGTATTTTCACTTAAAGTAAAGCAAACATTAATTCGTTTAGCCCGTTTTACTTTGTCAGTCGTCACTTCTTTCCCACTTCCCTTCACGTGAACCGGTTGCGCTCTCAAATTGTAAGCGCCTAACTTTGAAGCTTCATCCACTTTTTCTTCAAGCACATCTTTTTCTTTTTCAAGTGATTTGAAGTTCCTATTTGCTATCTTGATCTCCTCTCTCATCTCAAGGTTTTCCATAGTAAGCTCATCATTAACCACGACAATTGAATCCATTCTTCGGATGTAGCCCTGTGCCACTACCTGCAACCTGTCGAGTTTCTTTTTCACTTTATAAAACTCCCATTTGTAATTTAGGAGGCTTTTAATTTCATCGGCCTGGGCCTGGAAGGTACTGTCCATGCCTGCCAGCGAGTCTGAGATTTCACCATAGGCCTCTTTTACTTTGCCATGTTCAATAACAATTGAATCAAGCTGCAGTTCAAGTTGCCATCTCTGGTAATCTTTTTCACTGCGTAACTCGTCAAGTTCCGTTCGCGCCATCATCATCCAGATGATCAATCCGATGACTCCTAATACAAGTACAACAATTACTATCAACATCCACATTTTTGAACGCTGTGCCCGGTGCTCGTTTAATTCCTGATTCTGCTCTTCCATTATCTGTATATTTTTAGGCAAATTTAACTACTCTGTTTCCGAAAAGCAAACAACATTTTATCATTCTTGATTAAACGCCTGTTTCGGCTGGTTTATTTTCGCTTTTGTATGATCTTTAAGTAAGATTAACTTTCTTTGTTTAATACATTGATAATCTTAAACAAATTGAGCGCGATCGTATTATGACCGAGTTCAATAATTCATTCAAAAGATATTAATGCTAATGTGTACTTGCACCTACTTTTAGTTTATCTCCGGTGGAGGTTGCTATCTGCTTATACTTTCCTTTACTGTAGCCAGGCTGTTCCAGTTCAGGGGTTACGTAAAGATATCCGTCCGGAATTTCTTGTTTTGTTTTCACATTTCCGTCCATGTATTTCATGAATAGCCGGACATAAAGACCTTTCCATGTTTTGAAAACCCTTTCGCCAACGCTATTCGAATAATTGGTGAGGTATTCAATTGCCATATCTTTATTTTCTTCATAAAGGGAATTGGCAGCTTTATCAACGGCCGGTGTAAAAGCGATAAATTCTTGTTCAAGTTTTTGTTGCAGCGCTTCAATTTCGGGATGGATATGGTTATAGCGTGAATAGGCATAATTCTGAACCATATTAAAAATCCAGAAACCTGAAGTCTCCGACCATTCCATCATTCCGCCATTACCTCTTTCAAAGTTATGAGGCACCACTGTAATACTTGTATACATAGGCATGTAAACGGTACCTGAAGCATCATCAACTCCCCACCAGATGATTCCACCAATCGCATCTGGCAGCCAGTTCCGTGACTGTGTCACAAACGAAAACCCGGTTTGCTGTGTAGCAGTAGCCCTCTCGTTGCAATAGGTTACATCATCTACTTTCCAGGTAAGGGGTCTCCAGCGGTAAGGTGCTTCAAAGGCTCCTGCGCCAACATCCGCAGCCATATCAAGTTCGGTATTCTCCAGGTGGTCGCGCATGAAGTTCATCATGTCGTTTACTGAGATCTTTTCGTTTGGTTTTACCCAGAGGGGCATCCTGTTGGATGCAAAGTTTTCCGGTGTCAAAGCCTCACCTTCTTTTGCTGGTTTTGGATGTTCAATATTTCCTTTTACATATTCCCAGTATTCATCCATTCCGTCAGTTACTTTGTTGAACATGGACCAGACCCTGATATCGCAGAAGCGTGCTCCGCCAAAACCAACAGGAGCATACACATCGGAGAAACTGAATTTCTTGTCGGGACCTTTGTAATATCCCTGCTGTTTAGCGAATGAGATCACATCAGCAGCATAAACGGTAGCAACTTCTTTTTCAAAGATCTTATCGATATCGTCAGAAGTGATTGAAACTTTGCCATCAGCTAAAGGGAAAGTCTGGATACGTGCCTGGTTGGCATGGCCGGATACATATCCGTCAGGAATCATCCTGGCAACCCAGACCATTCCGGTATTTCCGGGTCCTTTTCCGATCAATTCCAAAATCCATACTTCATCTTTATCTGAAATACTGAACGACTCACCTGAGCTGTAATAACCGTAAGTTGATGTCAGTTCGTGGATAATTTTTATAGCATCACGGGCTGAGGTTGCTCTCTGGAGGGTAATGTATATCAGGCTGCCATAATCGACGATGGCGGTGGTGTCTCGTAACCCATCTCTCCCGCCATAAGTCGTCTCACCGATGGCCACCTGGTTTTCATTCATATTACCAACCACATTGTAAGTTCTGGAAGCCTGCTCAATTTTTCCAAGCCATTTTCCAGTATCCCACTCATACACATCCATCATGGTTCCGGCTTCCCATTCGCCTGCCGGCCAATGATAAAGCTCTCCATACAAAAGATGTGAATCAGCTGCATAAGTAATCATTGTAGAGCCATCTGTTGAAGCTCCTTTCGTTACCAGGTAATTGGTACATGCCAATGCCTGATTCACTGTAAACATGAAAAAAATAGCCATAAACAGGCTAAGCATTAATCTTCTCATCTGAATATTATTTTTTAATTGATTCTAATTGAATTAAGGGGGTACAAAAATAAAAGATTTGGTGAAATGGTTTTGTTAAAATATGTTGATTAAAATTGGAGGAAAATTTCTTTTCTTTGCTTCAAAATCAACCTGTGTTAAAATCCGGGATAAAACAGTTAAATGAGTTCATTGACCACAATAAACTGAGGCCAATTGCTGACGTATTCATTTTCGCGGTGATTATTGTTTTATTTCACAAATTCTGGTGGGATTGGGGTTTTAAAAGCTTTTTAATCAGCTACACTGGATTTGCTGAATTGGAGCAATTCATGGCTTACCAGGTGTTTCGTCCAAGTGCATGGATTGATCAATATATTTTTGGATACGATATTACTACCAGGGAATCAACCATTCTTTTCCCAAACAATGGCTATATCAATGTCAATGGCAGTTGTTCAGGCCTCAAGCAATTTTATCAGTGGATATTTCTGATGGTTCTTTTTCCGGGTCCCTGGAAACAAAAGTTGTGGTACATTCCGATGGGGATACTTATCATCCACATGGTCAACATATTCAGAATTGTTGCCCTTTCCATCATCCTGATGAACTGGCCCGATTACTGGACTTTTTCGCACGACTGGATCCTCAGGCCATTTTTCTATGTGGTGATCTTCGTGATGTGGGTTGTGTGGGTGGAGAAGTTTAAGAGTAGACAGAAGACCTAAGACAGAAGATCTGAGAAGTTTTTGTACACCAACCATTCAGGTTTTGGTCAACCTGAATGGTTTTTCAGTATATTTTTTTTGCGATGTTTGGTCCTATTGCATCGACAACAAAACCGGGCAATCTTTTCCAGACCTCTGACATCCATTTCTGATCTCTCAGATTTACTGCTGAAGGATTTGTGTTGTTAAAATAAATCTTTTTTTCGATAACCGGCCATTGTGACTTGTAATGATGAACACCGCTTCCAATGGAACTTCTGCCCATAGAATAGACTTTTGCATTTAATTCGCTGGCATGCCTGATCATTTCCCAATGAAGCAAATAAGAAGTGTACAGCTTATTGTACTCGCGAAGTGTGGAAAACCAGAT
>JAUXDH010000067.1 GCA_030618545.1 Chlorobiota bacterium
TCGGATAAGGTACAGGAACACCGGGAGGAATGGGTGTGTTGCCCGGTTGGTGAAACAGGTTTTTACTATCCGGTTGAAGTTCCCATTTAATCCCTGCTTCGTCGCTGTAATGCATGTCGCTGACCAGCATGAGTTTTCCGTCCGGGAGAATATTTTTGCGGTTGCGTTTCAGGTGCCAGTCGCCATAGCTGGCAATCCAGTAACCAACAATTACAATAATCAGTATCAGGGCCAGCGCTAACCATTTCATAATAACGAATGATTGTTAAATATTGAGGAATAGTAAAAGTAAAGTTACATTAAATACTGTTGCTCACAATTGTCTTGCAGAGCTATGCTTCCTTGCTTTTTGCCGGTTCTTTAATTGGATAAATATCAAATGCGGAATAGATCGTAATGCCAAAATGATCAAACACTTCCTGAAGCGCCTTGAGATCCTCCTCACTCAGGTTCTCTTTCCACTTTTGAAGCTGAACGGATTTATCGGAAACAAATTCATTATGATAATCTGACCGGCTGGGCTTCTGGTAGTCGATCGCATCACCTTTAAGTTTTAAATCCAGCTCATCTGCCAGCTTCATTAATTCATAATCCGGATTTACCACCACGTCTTCATAATAGACCACTATCCATTTCTTCCCGTGGTGAGGATGTGTCAACACGCTTTTGTTATGAATGCACCAAAGAGCAACCTGCCTCTCCAGTCTTGTATTCAGAGAATTCAGGTACTCCAGATGTTTTTCATAACGATCACTGTTGATCGTATAAGGGATCACAAAAGGTGGCAGCTTTTCATCGGTATCATAAAAGTTTCTGATCTGCGACTTTGCTACCGCGATGGGATGCCTGAGGAGGTAAATGGGTTTGTACTTAAAATCGAAATTGCTTACAAGCCATGCCAGCATTTCATTTGATCGCACAAACTTGGTGATGACCCTGCTGCCTTTTGTCAATTCCTTCACTGTGCAATACTTGAGAGAGTTTTTGGAAACAACTTTGTAGGTCAGCATTTTTTTCATCAGCCGATCAAAATCCTTATTTTTGGTGTCCTCGTAAATGCATGGATTAGGTCCCCATTTGAACGCGTCCGGGACTACACCTTTTATTTCGTGTAAAGGTTCCCAATTAATTATAGTGTCCTGATCTTCATACAACAATTCCATCAGCCAGGTGCTGCCTCCCCTGGTTTCACTACTGATAATAAGGCTTTCCTCAAGTTCGAAATTTCTTAACCGGCTGATAATTCTGAATAGCTGAAGTTTCAATCCCTGGTAGTGTGGTCGAATCAGATTTTTTATAGTCTTCAAAATATTTTGATTTTAATATTCCGAAACCAAACATCATCTCCATGATCCTGAAGGCCAATGTATCCTTCTTCCGCTGTGTTCAGGAAGTCCTCATAATCTTTGAATTTGCTGTTCAGTACCATTTTCTTCCAGTCATCTGTCCAGAGGTGGTATTCCAGTACCTGTTCACCATTAACCCAGTGAACCACTGTTCCGTTATACACCAGCACTTTAACCGAATTCCACTCTCCTGACGGCCTGACAACATCAGCATTACCTGGTATCAGGTCATAAAGTGATCCGGCTTTTCGGTTCCCATCCTTTCCCAATCCGGCATCAGGATGTTTGTCGTTATCCAGAATTTGCATCTCAGGAGCAGACTTCCAGATAGGCTGACCGGGTTTCTCCTGAGCCAGATAGAAAATACCGCTGTTTCCACCCTCAGATACTTTCCAATCCACACTGAATTCGAAGTTCTTGTATTTATTTTTGGTGATGATGTCACCGCCACCACCTGCTTCTCCTCTTCCGGAACTTACTACTTTCAGCGTTCCGTCTTCAATTTTCCAACCTTTTTCAGGGAAAGATCCTTTGTTATAACCTCTCCAGTTATCGGTAGTTTTCCCATCGAATAACAATACCCATCCATCATCAATCTCTGCCTGGGTGAGGGTGTTTGGTTTAGCTTCTTCCATTTTTTCTGATTTAGCTTTTTCTTGTTTTTGGCCTGCCTGTCCACAGGATAAAAGAACTGCGGCTGAAAGGGCCAGTAATAAAATGTTTATGTGTTTCATGATTTTGTTTTAAGCCCCGCCCTAAAGGACGGGGTAACTGATTCGCTGATTTACTTTTTTACAATTTATGTTTTTAATCCCCGACCTGAAGGACGGGGTAACTGATTCGCTTGTTGCTACTCGTTTCTCTTGTTTCTTGTTTTATTATCTAAGGTCTTGCGTCTTAGGTCTTGTATCTCTTTACAAAACCCACCCCTCCCTGTAAGTACGTTTAATATACTCTTCAGCAGCAGGCCTGGCTTTAATGGTAGCGTATTTGGTGTTAAAATGCGGGTGACCATCAATTACAGTGAACTTGTCTGAAGTCACTACCCTGATCTCATCTTCATCACTGATGTTGGTGATCTTCATGTTCTTTCCATCCCACAACAGCGGTCTCTTAAGATCCTGCAAACGTACAGCCAGGTTGCCCATGACCACTACTTCATTGAGAGGCGCTGAATAGTTGAAACTGGAACTGGGTTCCACCCTGCTGTCAGGTGACTCTTTACAAGCCCTGATCCAGTCCTGTTCATGTCCGCCGCCCATAGCATTCTCTATCCTGCGAATGGATGGGTCAGGACGTGTGTAATCTTTATCGAGTTCTTCAGGCAGCAATAATGGGTCGCGTCCGTAAGCTCCTGTCATCAGCTTGCCTTTCGTGCCGATAAACAATGTGCCTCCGCTCCTGTCGCCCATAATCTGTCCGTCCCGTAATTCTTCAGGTCTGGGTGGCAGCATTCCTCCATCGTACCAACGCATCTTAAGAGGAGGTAATTTGATATTGCCCACTTTACCCCTGTCGGGGAATTGGTATTCTACAACTTCGGCCATTGGTGCACTTTCCGTATTCACCTGTGTTGAACTTCCGCTGATGCTGGTTGGTTGTCCAAGTTTCATTGCCCAGAATGCCGGATCGATGATGTGGCAACCCATATCGCCCAGGGCGCCTGTTCCATAATCCCACCAGGCACGCCAGTTCCATGGGGTGTAGGAAGGATGGTAGGGCCTCCATGGGGCAGGGCCGACGAACAGATCCCAATACATGGTGGGTGGCGTTGAAGGCGTCTCTGTCGGTCTTTCAAGTCCCTGGGGCCAGATTGGCCTGTTGGTCCACACATGTACTTCGGTAACATCTCCGATTGCACCATCCCAGATCCATTCACAGGTCTGCCGGATACCTTCACCTGAGTTGCCCTGGTTGCCCATTTGTGTGGCGACATTGTGTTTGTTTGCCAGTTCCTGCAGGAATCGGGATTCATAAACGGAATGGGTTAAAGGCTTTTGCACATAGACATGCTTTCCCATACGAATAGCCTCAGCAGTGATGCAGGCATGAGTGTGATCAGGAGTTGCTACAATCAATGCGTCGATTTTATCACCCATCTCATCCAGCATCACCCGGTAATCAGCAAACTTCCTTGCATCAGGATATTTTTTGAAAGTGCCGGCCGCGTATTTCCAGTCCACGTCGCATAGCGCTACAATGTTTTCTGTCGCACAATTATTGATGTTGGTTGCACCTACCCCTCCTACCCCAACCGCGGCAATGTTCAGTTTGCTGGCGGGAGTACGGTTCCCGAGTCCAACAACGAAGCCGGGCAGAATTGTCAGTCCGGCGGTAGCTGTGGCGGCAGTGCCGATAAACTTTCTCCTGCTAATGTTACTTTTTTCTTTTTCCATACGATTGTTTTTTGGATATTTAGTTATTAAAATTTATCTCCTGATTTATCCTGTTGCTTTCGAATGCCAGTTCGATAAGTTTTATCACGTCCCTGGCCTGGCCCGGGGAAACTTCCATTCCTGCACCAGCAGTTAATACAGCAAAAACATTTTCGTAAAATGCCATATAATTTCCCGGTTCAGTTTCGATAGAGCCGTCAAAATGGAGGCCTTCCCTGACAAATGTCGTTAATGCCCAGTTTTCAAAATCTTCTGTACCCCATTCATCTCCTTCGGGCTTAAATCCCTGCTTGAGCTTTTCTTCCTGTGGATCGAGGCCGTATTTGATGAACGTACCTTTTGAGCCGTTAATTAAAAATCTCAGCTCGTGATTCTCCACCAGCATTCCTGCTGTAACAACAGCCTGTACCATGGAGTAACTCAGTGTAACTTCAAAAAAGTCATCCACCATGCTTCCCTCACGCTGCGACCGGATGTCGGCTTTAATTGATTCAGGCATTCCAAAAAGGCATAGCGCCTGGTCTATCAGATGCGAGCCGAGATCAAATAAAATGCCACTGCCGGGTAATTCCTCGTCGCGCCAGGCTGCTCGTTTTCTATCAGGGCTAAACCGGTCAAAATGGGATTCAAAGTATTGTATATCTCCAAGCAGTCTGCTGTTCATCAGCTTTCTGATGGTCAGGAAGTCACCGTCCCATCTTCTATTCTGGTAAACAAAAACCTTCCTGTCTTTTTCATCTGCCAGTTGAATAATCTCATCAGCTTCTTTCGAAGTGGGCATAAATGGTTTTTCTACGACGATATGTTTTCCTGCTTCAAGGCAGGCCTTTGCCATCGGATAATGATAAATATTGGGGGTGCAGATGACAACCAGGTCAATGTTTTGGTCATCAATTATTTTATTAAAATCTCTAACAATCTCTACCTCTGGATAGAGTTCCTGTGAGTGGCCGGTATGGCGTTCAACCACTTTGGAGAGCCGGAAACCGGGATGCAGATCAATGAAGGGCGCATGAAACACTTTGCCCGACAGGCCAAATCCGACAATGGCGGTATTGATGATTTGTTTCATTTAGAAAGCTGTGAGGTTTTTAAGATAATGGTAACTGATCGCTATGCTTTCTTCCGGTTCCATTTTGAAATCTTCCTGTTCTACAAAGATATATTCAAGTCCGGCTTGTTTTTGCTTTTTAAAGATTTGCTGGAAATTGATGATTCCTCTTCCCACCTCTGTACTTTCCATTTCTGAACCGCCGTCCATATCTTTCACATGCCAGAGTTTAAACCTTCCGGGATACTGCTGAAAGTATTCTGTTGGATTATAACCTCCGTAAACAATCCAGTAAAGATCCAACTGCATCATCACAAGTTCCGGGTCTGTATTTTCGAGCAGGACATTGTACGGAATTATGCCTTTGATCTTTTTGAACTCAAAATCATGGTTGTGGTATCCAAACATCAGGCCTGATTTTCGACTTAGCTCACCTATTTTATTGAATTCACCGGCAAGTCGTTTATAGTCATCAGGCGTCTTTCGAAATTCGGTTGGAATGGAGGGGATAACAAGGTAACTCATCCCGGCTTCCAACGTGTCATCTATTGTTTTCTGAGCATTTATAAGTGTTGTATTGCTATGGGAGCTAAGCGGCATCAAGCCATAACCCTCCACAATCTTCTTGTATTCTTTTGGATAAAACCCATAGAATCTTCTATTTGAATAGCCGGCTGCTTCAACTGAACGGTAACCAATATCGGAAAGCAGGGAGAGTGTTCTTTCAAAATCTTCCTTAACCATATCGCGAATAGTGTACAGTTGAATACCGATTGTTTTTTCTTTGTTCATGGCCAGTAAATGCTTTGGGATCATTAATCCGGCCAGTGTGGCCGCTGATAATGATTTAATAAATGTTCTGCGTTTTTGCATAAGTAGTGACTTAGATAATTTGTTCATTTTCTTTATCCCAGAAAACTTTTCGTTTTTCAAGATAGGCAATTGTTCCCATATGTGCCGTCATGGCTTCTTCAAATGCCGCATCGATACCGCAACTTGGTTCGCCGCCGCCACGAATACAATCCAGCCAGTCTTTGATGTGCAGGTGAGTTGTGTCAACCCTCTTGCCGCCCCTGTAGGTGTACAGTAAACCCCTTCCTGCAAAATAGGCTTCGGTAGGACTGGTGATGGCATCCACATGATCCATGCCGGGGGTAAACGAAAATATAGGGATATCCGGGTTGATCACACCCTCCTCGATTTTTTCTTTATACCTGGTAGAACCCCGGTCAGCGTATATCTTCAGGTTGTTTCCCACCTCCATATAGCCATCATGGCCCATGATGATCTTACCCCTGTCTTTTTCACTGGCCAGTGTCGCGCTGTACATCAATGTGAGATCGATGTCAGGGTATTCAAACACCTGGTGCAGTACATCAGGAACTGTTCGCCCATCCTTATAATAGTAGATACCTCCTGATGAAGCTGCGGAATGCGGAATTCCCAGGTTGAGAATCTGATTCATGGCATCGTACTCATGTGTAAACAGGTCACCCGACAGACCCGTGCTGTAATCCCACCAGCAGCGCCATCTAAAGAAGCGTTCCAGGCTGAAATCATGCCAGGGCGCCGGACCGATGAATTGTTCCCAATCGATATTGTTTTCATTCGCCTCCTCATCAATTGGATAAACCCACGCGCCAATCGGGTTATTACGATTTGTAGTCACTTCAACAAGGTTTACCTTACCTAACACTCCTTCTTCAAATGCTTTCTGTGCCTTGAAGTAACTGTCGGTCTGCCGGTTCTGGTGACCCAACTGAAAAACGATCTCATTTTCCTTTATTACTTTTCTAACTTCGTATGTTTCTCCCACTGTCCATGTCAGTGGTTTTTCACAATAGACGTGCTTGCCTGCCTTTGCTGCTTCAATGGTCATGGGGCCATGCCAGTGATCGGGAGTGGCAATGATCACTGCATCAATATCGTCCGCGGCAATAAGTTCCTGATAAGTCCGGTAACGTTTTGCCCGGGTTCCTTTTACCCCGGCGGAAGGCAGGCGGTCAACATTGGCGCCGGCATTCAACCCTTTTTCAACATTTACATCATAAATATCACAAACTCCATTCAGCACAACATTCAGATCTTCCTGATCGAGGTATTCTTCGTATCGTTTGTCGTTGGAATTTTCAGATGCGTCTTCAATCCATTGGTCGATTATTTCAGCCTGGAGAAAACCTGCTCCTTTTAACAGGGCCCTCCCACGACTACCGGTTCCGATAATTCCCAGCCTTATCTGTTTTTCTTTGGAAACTTTTCTAAGCACTACAGGATTTTCCGCGTCAAGGTTCACCTCCTGGTAGATCGATTTCTTCAGGTAACTATCGTACCGCTGACGTCTGTACCAGCCATAAGCAAAAAAACCCAATACAGGTACAGTTGCGAGGCCCTTAAGAATTTCCCTTCTTCCAAACTTATTGCCGCTCTCTTCCATATCAATCAAATCTTTTTTGCTCTTTTAAAAATTAAACTGTCAATCCCAATTGCCATACCGGTTGGGAAATACATTAAAACTATCATCGCAATGAGTTCTATCAGCGTTTTATTCACTAACAGGTAGCTGCCTTCCATTGGCAGGCCATAGCTGATTCCGACCAATGGCGGATGAGACAGATAGTAAAAAGCCAGCAGGATGATTCCAGCCCATAACGCCGGTTTCGTCAGGAGTCCCAGAATTAAACCCAGGCCTATGGCAATCAGCCCCCACACATTCATGAAATCAACAGTGTTCAGCATTGCCGGATCAGATGCCAGCCAATAAAAGAATTCCTTAAGGAATCCCGCTGAATCGAGCAGGTAGCCCGCACTTGACCAATTTGGATTGGCCAGCTTCACCACTCCTTCGTATAAAAAATGCCAGCCAATAACAACCCGCAGGGTTACCAGCCAGAATATTTGTGATTTATTTTTCATTATAAGTTCGTTTCATTTTTTACCGGCGTGGTTATCCATGGGTTTAAGATAAATATATTTCACGCGGCGACGCTACGAACGCAGCGATTATTTATCATCAATACAATTTATTCCAGCTCCCTCAAAAATATATCTTTCCACCTGACTTTTACTCCTCCTCCATCATGGATTTGGAGAGCGATTACGCCGGTTGCCTGCCCGATTTTTTCATCATTGAGATCAGTCATGAGTTCATTATTCAGCCAGACCATCACCCTGTCCCCTTCAACCTTGATAACCATAGCATTCCAATCGCCTTCTTTTAAAATGTGTTCCCTGTCTTCAGGAATCCGGTAGAGCCATCCACGACCATAGGATTCATAAATCCCTCCGCTGTCATTTCCCTGTGGAGCGACTTCAACCTGCCAACCGGTGATCTTTGTCCCGTCCAGGCCCGACCGGAAGAAAACACCACTGTTTCCATTGCTTTCCTGCTTAAACTTCAGTCGTAAAATAAAATCTTTGTAAACGCTCGTTGTGGCAAGGTAACCGTATTCCTCGTCGGGCCCACTTTCGCAAACGATGTCTTCATTTTCAACAAACCATTTCTCTGTTCCATGTATTTTCCAGCCATTCAAATCCTCACCATTGTAAAGAGGTTTTCCGTGATCAGTCAAATCCTTGATTTTAATTTCCCTGAACTTAACTGCATCCCCATGATCCTGCAAACCTATATGACCATTTCTGGCAGTTCCATACAAAGGATAGTCTTTCCATTTTGAGTTTTGAACCAATGCTTTCCATTCGTCTGTCCACAGTTCATACTCTAATACTTTGTTGCCATTTAACCAGTGTTCAACAGTTCCATCAATCACAATGATCCTGCTTGAATTAAATTCTCCTGCCGGTTTCAATACTTTATTGGAAGCGTTGTGCATGGCATAATTAGCGCCTGACTTTTGCCATTCCTCTAATGCAGTCGGAAAGCCATCATCATCGATGATCTGGTATTCCGGACCGGTAGCATATACTGTTGGATATCCTTCTTCCAAAACATGAAAAAAGATTCCGCTGTTACCACCTTCGGATATTGCCCACTCAAGGCAGAGCTCAAAATCTTCATATTCTTTTACCGTTATGATGTCTCCACCAATGTCCCCACCTTTTCCCAAACAAAGCAGATTCCCTTCTTCAACCACCCAGGCTTTGGGCAATGTTTCCTGTTGAAAGCCTTTCCAGCCACCGGTAGTTTTTCCATCGAAAAGGTACTCCCATCCATCTTCCGCCTGTTGATCGGCGGTTTTGTTGTTGGGATGATGACAGGAAATCAAGGCAATGGACAAACAGCAAAGAAGGATGAAAAAACGTAATTTATACCAATTGTGGTTTATAATGCTGCAGAAAATTATAAAACTTACAATGGTTAATGCCGATATAGGAATAAAGGAGCAAATTGAGTGTAGCGAAAATATGCGACATTTTATTTCATAATCGGTATTATTCATATAAAACAGCTTACTTATTTCTTCCGGATTGGAAGGCTAAAAGTAATAAATGTAGTGGTTAGGAATAATTCCCAGATGAATATTTGTAATGATTATTAATAAATCGTGTGGGGTGAATACTAGCCTGATTAATTCATAAACTGATTTGATTTTGCCCCGTCCTTTAGGGCGGGGATAATCAGAAGCTACATCTTGAAGGCTTTAGCCATTAATCAGGCTAGAACAATGCGCTGAAACCTAATCCAAAAATGAAGTTGCTGATACTTCTGTTAGGCTCCTTAAAACCCGCGTTTGACATATGACGGTAACCGAATTCCAACTCAAGGGCAAATGCCTGTTTACCTATAAACAATCGCCTGTCGTATGTGATGAGGTAGTAATCAGATAAAAGGAATCCTGTTGCCTGTTTTTCTGTTTCTGCACTGATGCGATGAGGACCACTGGCTAATTTAAAACTAAACAGGTCGTTGGGTGAAACTGCAAGGTTAAATCCTAACCTTATATTCAGGCCGAACTCGTAATTTGATGGATCATCGTCAACCCAAACAAATCCATAGTGAGGAAAAAGATCCACAGACATATTGAATAGCTTCTTTGCCCGAAATAACGGGAATGAAAAAGTAGCCCCCGTTAGTACCACATAATACCGCTGGCCTTCCGGCAGAGAATAGTAAGGAGCGCCGTATTCAACAAGGATTCCGGCAGATTTTTGGTTGATAAGGCTTTTTTCACTTTGAGATTGCAAACAAAACAGCGGGACTACAATTAAAGCAAATGTGCATAACAGTTTCATTAATATTTTTTGAGAGGTCAAACTGCTGTTTTTACAGTCGAAAACTAATACTATCAAAATTAATATTAAAAGGAGAAAATGCTACTTTTTGTTTCGGATTTTACTGAATCTATGGACAAATCCGATACTTACTTCTGAAAAGTCTGCCTGTCCCATGTTTGCATTGATATGGGCACCAATAAATACATTGTTTCTGGGATTCTTATTTGTACTTAAGGCATACAGCTTTAGTCCAAGGCGGGAGGCGAAAATTCGCTTCAACATATAGCTGAATTGTGTGTCATCTTCAAATGTTTGGCTGTGTACACTATAAAAGGGTTTGTAGATATTAACTCCAATTTCCGCATCCATGCCAACATGACCAATTAAAAACTCACATCCGGCATAAACAGTCAAACTAGAAGAGTTCAGGACAGGAGCATCGCGGTATCTCTCCGTGTCAAATTCAGTGATGTAATTGTAATAATGATAGTAGAACCGATACATTATACCGGCCTTAACCTTTATAATTCTATTGAATATTATACCACCTCCGGCCGCAAAACTTGATACTGACTTTTTCAGTTTTTCAACTACACTGTTAGGCCCACCCATCTCATGCATACCCAGGCCACTACGGACTTCAACAAAATATTGCCTGGTTTTTCCCGGCTTAGACTTTTTATATTCATCCAGATGGACATCTCTCAACGGACTGAGAAATAAGGTTGATGAGACACTGGCCAGGAATGAATTCAGCCCCAAATTTGGAAGTTGGGTATGACCATTCGAATGGTGAATGTAACCTGCTCCCAGGTTAACGGTAAAATGCCTGGTTAGAATTAAGGTATAATTCAATGATAAATTGAAAGTCCAGGTTAAGGTAGAACCAATGGCCAGGTTAGCAGGGTTTTCTATTTTATCATAATACTTCGTAAAATAAGAAGCTCCCAGCCCTAACTTGACATGAACGGAATTTCGTAATTTCTTACTTGTGTTGATGGAAATAAATGGCATCAGGGTGTAAGCAGATCCGAAAACCTGGTCATGCCCAAAACTGGATTTTGAAAAAGTAATTCCAATTTGGGGATAATTATAAAATCTTGCCCATGATTTATTTGGGTTGATAACGAGCCTTCCAAAACTCAATGCATACACCGTGTTTAACCTTGTTTTTGGAAAATTACTGTTGGCCGGAAGCGTCTTGCCAATCAATATTTCCGGCTGAAAGAAGAAGACAGAATAATTTTTGAGATTCTTTCCTCCGCCTCCCCTGCCAAAGCTGCTGATGACAATGCTACAAAAGAGTATAACTGTAAAGATTCTCACCAATAAACCAATAAATTAATTTGTATTAAATATGTTTGGCTGGAGCGGCAAAGTTAATAATTGCCTCAAACTACAAATAAAGTTTTTTCAACAATGTCACAGATAATATGCCCAATCAGTATGTGCGACTCCTGAACCCTTGCTGTATCGGTAGATGGAACCCTGATACAGATATCGCAAACCTCATTTAACTTTCCGCCATTTTTTCCGGTTAATCCAATAGTGATCATTCCCAGCTCAGCAGCCTGCCGGATTGCTTTCACTACGTTAGCAGAGTTTCCCGAGGTGCTTATTCCAATAAGCACATCTCCATTCCTGCCGGCAGCTTTTACCATTCTTTTAAACACCTCATCGTAGTCGTAATCATTTGCTACTGCTGTCAGAAATGAAGAATTAACATGCAAAGCTTCAGCAAAGAGGGGCTCCCTGTCAAGATTAAACCTGCCTGAAAGCTCTGCGGCGATGTGCTGCGCATCTGCAGCGCTTCCCCCATTGCCACATAAAAGGACTTTTCCTTTGTTTCGGAAACAGTCGATGCAATATTGAACTGCTTCTTGAATCGCAGCCGGCAATTCTTTGTTATCCAGCAGGCTTTGCTTTACTGCAATGGATTCCTGAATAGTATTTGTTATTTCGTTTATCATTGCCTGTGTTTTTTCATCAGTTGATCTGGCCGGTATTAAAAATCACCCACATCGGCCAGCATGTTGTCACGGTAAGCTTTTAAAAGGTTCGCCCGGGAAATCATTCCAGCATATTTATTTCCATCCAGAACAATCATGTTGTAATTGCCTGTTCGGTTAAATTTGTTTACAACCTCCTGGATGTCATGTTTTATAGATACTTTATCGTCATCCATCAAACTGTAAAGGTAATTTGAAATGGGCTGATCCCATTTTTCATGGTCAAACATATCTTCCCGCACATCATCCAGTGATACCATGCCAAGGAAGGTGTTCTGATCATCAACGATGGCAAACATATTCCTTTTTGATCGCTTGATGACGGATGTCAGGTCGCCCAGGGTGCTATTAATTGAGACTTTGATTACATCTTTTTCTAACAGGTCCTTTATTTTAAGTTGCTTCAGGACAGTCTTATCCCGGAACTGGTACATCTCCCCTCTTTCGGCCAGCGTTTGAGTGAATATGGAGTGCTTGTTGAAGGTTCTTGCTATCAGATACGCTATGGAGGTGGAAAGCATCAGAGGAACAATCAGCTCATAACCACTTGACATCTCTGCTATCAGGAATATGGCCGTTAAAGGAGCAAGCAAAACACCACCCAGGACAGAAGCCATCCCCACGAGTGTGAAATTACTTTCGTGAAGCCCGGTACCCCTGAATACCATGTTGAATCCGCGTGCGATAACAAATCCGGTAAATCCACCCATTACTGCCGCGGGAGCAAAAATACCTCCTACCCCTCCGGCTTCCGTAGTGAGGGTTGTAGCAATTACCTTAAAAATCACGAGAAGAATGGTAAAAATGATGAGTGTCCAGATAAAATCTGATCCGTCAAATAAACTGAATTTTAATATATCATCAGAATTTCCACTTACGATATCCCTGATGCTATCATAACCCTCACCGAATAATGGGGGAAAGAAATAAAGCAAGATGCCAAGCATACTTCCTCCGATAAGCCACTTAACCCACCTCGATTTGATCTTGCTAAACCAGCGAATAATCGTAAAATGCATAAAATGAAAATAAACAGAAACGAAACCTGCTACAATTCCAAGTACTGCAAAGAACGGAATGTCCTGTAAGAGAAAATCTTCACTCACTTTAAAATGGACAAGGTATTGTTCCGCTGTTAACAACTTCGTAGTAACCGCGCCTGTAACAGATGCAAACAGCAGGGGAATTAATGAAGCCGATGATAAATCAAGCAACAGCACCTCAAAAGCAAAAACAACTGCAGCTATCGGTGTTGTGAAAATGGAAGCCATAGCCCCTGCAGCCCCGCAGCCGATAAGTAATGTTTTCTCTTTGTAACCAAGACGCAGCACCTGCCCGACCGTCGATCCAAGTGATGCTCCGGTAGAAATAATCGGAGACTCAAGTCCTACCGAGCCTCCAAATCCTGCTGTTAACGACCCTCCTATCAGTGAAGAAAATGTTTTGTGCCTCCTCATGCTTCCATCAAGTTTGGAAATGACATACAGGATACGTGGTACACCGTGTTCTACATTATCGCGAATGATATATTTTAAAAAAAGAATAGTAAGCAGGATTCCCACCAGAGGGGCTACCAGGAAAAGTAAAATACTCTCAGTTGGGTTACTGAGGCTCACCAGCCATTCTTCAATAAACACGACTGATGTACGTAGAAGCGCTGCTGCGATACCTGCGGTAAAACCTATAAGCACACTGAGGATAAGCACGAAATTCTGATCCGGGATCTTTTTTGCTCTCCAGATCAAAAACCTGATAAATGCTTTGTTCCTGCTCATCCAGCTATTGCTTTAACGCAAAACTAAAAAGTTTTATGCTACCGCATAATCTCCAGAGCGTAATTCTCCCAACTCATATCTTTGGATGTCGCGGCCACATTTTTCCTGTTTATTGGATTTTCGATGGCCTTGTTCATCACCTCGGCCATGGAGTCAATGTCTTCCGGATCTGCAAGGTAACCATTGTGCCCATCTTTCACTGTCTCTGTAAAGTGCCCTACCCTGGTTGCAAGCATGGGTATTTCAAAATTGTACGCGATAGATTCAATACCCGAAGGGGTCGCGGTAAGATAGAAAAGCATGATGTTGTCACTTACCTGAAAATATTTATGTACATCCTCATTGGGCACAAAATCAATTAGCCGGTATACTTTGGAATCGATACCATATTCTTCAATCAAAGCTATTGGGTTGTAATTGCCTTCATCATCCTGCTTCCTGAGGAATAGTTTTTTGGCAAGGCCAAAGGTGG
>JAUXDH010000090.1 GCA_030618545.1 Chlorobiota bacterium
ATATGGAAACTGATTGACAGGGGTGTTTTTTATATCCACTCCAATGAAGATGTGTATGCCGGTCAGGTGATAGGGGAGAACAGCAGAGCAGGGGATTTGGTAGTGAATGTAAACAAGACTAAAAAACTGACCAATATGCGTGCATCAGGATCGGATGACAAAGTACTTATCCCTCCTCCTGTAACCTTCTCGCTGGAAGAATATATGGAGATCATCCGTACAGATGAATACCTGGAAGTTACCCCGCGTTCTCTCAGGTTGCGCAAGATTATCCTGAAAGAACATGAACGCAAAAGGATGAGCAAAAGTCTATGATCAAGGAAATTCTCCTACCTGTTTTGCTGATATTACTTTTGGGATTTCAATCCTGTTCTGTACTTGAACAGACGAAGGAATACGAGCGATTTATCGAATGTAAGTTCAGTGTATCGGCCGTTGAAGTTAAAGAGATTGCAGGTATTTCTATGGAGAATCTGGACAATCTGGATGACCTGGGAATCGCTCAAATGATGACCATCACACAGCGTTTGTTTACAGGCGAACTTCCCGCGAAAATCGAGATTGGATTGAGAGCCACGAACAACAATCCAAAACAAGCATCTATCTCAGGAATGGAGTGGATCACAATGCTGAAAGAGGAAGAACTGCTTTCAGGTTATATTCAGGATGAAGTGGTTGTGCCGCCAGGTAGTTCCACTACGTTTACGGTAGTTGCAAACCTGGATTTGATGCGGTTATTGAAATCGGAATCATTTCAGGATATAGCCGGATTCGTATTCAGCAACGATAAGAAAGCAGAGATGAGGAAAATAGGAGCCAGCCTTAGAATCAAACCTTATTACAAAGTAGGCTCAAACATTCATAAATATCCGGGTTATCTGACAATTCATGATTGAATTAGTATCTAAGCACCAAAGGTACGGCAATCACTAGCCCTGAGAAGCCTCGGAGAGGCGGCTCAGGGTGACAAATCCGATCGTCAACAAAACCCTGAAGGGGTGTAATCATTAACCTTCTGAATCTACCTCCGGTTTATTTTAATTGGAAAACCACCTTCTTTGATGGTGGTTATGTTCTCTGTTTGTTAAACATGATAGTAATACCCGGAATAATGCCCGCCTGATCGGACCGGCAGGGAATTATGGAATATTGGAATCATTCCTCTAAAGGAGTACCTATGGTGCATTTTTCCATCCTTAAGTCCACTCCGATAAGTAATTTTCTTGCCACCAAGGCTCAAAGGCACAAAGATGCACTAAGGTTAATATCCTCGTTTTCTTTGCTTTGTGAACCTTCGTGTCTTGGTGTCTTCGTGGCATTTTGTTATTTTTTATTGTTTTCAAAGGGAGCTCAATATTCCAGCATTCCATTTTAAATTTCAACTTAATTAAATCAAGGGTTCAAAGATATTACATTCATTCCCTACACCCAGCCCCTGTCTTTGCAGGCCTGCGCAACTCTATTCACTGAGATCACGTAGGCAGCATCACGCATATTTAATTTGTTGGATCTGGAAAAGTCGCTCACCGCGATAAAAGCAGCAGTCATTTTTACATCAAGACGGCCAAGCACATCGTCTCTTTCCCAGAAATAATTCATATTGCTTTGAACCTGCTCGAAGTAGCTGCAAGTGACGCCTCCGGCATTGGCCAGGAAGTCAGGTATAATAAAAATATCTCGCTCAATGATCACATTGTCAGCATCAGGTGTCGTTGGTCCGTTAGCGCCTTCCGCTATGATCTTTACCCTCTTATTCATTTTTTCTGCATTACTGCCGGTAATCTGATTCTCAAGCGCCGCCGGTATTAAAATATCCACTTCCTGCTCAAGCCAGGCTTCTCCGGGTAAAACCTCATAGCCCAGTTCCTGTGCTTTCTGTTTATCAATTCCACCAAACGGATTCGCAACAGAGCGTAGTTCTTCAAGATCAACACCTTCTTTTTTCCTAAAGGAATAGCTGGTTTGATCTTCCTGATCCCATGATGAAACACAGATTACTTTGCCGCCTATTTGCTCATAAAGTTCAATTGCAAATTGAGACACATTTCCAAATCCCTGTACACTGGCAATAGTATCCGAAGGGTTAATATTAAGTTCTTTCAATGCTTCTCTTACTGTGATGATCACACCATAACCGGTTGCCTCTTTCCTGCCAAGCGAGCCACCCATTCCAACGGGTTTTCCGGTAATAAAGCCGGGTAATTTTTCCCCGCGCAATGTTTCATATTCATCAAGCATCCACAGCATGTGCTGAGGGCTTGTCATTACATCAGGAGCCGGAATATCCACTGTTGGACCAATGTTTTTGTACACTTGCCTGACCCATCCGCGGCACAACCTCTCCTGTTCCGTATGGCTCAAATTGTGCGGATCACAAATAACACCGCCCTTTCCTCCTCCCAGCGGAATATCTGCAACTGCTGTTTTCCAGGTCATCCACATGGACAATGCACGGACTGTGTCGATGGTTTCCTGGGGATGAAAGCGAAGCCCTCCTTTTGCAGGCCCGCGGGCATCGTTGTGCTGTACCCTGAATCCCCGAAAAACTTTCATCTGGCCATCATCCATCCTGATTGGGATGCTGAAATGAAATTCCCGAATAGGATTTCTTAATAGGTCACGTGTCGCCTGATCCAACTCAAGCATGTCAGCCGCTCTGTCAAACTGTTTCTGAGCGGTTTCAAATGGATTGTATGCTGTTTTTGCCATTGAAATATAATTTTAAATGTTGGTTCTACTGATAGAATTATTTATAATGCTATAATGATAAAATGCGATGACAATTAAATCTTTGATAATAAATGGCTTGTATGTTACAATATTAAGTTTTTACATTTAGGGTAAAATTATATAAAAAGATTGCTTGAATGCTACTATTTCTGTAAGAAAAAACACACTCTGCCGACTAATGATTCACAGTAAAAATTATAATGGTGAATTGGAAAAATTATAAAATATTAATCATAGCATTTGTAATAAGTAATCTGTTCCTGATTACTTCGATAAAAGGTCAGGGGTGCAGTGATGCCGGGGCCTGTTCTATAGGCTCGATGGATGAACTGGGTACTCACGAACATGAAAAAGAACCGCCTAAGCTAAAAATCTCAATAGAACAAAGTGTTGGTCTCGGTGAAAAATTCACATTTATTTCACAAACCTCAGTGACAGCGGAATACCGGTTTTTGAAGCAAACATCTATAGTCTTGCGGACTCCATTTATTTTTACATCAGGGAACCTTGGTAACAGCTCCGGGATCGGTGATGTATTGGTTTCAGTAATCCAGCAGGTATATAAAAAAGATGAATCTCAATTCGGAATATTGGTTGCCGGAAAAATCAGGTCCAATAATTCCAACTTTTCATTTGCGGGAAATCCTTTACCTATGGCATACCAAACAAGTCTTGGAACTTATGATGTTATAGTTGGCGCACAATATTTATGGAAAACATGGGATTTTTACCTGGCTTACCAGCATCCTTTTGGACGCAACCAGAATGAATACCTGCACCCTCCTGGCGAAACCGATGAAAGCAAACTATACTTTGAATCGGCTCAACTAAAAAGAGGTGATGACCTTGCTTTGAGGGTTCAAAAAACTTTCGTCCTGAAAAACAATCAAGGCCTGCAACCTGGCATCATGCCTATTTACAGGATACAGAAAAGTGAAATCATCAAATACGACAAAGACGTTGTTCTTGATGGATCCAGTGGGCTGACTTTAAATCTATACCTCACTTACGTAAAAAGGCTAAAAGGTGATGCCCTTCTTAACCTCACCGCAGCTTTCCCGGTTATCGACAGAGACTACAGGGCAGATGGGCTTACGAGGAATTTTGTGTTAACGCTGAGGATTACACAACTATGGTAATTAATTAAATAAAGTTAAGGAATTAAAAATGGACGATCTATTTGCTATTTTTGCCGCTCACAATTTTATTTACACTTAAAATCTTATAACAAATGAAACAAATTATTCTTGGAATGGCACTGCTCTTCGCAAGCACTGTACTCTTTTCTCAAACACTTGATGATTACATGGAAGTACAGCGCGAAGCGCTCAAAACAGAGAAGAAGGCTGCAGTTGCCCAGGCAATGCAGTTTACCGATGCTGAAAGCGAAGTATTCTGGCCACTTTACAACGAATACAATGGTAAAATGTATGTATTTAATACTGAATTGTACAAGTTAATTAAGAAGTTCGCTGCCAATTATGAGCTGATGTCAAATGAAAAAGCAGTTGAACTGTGGACAGGATCCATGAAAGTTGAACAGGACTTATTGAATCTGGAGAAAACATATTTTAAAAAGTTTCAAAAAATCCTTCCCGGCAGGAAAGTGATGCGCTACTTCCAGGTTGAGAACAAGATCAAAACTTTGGTTGAGGCACAACTTGCACTTGAAATACCTCTTGTAGTGGAATAGAGAATATAACCCAATTAAAAAACCCCGTTATCATTTATTTGAAACGGGGTTTTTTTAATTGTTCTAAAGTTCTTTAACCACAACGGCAATCGCCGATTCCCTGTCCTTGTAATTCGGGAGGGTTACCACAAACCTGGCAGTCATCTCCGTCTTCATGTGTGTGGCCTTCAGCATGGGTTTTTTCAGCTTCACTTCCTGAACCGCAGCCACAACTTCCACCGCAGCATCCGCCTTTTGACTGGAGATCTTCCTGAGTAATTGGCCTGACATGCATGATTTTGCTGGCAATAAACAGGCTCTTACCTGCCAGAGGATGATTAAAGTCCATCTGGACACTTTCACCATTTACATTTGTTACTTTACCCCTTGCAGGGTTACCTTGATTATCCATCATGCTGATCTCATTGCCAATGATGAGCAGATCTTCCCGCAATTCACCATCGACAACAAAAGCATTTTTGGGTACATCAATAACCAGCTCAGATTTGTACTCACCAAATGCCTGGTCCGGATTTAAATTGAATTCGATGGTGTCGCCGGTAGATTTACCCAGCATATTGGTTTCAAATCCTGGGATCATCTTTTCATATCCGAAGATCATCGACCGGGGATTGGATTCATCAGCAAATTCAATGAGTTCGCCGTCAACGCTGTTTACGTGTATTTTGTATGCTAATTGTGCAACTGTATTATTATCGATTATCATCTTTCTGAGTTTAATTCAAAATCGAGGCAAAAATATAAAAGTTTATTTAGACTAAATACAAATAATTTGTTAATAACGATAATTTGATATAATTTTGAGCGCCAAATCAATATCCCCAATGACCATAGGTATTTTAAAGGAGCCTGAAAATGAGAACCGTGTCAGCCTCCTTCCCGAGGCTATCAAAACTCTAATAAATCTCAAAACAGATTTGCTGATTGAAAAAGGATCAGGAAATCGTGCTTTTGCCAGTGACAAGGAATATGAAGAAGCCGGAGGCAAGGTTGCAGACCGAAAAACTGTCATTGAAAAATCTGATCTTTTGCTTAGCATTCATGCTCCTGAGAAAGAAACGCTTTCACAACTTAAAAGTGGTCAGGTGGTGATCAGCGTTTTTAATCCGCTGGCTGATAAAGACATTGTTGAACACTTTCTAAAGAGTGATCAAACTGTTTTTAGTATGGACATGATTCCGCGAACCACACGCGGGCAGGCAATGGATATCCTCTCTTCAATGGCTACTATTTCAGGATACAATGCAGTGCTGGATGCTGCTTATCGTTTGCCAAGCTTCTTCCCGATGTTCATGACTGCTGCAGGCACCATCCGGCCGGCCAAAATCCTGATCCTTGGGGCCGGTGTTGCCGGTTTGCAGGCCGTCGCGATAGCAAGAAAACTGGGTGGTGTTGTAGAAGTATTTGATGTGCGCTCTGCTGTTAAAGAACAGGTGCAAAGCCTGGGAGGGAAATTTGTAGAAGTAGAGGGAGCGAAAGAAGATGCTGCAGCAGGCGGTTATGCAGTTGAACAGGATGAAGATTTCAAAAACAAACAAAAGCAGCTTATTCATGACCATGCCGCTAAGTCAAATGTGGTGATCTGCACTGCCCAGATTCCTGGTAAAAAAGCACCACTGCTGATCGGGAAAAAAACAGTTCAGGAAATGGTTGCCGGATCTGTTATTATCGACCTTGCCGCCTCTACGGGTGGAAACTGCGAATTGTCTGAAAACGGAAAAACAGTAACAAAAGAGGGGGTTACCATTGTCGGAAAGTCAGACTATCCTACTGACATGCCCATTGATGCCAGCCGGATGTACGGCAACAACCTGATCAACTTCCTGAAACTGCTGATTGATGAGGAAGGGAACCTGAAACTTGATTTTGAGGATGAAATCGTTAAGGGAACCTGCATGGTTCATGGGAAAGAGATATTGAGTGATTGGCTGAGGAAGGTATATAGTTAATAGAAAATAGAAAATGGTTAATAGTCGATTCCCATTAACAATTAACAATTAACTATTAACCAATAACTTTTATCATATAACGAAAAACATAAAACAAATGGAACAAGTCCTGATCTATTTTTATGAACACAAGGAGGTGATTTTCATCATTGCACTCTCCATTTTTCTGGGCATTGAGGTCATTTCGAATGTGCCCTCAGTTTTACATACCCCGTTGATGTCAGGTGCAAATGCCATCAGCGGTGTGATCATCATCGGAGGTATCATTTTGCTTGGGCATGCTGACTTCTCAACTTTTAGCCTGGATATCATATTAGGGATTTTTGCGGTAATATTCGGCACCCTGAATGTAATAGGAGGTTTTGTGGTGACAGACAGAATGCTGGATATGTTTAAGAAAAAGAAGAAGAAATAGCCATGGATAAAGTTCTATTTGTTTTAGAAAATAAAGAAGTGCTCGTAGGTGATGTCATTCTTGAATTCAGTTACCTGGTAGCCGCAATACTCTTTGTGATAGGTTTGAAATTAATGAGCCATCCGGAATCTGCGAAACGTGGAAACTTCTGGGCCGCCACCGGTATGGGTCTGGCCATGATTACCACATTATTTCTTCACAGGGATGGTGTAACCGGCGCCAATATCTCTCTGACTAACGGAATTGTTATTGTTGCTGCGATAGTCTTCGGCGGCATCATTGGCACCATCATTGCCAGAAGAATAAAGATGACTGCCATGCCACAACTGGTCTCCTTCTTCAATGCAACCGGAGGAGCAGCATCAGCCCTGGTAGCTTTGATGGAATACTCGAATCCGGCCAACGAATCAGCGCTGGTAACCCTGCTCGGTCTGGTTATAGGCACCATTGCCTTCAGCGGGAGTATGATCGCCTATGGCAAACTTGATGGCAAGGTTGGCGACATCTTCGCTAAATGGACAACCTACCTGAACTTATTCTTGTTGGCAGTTATCGTCGCGATCATCGTTTATATGATGGCTTTTGATTTAGATATGGCTGCAAAAACGAACCTGTCTTATGTTTTGCTGGCTGTAGCCTTGATATACGGTATTATGTTCGTCATGCCAATTGGCGGGGCAGATATGCCGGTGGTGATCTCCTTACTCAATTCTCTTACTGGGATTGCTGCCGCGATGGCCGGTTTCATTTATAGTAACCAGGCCATGATCCTTGGTGGAATATTCGTTGGATCAGCAGGAGCCATCCTTACCTTACTGATGTGCAAAGCTATGAACAGGTCACTGATCAACGTGATAATCGGTGCTTTTGGTGGCGGTGGTGTTGGCGTAGACAAAGACCAGGGAACTGTAAAAGAGATCACTTTAACTGATGCGGCAGTTCTGCTAGCTTATTCTCAGAAAGTAGCTATTGTACCCGGCTATGGTTTGGCTGTAGCTCAGGCACAGTTTGCAGCCAATGACCTGGTTCAATTACTTGAAAGCAAAGGAGTGGAGGTAAAGTTTGCTATCCACCCTGTTGCCGGTCGTATGCCGGGACACATGAATGTATTACTCGCCGAAGCTGATGTGCCATACACCAAACTGGTTGAAATGGATAGCATCAACCCCGACATGCCCAATATCGATGTCACCATCGTTATTGGAGCAAACGATGTGGTAAATCCGGCCGCTCTGGATGATCCTTCCAGTCCGATTTACGGCATGCCTATCATCCTTGCACATGAATCAAAAAATATCATCGTGATGAAACGTGGGATGGGAAAAGGTTATGCCGGTATTGAGAACTTCCTTTTCTTCAACGATAAAACAAGGATGCTTTTTGGTAACGCAAAAGATACGCTGCAGAAATTAGTAAGCGAGGTAAAGGAATTGTAGCACATATTAAACTTCAATGGTAGACCCATGAAGCATAAGGGTCATAAAGACTTCCTGGTTTCAGCGTCCTTGTTTGATGGCGCATTTTCTACCTCATTCTTTCTCTCACAGCAGCCATATGATCCAGGTAAACCAGCATCTCCTGTGTCACACTTTCATCAGATAAAATTCTCCGCCTGTAGATCTCCAATACCAATTGCTGAACCTCTGGATTTTCGGGATCAGCATAATAAGCCCAGTCGGTAAAATGTGAGGCAAGCGTTAAGTCAACCCCTGACAATTCTCTGCTGAATGCCACAAGTCCATCAATGCCCCCTGCCAGTTCAACTATTTTTTCTGACTGTGATTCCAATGGCGCCGGAGACCAGTGTGAGGGTATATCATCCCACCAGCCGGTATATTGACGGATAATCATTTTGCTGATGTCTTTGGCTGTTACGTATTTTTCTTCAAGTATGGGATGGGATTCCAAATGTGCCGGTAATTCGATCGATTGATAGATCTGGTCTTTCCGCAAACCGGCATTCAAACCTTTAATTGAGTGGGTAAAAATATACTCCAGGGCCTCGGCTAATACAAGCAGGTTTTCCTGAACTTGTTGTTGACCTCTTACCAGTTCCCCATGGGATGGAATCATCATTTCAGGTTGTAATTCGATCATTGCTTTTAAGGCTTTGATCCATTCTTTGACATCTCTTTGAACCCGCTTCCCATTCCCGGCATTGGGTAAGAAACCCTGGTAATAATCCGCAGCTAAAACTATTTTTTGTTCAGGAAGCCAGACAAACAACTGGTCATCGGTTTCTCCTTTGTAATGTTTTAATTGAAATTCGACTCCTCCAATATTCAATGTTAATTGCTCCTGAAAATATCTTGTCGGCCAGACAATATCTGCAGAATCTTCAGGCAGTTGATCTTCCGGTTGGCTCATATATTTCGCGATTGATCCCCTGAGCATGATGTATCGGTTGAACCTGTTAATTATGTTTTTGTGGGCAATAATTTGAGGCTGTTCGCCTGCCTCAATCAATGACCAGGTACCATAGCAATGGTCCACATGACCGTGTGTATAGATAATCGTATGAATGGGTTTGTTACTCACACTTCGAATAGCTTTCAGCAAGGCAGGGCCTGAAGGTTTCATTCCTGTATCTATCAACACCAGGCCTTCATCAGTTTCTATCAGCGTGCAATTGACAATTGGCATGCGGATAAACCAGATTCGTGGTGCTACCTTATGAATCTCTATTTTATCGATAATATCTTCTATTGCATCTTCGTCTTTCGAAAACATATTTTGTGCTGCCGCAATGGAAAAGTTTTCATTCCCAAAAGAGCCTCCCTCCATAATCCGGCTGATCAACTCGGGGTTTTCGAGCAGTACCAGTTTTCGTCCGCTTAACTGGACAGCATCGGAGATTGGTGTCGTTACTTTTCGTTTCAGTTTTTCAGCAACAGAATCAATTTGATAAGACCTGTTTGATTTACCAGTGAAAAACCCAACAAGGAAAATAATTACAATCGCAATGAGAAAGGCAAGTATTTTAAAGATCAGTTTCATTATTTTTTTCTCTATGTGTAAGCATACTGAATTTTGCGCAAGATAAAATTTATAATTGCCTGGTTAATTTTAAAACCTCAATTTGATTCCAAAAAAAATCGTGCTAAAAAATTAGTTTTTCCATTCAAAATCAATTATATTTGGCATTCAAGTCGCTGAATTAAAAACAGATTTAACCAATTTACAAACCAAATAAATAATCTGTCATGAAAACTAAATTGATCATAGTCATTTTTATGGCTACCCTTATCAGTTTTAATGTTGAGGCCCAGATTACAAATCCTTACAGCAAATCAAGGCAAGTTGAAAGCGAGATCAAAAGGCATAAGAAAAAGGATAAACAAACTGAAGAAAAGCAAAAGAGTGAGAAAGAGCCGTCTGGTAAGCAAACACAGGAACAACAATCTGAAATTGACAATCAGGAGCCACAACTCAAATGGTCAAAGTATGACTTTATTCCCGGCGATAAGGTGATTTTTGAGGACGATCTTCGGGATGAAGAAAATGGTGAATTCCCTTCGAGATGGGATTTGCAGCAAGGAAATGTGGAAATTGCCGAATTTGGTGGCGATAATGTGATCATGTTCAGGGATGGCTCCCCAACGATCATGCCTTATTTGCAAGATCCCTCAAAGGATTATTTACCTGACGTTTTTACCATAGAGTTTGACCTGTATTGCGGAACTGATAATTTTTACACATTCCTGTATGACAGGAAATACCAGAAATCTGGTAGCCCAACGGGATATACTGATCTAAAAACAAGTTACAAGCATATGGAGTTTGGTACTTCCTCAAGCAGACACCCGGATGAGAAAACCCTGGAGAAAAGGAGGTGGATCCACGTAGCCATTGCATACAACAAGGGTAAGTTTAAAGCCTATATGGATGAAACCCGTTTGATTAA
>JAUXDH010000142.1 GCA_030618545.1 Chlorobiota bacterium
GGTTACTTTCTTTGGTCGGGCAAAGAAAGTAACATAAAAGAGATGCATCTTATGATGCGTACTCTTAATGAGTATTCATTTTCAAGGAATTAAAATGTATGTCTTTAGCTCATTTACCCTGATAATAAAAACTACCTCATAATATTAAGAATTTAGCTGTTGGGTGTCCCAAGACGAAAACAGGAAACAGGAAGGTTGAAATTTGTTCAGATCCACCGGGAGTTATTGCTGGGTTTTGCTATCGAGGAATTCTATTATCTGGTCAATAGTAGGATCATCCGGGTTCAATTCTTTAATCCTTAATACAACATTTTTTGCCTTTTCAAACTCTTCGTGTTTGAGGTAGTATTCTGCAAGAGCCATAAGGAACTCCAGATTTTCAGGTTCGAGATCAATAGATCTTTTGAGATGATATCCGGCCAGTTCGGTAGCTCCTGTGAAATCAAGAAGTTGTCCAAGGTTATAATGCGCCCTGGAGTTGTCCGGCATCAGCTCAGCAGCTTTTTGCAGGTAAATGATGGCTTCGTCGTATTCCTGCATTTCGGCGAGCAACAATCCGAGAGAATAGTTTATTTGAGATTGTTCCGGATTCTTTTCTACAACGTTTTTCAAAACTGTCTTTGCTTTCTCATTTTCCCCCATCCTGTTGTACATCATGGCGAGATTCACTTTGGCAGGAAAAAACCCATCGTCAATCCTGATAGCTTCAATATAATTAGTAACTGCCCTGTCATTTTCCCCAAGGCTGCTGTAGAAGTTTCCCAGGTTATGTCTGCTGGCAGCAAAATCAGATGAATATTCCATGGCCTCACGGTATTCTTCAAGCGCTTTTTTTAAAGCAGGTTTATTTAATTCCGGAATGTTTTCTTCAGGAATTCCTGCAAGCACAATTGCAGCATCCATTCTCACAGCTTTCACCGGATCATTAAGTAAGGGAATCAGCTTTGAAATATCATCAAGACTTACAATAGTAAAGCTGCTCACAGCAGTATGCCTGATGATTGACTCGATATTGGTAAAATTGCTGATCAGTATGTTTCTGCTGCTGTCAGGATACAGGTTCGACAGGTGGTATAAAGCTGTAGCCCTCAGGTGAGGAGGGTAGAGCTCATCCGCAGAAATTTCTTTTAAGGTTTTAAGACTCTTTTCTGATCCGTCCAGATGACTTGCAATTACGCTGCCATAATGAGATTTCTGATTCTGACCATACCACTTTGTCATAAAACCTGCTGCCCACTGATTGGATTTATCAGCATGGCAATACGTACACGAATTGGGCGTGCCCAGTTCATCGGAAAGTTCCGGGCGGGGAATACGAAAACTGTGATCCCTCCGGTAATCCACACCCATGTAATACCTGCCGGGCATATGGCAATTGATGCAAGATGCACCATCTCCCACCTGGTACATGTCTCCAAACCGGGATTCTACAGGGCTGCCTTGTTCTCCCGGGTATTTATGGAAGTGGTGCGAATAGGTATCGTAGGTGTCTTTCCTGTGGCATTGCAAACAGAGATCGTTTCCCTGCAGTATTAATTTACCGCTGTGCACATTGTGGCAATCGTTGCACTGGACATCATTCATATACATTTTACTCTGCACGAATGATCCATAAACGTAATCCTCTTCCAGTATCTGACCATCCGGATAATAAAATGGTTCGTGAGCAAGAGCCGGTATCATATTGTCCAGAAGATCGCTCCAGTTGTGATCGTAATCCTCCAGCGAACTTCTTCTGGTATGGCAGCGGGCGCAGAGATCAATATATCTTCGGTTGTCAATGCCCGAGGTCTGAACAATAAGCCCAAAGTTGGTATTGGCGGGTCTGGAAAGCTCTGGCAGGTTGGCCCATTTAAGGTGTTCTGAAGAAGCACCATGGCATGCTTCACACCCTACATTGATTTCTGACCAGGTTGTTTGAAAGGTTTTTGTTTCATGGTCAAACCCTTTGACCAGGTTTGTGGAATGACAATCCGCGCACATGCCGTTCCAGTTTTGTCCCTGATTAGTCCAGTGCAGCCAGTTGGTGTGGTCGATATCCTGCCCTTGATAGACAACATCAGCCATGTGGTACCATTCTTTTTTTATGGTATCCCATGTCAACGCGAGGGTTTGCATTTTGCCATCAGGGAAGGGGACAAGGTATTGCTGAAGGGGCCAGGCGCCAAAAGTATATTGCACCTCAAACTCCTGCATCTTCCCATCAGATCCATCAGTAAAAGCAAAAAACTTCTCATCTTTTTTGTAAAGCCTGTGTGTTTCTCCGCCATGCTTAAACTCCACATTGTTAAAATCCCCTAAAACAGATTTCTCGTCGGCAGTGTCCATGGCAAAATAATGATCGGATGTCAGCCAGAGGTCATTTTCTATTTTGTGGCATTCCACACAGGTAGCGCTCCCTACATACTGAGGTTGATGAATGAGGCCGGTCTCAGTCCCAAAGCTATCCAGGTACAGAGCCTTCCATATATAAAGTGGAAAGGCGAGTACAATGACCACCGTAGCAATGAAACCGGTTATTTTCCAATTCATTCTCAATTCACTTCTTGTTTAGGCATAGACCAGGTCTGCTATTGAAAAACCTCTCCTTCTGATTTTTTTACTCGTGTCGATCTTTACTTCGCCTCCCTCGATAAATACCCTGTAAGTGTCCAATGCTCTTGGTGCAGGAGGTTTTAGCACATTCCCCGTCATATCAAATACCGAAGAATGACAGGGGCAGATAAATTCTTTTTTTGATCCGTCAAAACTGATGGCACACCCAAGATGTGTACAGGCCAGTGACAATGCCAGAAATCCACCATCATCCATTCTTACCAGGTAAAAATGCCCGCTTTTGAAAGGTATCACCGATCCCGGGGGAATGCTTTCAATAATGCCGGCCGACTTTATCAGGGCTGGATTTAAATGCTTCGATTTCCTTTTCCCAACTGACAGGAAGTTAAAAGCCACTGCAGCAAGCTCAATCCCTGCAATCACCCCCAGCCATGCCCAAGCCCTTTTCAGGAACGAGCGACGGTTGAGTTTTTCTTTATGTTGTTTTTGTATTTTCATGACCCCGGCCCCCACTGTGTCTCCCCGGAGGGGGAGATGGAGGTTTTCAAATTAATTGTTTATGTTCAAGATTATCCTGTTATTAATTCTCATTTATTTTGTCTCTGTCTTAGGTCTAAGGTCTCATGTCTTAGGTCTCTCAAGGCCACGACAGCACCATCCCCGGCCCCCTGAACCATATCCCAATCACCGATAAAACCACATAGCTCATCATTAAAAAAGTAAAGATGAACAGCACCATTTCGCTTTTGTCAGGATTGTAGCGTTTTTTTATCAGCCAGATGGTGCCTCCCAATATGATTAATAAAATACCAAAAGGTATCAATCCATTGCTTAACAGAGGACTGAGATCTGACAGCCAGCTTTCAAAATCGATAACATATTCATCAAGTAAAACGGCTCCGAGTGTACCAACAAATGAAATCAGGGAAGCGGTAACAGCAAGTTTTTTTCCTTTTTGGGTGAGAAACCAGATGCCTTCATGTGGTTTCTGAAACTTAATGAAGGGAAGCCAGATAATGCCGGCCAGGAATAATACCGGTATTAGAATAGCTGCAAAAAAAGGATGAAAATGCATCAGCAATTCCTGTATTCCCATAAAATACCATGGCGCTTTTACAGGGTTTGGACTGAAGGCAGGATCTGCTCTCTCTCTAAGAGGAGCATCAAAAAAGATGCTCAGCAACAATACGAATGCGATCAACACCAATGCTGTTACCAATTCTTTTGACACCAGGAAGGGGTCGGTGGGAACCATTTCAGATTTTTCCTGCTCAGGAATTACAACACCCTTGTTTTTCCTTACCCGCCAGAAGTGAAACGACATGAGTAAGACAAGTGTCACCGGTAGAATTGCCGTATGGAAGTTATAAAAAATCAAGAGTGTAGGTGCCCCTACATCCGAGCCCCCTCGAACAAATGTTGCAAGTTGTTCGCCAATTCCCGGGAAATAATTAAGCATGCTTGTGCTCACTGTCACAGCCCAGTAAGCCAACTGATCCCAGGGAAGCAGGTAACCGGTGAAATTGGAAAAGATAACAATGACCATCAGGGCAATGCCAATGATCCAGTTCCATCTCCGTTTCCAGTAGAAAGCTCCTGTGTAAAAAGTCCTGAGCAGATGTAAAAAAGTAATGATGACGAAAAGAATACCGCTCCAGTGGTGAATATTTCTTACTAACTGTCCGAAAAGAATGTTGTTTTCAACAGACAGGATAGAGTCGTAGGCATCATTGGGTGTGGGTGAGTAGAGAAACCGGAGAAGGATTCCTGTAAAAACCTGGAGGATAAATAAAACAGCCGACATGCCGCCCAAACCAAATGTCAGTGTAAATCTGATAGATGCCCTGGGAACCATGGGGGGGTGCAGGTGGAGGATGAGATTCCGTGCCCTGACCTTTTTCTTCTGCCTGATGGTGGTTTCCTCCACTCTTAAGATCCGCTGATTGATAAGTCAGCAAATATAAAGAAATGCTGCGTATAGGTTCATTTAATCTTGCTTAGATTTGTGGTGTGAATGGATTTAGAAAAAGTCGCGATAAGGGATCTCAAATCCGGAAGAGCCATACATTTAATTCCCTGATTTTGGTATTATTGTTTTGTACGATAGCATCCTGCACCACTAAGCGTCATAAGCATTCAGAGAAAACAATATTCAGGTACAATGAAGCAGCGGGCATCGTGAACCTGGATCCTGCTTTTGCCAGGGATCAGGCTCATATCTGGGTTTGCAACCAGTTGTATAACGGGCTTGTTCAGTTGGATGACAGCCTTAACGTAAAACCATCCATTGCCAAAAAGTGGGATATTTCTGATAACGGATTAAACTACACTTTCCACCTGAGGGATGATGTCCATTTTAATGATCATCCGGTCTTTAAAGGCAGGAAAAGGAAAGTTACCGCCTATGATTTTGCTTACAGTTTCAACCGGCTGGTCTCAGCGGAAACAGCCTCGCCGGGTGCATGGGTGTTTGGAAACATAGAAAGGGAAGGAGGGGAGTACGCATTCACAGCAATAAATGATACTACACTTTCTATCAGGCTGCAAAAGCCCTTTCCACCATTTCTTGGAATTCTAAGCATGCAATATTGTTCGGTGATTCCCTGGGAAGCGATCGAATATTTTGGAAAAGATTTCAGAAAAAACCCTGTTGGCAGTGGTCCTTTCTTTTTAAAAAAATGGGAGGAAAACATTAAGATGGTGTTGCAAAAAAATCAGAGCTATTTTGAGAATGACGGGGAGCAATCTTTGCCTTATCTGGATGCAATCTCCATTTCTTTTCTAATTGATAAAATGACTGCTTTTCTGGAGTTTAGCAAAGGTAATCTGGATTTTATTTCAGGTATTGATCCGTCTTATAAAGATGAGCTGTTGAATAGAAATGGAGGCTTGAGAGAGAAATACAAAGATCATTTTGATATCATAAGGCTTCCCTACCTGAATACCGAATACCTCGGAATCCTCGTGGATACTTCATTGCCGATATTCACCAACAACCCGCTAAGACATCTTGCCGTAAGAAAAGCCATCAATTATGGATTCGACAGAAAAAAAATGATCAGGTACCTCAGGAATGGAATTGGTGTTCCCGGCAATAATGGGATGATTCCAAAGGGAATGCCTTCTTATGATGAGAGTGCAGACTACGGGTATTTCTATGACCCTGATAAATCCAGGGCATTACTTACTGAAGCGGGTTTTGGTCCCGCAAATCCGGTTCCGCCTGTTACCCTTGTCACAACTTCAGATTACCTGGATTTATGCAAGTTTATCCAGGCGCAGTTGGAAGAAGTCGGTTTGGCGATAGAACTTGAAGTAGCCCCTGCAGCGGCAGTCATCGAGAGAAGAGCGCAATCGCGTGTCAATTTTTTCAGGGCCTCCTGGATAGCCGATTACCCGGATGAGGAAAACTACCTGTCGTTGTTTTATTCAGGGAACTTTGCCCCTTCAGGACCCAATTACACCCATTTTTCAGATGCCCACTATGATGCGCTCTACGAGCAGTCATTTGGAATAACTGACAATGAGGGAAGGATTTCACTTTACAGGAGGATGGATAGTCTCGTGATGAGCAGATCACCGGTAGTTGTCCTGTATTATGATGAGGCATTGCGTTTTGTGAATAAAAACGTCAAGGGAATGACAGCTAACCCGATCAATTTATTGAATCTGAAAAAGGTTAGAAAATAATTGCTTATTTACTTGGTTACCAAAGTGATTTTTGTAATTTTGCCGCCAATTTTTTTCGGAAAAATCATTAGATGATAAATATAACTCTACCGGATAAATCAGTTAAGCAATACGATGCTGGAGTCACCGCAATGGACATCGCGCGTGATATCAGCGAAGGATTGGCGAGGAACGTGCTGGCTGCCAAAGTAAATGGGGAGGTCAGGGATGCCCTCCGACCCATCACTGAGGATGTTGACCTCCAACTGCTTACCTGGAGAGACGGTGACGGCAAATCTGCCATGTGGCACTCCTCAGCTCATCTGATGGCTGAAGCTATTGAATTGCTGTATCCGGGCGTGAAATTCGGTATAGGACCCGATATTGAAAATGGTTTTTATTACGACATCGATTTTATGGATTACGAAATCTCTGAGAAAGATTTCGGGAAGATCGAGAAAAAGATGCTGGAACTGGCCCGCGAAAAGCAAACTTACGATCGTAAAGAAGTTTCCAAGAAAGATGCCATAGCCTACTTTACTGAAAAAGGAGATGAGTACAAACTCGAACTCATCAATGAACTTCAGGATGGTGACATTACTTTTTATACCAGCGGATACTTTACCGACCTGTGTAAGGGGCCGCATATGGCGGATACCAGCCCGATAAAAGCCATTAAACTGCTAAAAGTTGCAGGCGCTTACTGGCGTGGTGATGAGAAACGGAAGCAGCTCACACGAATTTACGGAATTACTTTTCCGAAGAAAAAAGAACTTGATGAATACCTCCATTTGCTCGAAGAGGCTAAAAAGCGTGATCACCGCGTTTTAGGAAAGGAACTAGAACTGTTCACTTTTTCTCAAAATGTGGGGCAGGGATTACCTCTCTGGCTTCCCAAAGGTGCAGAGTTGCGCGAGAGGCTGGAGCAATACCTCAAGGTAGTGCAAAAAGAAGCCGGATACGAATCGGTCATCAGTCCTCATATTGGAAATGTGAACCTGTATAAAACTTCAGGGCATCTTGCAAAATACGGCGAGGAATCATTTAAGCCTATTAAAACCCCGGTAGAAGGGGAGGAGTTCTTTCTGAAACCGATGAATTGCCCCCACCACTGTGAGATTTATAATTCAAGGCCACATTCGTATAAAGAATTGCCCATCAGGTACGCTGAGTTTGGGACTGTTTATCGCTATGAGCAGAGTGGTGAATTGCATGGACTCACCAGGGTTAGGGGATTTACCCAGGATGACGCGCATATTTTCTGCATGCCTGATCAGATCAAACCCGAATTCAATGGGGTGATTGATATAATTGAACTCATTTTTAAAGCACTTGATTTTAATGATGTAAAAGTTCAGATTTCATTGAGCGATCCTGATAACCGTGAAAAATA
>JAUXDH010000123.1 GCA_030618545.1 Chlorobiota bacterium
CAGTTTCATGATAAATAGTTTTATTGTGAAAAATTTCACAAAAGTAGCTAATTTATATATTAGGAAACACAATAGCGGAAGAAAAATGTGTGTTGGTTTTGATATGCTTTTGGTATAAATTTGTGACAAGTAGTATAATCGTCCTGTGTTATTATTAAGGATAATATATCGAAGAATAATCTTGCCTGTTTGCCCCTGGGCACTTTGTCTATTCTGTTTGATCCTGGCTCATAATTCATTTGGGCAGGAGCAGTCCCTCATCTCCGGACATGTGATTGATATCATCAGCAAGCAACCCTTGGAAGGCGTAAACATCCTTATCAAAAACACGGGAACCGGAACAACCACTGATAGTTCAGGTTTCTTTTATTTTAAAACCGGTCTCGATAAATTTGAACTCACGATTAGCCATATTTCCTATCAAACCAATGTGCTTCAACTTGACCTTCACGAAATAAACAAATCACTCGATATACAACTTACACCAAAATCGTTTGAGTTAAGCGAAGCAATTATCATTGCCAAACGTCAATACATATATTCTATAGTAGATTTTCATTTCATTGATACAAATATTTTGCTGCTTGCCAAAAAACATAAAAACAATGCTTTTGAATTATACCTAATTAGTGAATCGTTTGACACAATTGCGAAACTCACCAATTTGCCGGCAAACAGGCAAGGTAGTATTTTCAAAGACTGCATGGGGAAATGTCATGTGATACTTAAAGATTCAGCTTACCAGGTTTTTATTGATAACGGACAAATTCAACTTATTTATCCGATTCATGTTGATCGGTTTTATAAATTGATGGAGAATTGCCTGTTCGCCACAGAAGACTTTCTTGTATTTAAAAAGCAGAACCTAAATACTTATTTACAAACGTATTACGGCGTGGGAAAGGTAGGTAATGAGGTCATCGAATTTATCTCAGATTTCCAAAACGAAAGAATGTATGCACTTTATGATGAACTAAAATTCATAGATGAACATCCTGAAGCATTTCCTTCAGGAGCCGGGCGTATACTGGCAATATTGTACGCCAAACAAATTGCATATAAACCTGTATATAGTTATGTTGATATCATCGCTGACACAGTTTATTATTTTAATCATGGTAATGCCCAATTGGAATTATTTTCCGAAAAATTAGAATCTCACGGGGTAATCGACATTAGCTATCAACTGAAAGACAATTGGAAATCAGAAATCATTATCGATAAGGCAGACCAAAAGGCTTATACCATATTCACGTCCGGGGTTAAATACCAGATTCGCGAAATCAACCTTCAAAATGGTACAACCGTAATCAAGCAATTAATTCCGCTTACTTTCCCGGAAAAGTTAAAAATTAACAATGGATATGTTTATTTTCTTTATAAGGAGATTGGAAATATCTGGGCAAGAAAGGAATTGTACAGGTTGAAACTACAGGGTGGGCTCTTCAGGATCTGTCCAGTCGCCATTTTCCCTGATCAGGGTGATCAGTTCATCTACCGCGTTTTCCTGGTCAACATTTTTAATCACGGCATTTCCATTTCGATAAAGCGTAACCTTTCCGGGTCCTGCCCCGACGTATCCGTAATCAGCATCACCCATTTCGCCGGGGCCATTAACAATACATCCCATTACGGCAATCTGTAAGCCCTTCAAATGTGATGTTTTCTGCTTGACTTTATTGAAGGAATCGAAAAGGTTGAATTTGGTTCGGCCACAAGAAGGGCAGGCAACAAACTCAGCTTTAGAGTAACGTAAACCCAGGCCCTGAAGAATCTTCATGGAAAGTTTAGCAAGCTGGTTCGAATCTGTTGCAGCTCCATTTTCAATCCATATGCCCGCCTGTTTATGATTTTTAAAAAGAACCGAAAAGTCAGTTGCAGATTTTATTAATAAATCTTCATTTTCCAGATTATCGTAGACCCTTTTTAAGATGATACGATCAGGTAGTGGCATCTCTTGAGGAGAGGGATCTGAAACTGAAAAACGAAAGAACTGCCCATCAACTCCTGACAGCATGGACTCATCATTGCCGGAAATAACCAGGTCCGTTTGCGCCAGATGGGAACCAGTGACTACCGGATGTTTAACGCCAGACAATTCAAGTAAGGTTTTCTCCCGTTGAGGAATGATAAGTTTTGTGGTTTTTAAAATATTTTCAACAGCAGTATTGTTTCTCCCGTAAAACTGAACCAATTTCTGAGCAACCGGCACCTCCTTCACAGGGTCTTCTGCAAGAGATACCCGAACGGTATCCCCAATTCCCATGGCAAGCAAACTGCCTATCCCTGCGGCAGATTTGATTCGGGCCTCTTCTCCATTTCCCGCTTCTGTTACACCAAGGTGGATTGGATAATAAAATCCTTCTTTGATCATCTCTTCTACCAATAGCAGATTCGCCGCCGTCATTTCTTTAACACTACTGGCTTTCATGGATAATACGAGCTTGTGAAATCCGAAATCATTGCATATTCGCACAAACTCCATCGCTGATTCTACCATCCCTTCGGGAGTATTGCCATACATCGCCAGTATGCGTTCGGAGAGCGATCCATGGTTTGTACCAATCCGAATGGCAGTTCCATTTTCTTTACAAATCATTAGCAATGGGATCAATCTTTCTGCAATTCTTTCCCTGGCTTCTATAATCTCCCGTTCTGTCCAATCAACTTTTCCTCTGTTGCGGTCAACATAATTACCCGGATTGATTCTTACTTTTTTCACAATCCGGGCGGCAATTTCTGCTGGTTTTGGTGTGAAATGGATATCAGCTACCAGTGGAATATGGCATCCCTTCTTCCTGGTTTCAGCTTTGATGTTGGCCAGGTTCTCAGCTTCTTTTATTGAAGGTGCTGTAATCCGGACGATATCACAGCCTGCATTTGCCAAATCTATTACCTGTTTAACTGTTGCTGCAGTATCAAGCGTATTCGTGTTGGTCATTGACTGGACCGTGATGGGTTGATCACCTCCAATCACCAGATCACCAATCGGAACCTCCAGACTTTTATGGAAATGATATGTTTTGAGAGACTTTGCCAAAGTCAGTTAAATTTTAACAATTGCTCGGCGAAAGTACAAAAGCGGGTTGGATTGATTAAGCCTTGAAAAACTGAGATAATTCAATTAAAAAAGCTGTACCGAAAAGCCCAGGTTAACAATCCCCTTATAACCATAACCAAACTCGACATAGCCACCGAATTTTTTGCCGATACGGATTCCTACCGCATTCAATTGATAGCCAATAGTGCTTATGTTTCCAGTACCAACGGGCAGGCCCGTTTCTGATGGTGGAGTTAACTCTTCGGTACCATAGGTAAATCCGAGGCCAATTCCCGAATAAACCTGGATCGTTCCCTGATTCACATAGCGGTATTCCCATTCAAGGGCAAGTGTGTAGAACTGCCTTTTCAGTTCACCTTCGTACTGCCCAACATTGTAGATCTTGCAGTTTGAGCTGCTTGCCCCCACTGTGATTCCCCACAGAAACAATTCATTGCGAAACATATGGCGATAGGTCAGGAAAACTGAACCTGTACTGTGATATTCATCCCTGACATAACGTTTGGTTGGGAAACGCTCATCCAGCATATCTGATTCTACCGACCGGAATTGATCAGGCTGGAATAAACCATAACTGATTGATATATCATGGTGGTCATAACTTCGATAATAACTCTGAGCATCAGAAATACTTATAAAAGCAAGGAAAACCACTAAAAGGATAACCTTTTGCATGCGAATTATTTTAAATCAAAAATACTACTTTTCGAAATCTGCTTAACAAGGAAAGTGTTGATTAATTAATTCAGATACTTTACAAATAATCTTTCAGTGTTTGTCCCTTCATGTAATCGACAAACTCCAGGGTCATGCGACCTGTAACATTATCGTAAATGCACTTTTCAATGGGACAAATATGTGGATGGCGCGGACAGCTTTTTATCTCTACCCTGCCCTCAATGGCTTCGTATAAGTCGAGCAGGGTAACTTCTTTTGGATCAATTCTGATAGTAAACCCTCCTTTAGGCCCACGAAAGGAATAGAGGTAACCATCCTTAACCAGGCGCTGCATCACTTTACCAATGTGATGCTTCGATTTTCCAAGTATTTCTGATAGTTGTATTGCATTCACAGGCTTATCAGCTTTCGCGATGATAATCATCCCGTGCAATCCGATAGACGCTGCTTCTGAAAAATTGATGATCTGAGCCATGATTTAATTCTGCCAAAAATCAGTCTCAAAAATAATCAAATAAACAGTAATGAAATACTTAATTTCTAAAACCTGGCGAGAATGGATTTTACTGATTGGAGATAGCCTCCCCCAAAAAGATTAACATGTACCATTAAGGGATACAGGTTACAATAATCCATGCGTTGCTGCCATCCGGGCTGCATCGGGTAATGCGCATTATAGGATTCATAAAACTTTGCTGAGAATCCACCGAAAAGTTGAGACATCCCCAGATCCATTTCCCGATGGCCGAAATAAACCGCAGGGTCTATAATCATGGCGTTCCCTTTTTCATTTACCATGTAGTTTCCTCCCCAGAGGTCTCCATGAAGCAATGCCGGAGGTTCGACAGGAAAAAGTTCATCCAGCCTGTTGTAAAATCTTTCAAAGTAATTTACCAAATCTCTCCCCATGCTGCCACTGTCACGAGCCATTTTCACCTGCACATTCAACCTTTCATCTCTGAAAAAGTCGGACCACTTATCGTGTCTCCGGTTCGACTGGAATAAACTGCCGATATAGTTATTGTGATCCAACCCAAACTTGTTGCTGCTGTGCTTGTGCAGCATTGCCAGGTTCCTGCCAAAATCTTCCCATAAATCTGCCGATTCAGGAGAGCTTTCGATGAATCTTAACACCAGGTAGGCCGTATCATTTTCTTCACCAAATGTAACCACTTCCGGAACCGGTATCTCATCAGCATCCAACAGCAGTTTTAAACCCTTCGCCTCTTTCTCAAACATCTGAGGAAAACTTGATGCCGAGTTCTTTTTAACAAAGAATTGCCCTGCCGAGGTGTCAAACCGAAACGCGTCATTGATATCTCCGCCTCCCACTGTTGACGTAGAAATCAGTTCAACGGAAATGCCTGATGTCTTGTTGATTCTTTTAATAACAGATTCTTTCCATTTCATCCTATCGGGAATTTATCAGAGCCGAAAATACAAAAATGAAGTTTATTAATTGGTAGAAATGCAGTTCAGGATTTCCTGGATGTCATTGGTAATGGCAACAATACCTACAAATAGGTATATTTCACTTTATGATGCAGAAAGGGGGGCTTATTATTGATCTAAAATTAACAGTTTTGCCTCTTTGAGAATATTTTTAATCCTCGAATCAGGTATTCCATTTTCATGTAGCAGATGCTGATGATTTTCTAATTCTCTACACAGGACAATGCCGCTATCCAATAGTTTCCTTTGTTCATATTTCTTTAAGGAAAGCAGGGATGTCAGGGGATGTAAGCCCGATAAATCAATGAAATACTTCAGGCTTCCGTCTGAGGGATAATCCCAGGAAAGCACACCAAGGCCAACACATTCAGCATATTTAATCGCGTCTAATGTAAACCTGGTATTGGTAACCACAAATCCTCTGATGTTGACTTCTTCCTCAGGGTGATCTTCCTTCCATTTTGCTTCAATATCTGAGAAACGAGAATGAATATACAGCGGTACCTGAACAGTTGTTTTTCCCTTGAAATCGCCTCGGAATTTGGTTTCAACGATAACCAGTTCACCGGGTTTCCGCGCCACTACGTCAACCTCATGCTGAACACATTTGCCCTGCATGATAACGCCAACTTTTACACTGTAACCAAAAGATTCAAACAGTCTGCCTACAAATATTTCAAATGGATAACCCGATGGCCCAAGATTAAAAATGGCCTTTTTCAACCTGAAACGACCGGCTGTCCTGTGCGATTTTTGTTTTTTAAGCTGGGCATGAGCATACTCATAGATCTTTTTTGATGGAACACCATTGAAAAGTTTTGACTCCACTGTTTGTATTACCCGATAACTTTCACCATCGGTAGCACCGGCTCTGGTAAGGGACAACTTTAATTTTTCAGGATCATAAGTAACGCTTTCCCCATTATTTTTAACTATTTGTATCTGTTCCTTCTTTTCCATACTTACACAAATGTAGCAAATACAAAAAATCCATAACTATATTTGTGGCCTGATTTCATTCCAAAGGTTTTATTTTTGCTAAACTTGTCGTGAAAGTCATGAGTTCTATGAAATCTATCCTGCAAAAGATAATACTTACGATCGGTGGCATGGGGGTGTTGTTTGCGTTAAATGCGCAAGTCTACATGACCAATTCGGGAAATGCAACATTCGCCTCTGATGCTTCGGCGGAGATAATAACAGCATCAACAAATGAAGTTTCGGGTGCGATAAACATAACCGATAACCGGTTTGCGTTTCGCATAGCCAATAAGTCTTTCATTGGATTCAACAGCCCATTGCAGCAGGAACATTTTTATGAAAACTATATCGAAACAGATAAATATACCTATTCCTCTTTTCAAGGTAAGATCATTGAGAAGATCGACCCAAATGTGGATGGTTCATTTCAGATACGCGCAAAAGGTATGCTGTCGATCCACGGAATTGAGCAGGAAAGGATTATCAAATCAACGATAATTATCAAAGGCAATATGATAAAGGTCAAGTCGAATTTTCAGGTACCACTGGAGGATCACGATATCCGTATACCCAAAGTCGTTTACCGCAAAATCGCTGAAATAATCGATGTTGAAATCAATGCCGATTTGATTCTTAAAAACGAATAAAAAGTTTGGTTCAGAAAAAGCATAAGAGTTTTATTGTGATATCCATCCTGCTTTTCTGTTATTTACAGGTTACAGGAATAGACATTTATGTGAAACAGGTTAATCTTCCGGGTGACGTCCCGGCATCCAGAATTAATACTCTTTTACCAGATTCAACAGGGTATATCTGGTTGGCAACTACAAATGGTCTTTACAGGTGGGATGGGCTGCGGGCTATCAATTATCCTGCAAAAGTATCCACAGGTCCTATCAATATTACTGCTCTTGCCCAGGACAAAAATGGAGTGATCTGGGCAGGTTGCGATGACGGCACAATTTTGCGGACCTCCGGACAAGAACTGACGTTATGGAGATCATCCGATACCCTGATTAATTCCAGAATTAATGATCTTCTTTTCGATATCGGAGGAAATCTGTGGTGGGGAACCAACGGATCGGGCCTGTTCTTTTATAACAAAAAAGAAATCCAGCGAATCACTATGGAGGACGGAATGCCCGACAACTACATCTACAACCTTGAGAGGGGTTACTTTGGAGAAGTATGGGCATCAACTGACCGGGGAATAGCAGTTTGCAAAAGCTGGGAGGGAATTCATGAAGTGAACGCGTTCGAAAAAAAGGACGGGCTTGATGACGATATTGTGCGTGTAATCAGAAAAGATAACAATGGTAATATGTGGTTGGGGTTCCATGAGGGTGGTGTTTGCTATTACCATAAAACTGATAAAACTTTCCGGCAGGTTAAAAACCCAACCCAGATGAACTATGGACAGATTGATGCCATAGCTGTGGGATCGAATAGTCTTTGGGTGGCCGACAAAATAAATGGCTTGCTATACTCCGAAAATGTCAATTCTCCTGAGTTCAAAAAAGTGGCTTTGCACGGAGAAGAATTACCTGTCACTATTGAATTGATCAGAATAGATCCTATGGGTAACTTATGGATTCTGGACAGGGAAGGTCTATACGTCTCAAGTGGTGGAGCCTTCTCCCGGATTACCAGAAAGTTTAATTATGAAGTAACGAATGCCAAAGCAGTAATACAATCTGATGACCGGTCAACCTGGCTGGCCGAAGATCATAGTATTCTGCAACTCGGTAACGGCAGCCCGAAAAGATACCTCACCGGGATAATTAATGAAACTTCAACCATAACTTCAATCAAGGTAGATTCAAATGGCAATTTCTGGATCGGTACTTTTGGAGATGGTGTAATACTGTTTGATCCGCGGACAAAAAAATACAGGATCATTAACGAAAAAAATGGGTTGGTAAACAACAGTGTACTGAATATTTCCATACGGAAAAACGAGGTGTGGGTAGCAACCCTGGGGGGAGCATCTCACCTTAAAGCGGAAACAATCATGGATAACCTCAGTTTAAAGATCGAATCTTTTGATAACGAGCATGGACTGGGAAATAACTTTATTTATTGTATTATCCAGGATAGCCGCGACAACGTTTGGTTTGGTACTGACGGGAATGGACTGGTAAAGTATGATGGCACCGGATTTTCTTTTTTTGATGAGACTTCCGGTTTAGGTGATAATGTAGTTTATTCGATTATTGAAGATACTGAAGGTGATCTCTGGTTAAGCACTGCATCTGCAGGTTTACAAAGATTTGATGGGGAAACTTTTACAAATTTTTTAGCCTCTGAAGGTCTGAAAAGCAACATCCTGTCAATTGCTGCTATAG
>JAUXDH010000053.1 GCA_030618545.1 Chlorobiota bacterium
GATGGGGCTGTGTGATCATTTCTGATGATAAACCCCGAGCTACTCTCGGGGCTATTGATTTACGCACCTTTGGTGCTTTACGGTAGACCAACCTGATTAAAGTCAGATAAGAATTACTTCGGGAGAAACTGGCCGTAATTTGAACAATTCTTTAATATGGGTGTCCCAATGAGGAAAACAGGACGAATCATTCGTCTTCCATTCGTGCATTCTGCCCAAGGCATTCCTTCGGAAGTGGCTTATTTATTATGCTTTAGTTATAGCCGCCAATTCGCGAATGGTATCTGCTTATTAGCGAATCCGCGGCATACTCTCTGGTTTCACATTAGTTCATAAAGCACCGGCCGGCTGGGAGAGGCATCGTTCTCAAACGGAGCAAACTGGATGTTCAACAGGTAACTGCCATCAGCAATTTCATTTCGAATAAAGACCAGCTCAGTAATAGTCGCGTCAAGTCTGGGGGTTCCATTTATATCCCAGAAGGCCTTATGCGCTGCAAGCATGCCTTCGTCTACTTCCCTGTCAACTGAAGGAAGATCGATCAGTAAGTGCTTAATTCCCTTTTCTCTAATGAAAATGGCAGCCGCCTCATCAATGTAGGGCGGATTGGTGTTCGAATAATTCTGATGCAGTTTGGTGAGATCATTAGGAAGTGTACGGATGACAATGGCTTCCGGTTGACTGACACCCAATGCTGTTTCAATTTGTGACCTGAGTATCACCCTGTCTTCTCCCTTCGCCTCTGGTTCTATCGAAATCACTTCAGCCAGAAAAAAATATTTTTTTAGCTGCTGATTCACGCTCTGAGCTTCAGAGGTGATGTGTCCCAAACACTCGGTGTGGGTGCCGTTTCCATGCGGGTTAAAGGTGATGTTGTTAAAGTTTACCGATGCCCCTGATGTAACACTTCCTTCCCAATCGTCCATCCTTACAGGCTCTATCTTAGTTGGAGGCACATACCATGCCGTAACCATTGGTGAAGGACCATTAAGGGGAATGGAAATATCCAGTGGTCTTGATAAGTCTACTTTAAAAACCTGGTCATTATGCTCAACTGATGCTACCATATTACCCTCTAAAAACTACAATTCTTTGTTCAACCACCTGCGCACATTATCATACCAGACTTCTTCGAATTCTTTCTCATTGATCAATCCGCTTTCTCTTGCTTCATCGATTACTTTTCCCGGATATGAACCCGGCACCGACTCCATCTCACCAAGAGGATAAGGATCATCCATGCCGGCCACAACCTGAGAAATGCCCTGGCGTCTCACCAACATTTCAAAGGACAGCAGATCATGCACAAGGGTATCAAAATAGATGTTAGGATGACCGACATACTTTTCCGGAGACTCGGCTCCTTCAAACAAATCCGGTCTTCCCATGTATCCCTGCATCCGCCTGCCCAGATTGATCTGCCCAAACTGGTTGCCATGGGCAAAACATGTACGAATATGGGGGAACCGATCCGGGATTCCCAGCAGCGTATAGAAATGATAGGTGTCAGCAGTCTGTGCGCACATCCACACCAGGTGGAAGCGCCAGTACTGGTTTTCAAGGCCTATCATTTTTGGAGCATCGTAAGGGTGGATTTCGATTGCAAGTCCATATTGATCGGCCAATTCGAAAATGGGGAAAAGACTCTGGTCAGCAATAGATTTCCACTGTTTATTTTCATCCAGGTAGTGCGAAGGCAAACAGAGCAATTTCATATCCAGATCTTCTACACATCGCCTGATCTCTGCAAGAGCAGTATCTAGCCAGGCAGCCTGAACCACAAAACCAGAAGTAAACTTATCTGGATGTGATGTCTGTATGCCGGCATTAAAGTCATTCTGAAAGCGTATCACATCAACAGCAAGTTTTTCCGGATAGCCATTACAGTACAACTGGGAAAGGTTTAGGATGACTTCATGGGCGATCTCATTCTTTTCCATCCATGCAAGTTTCTCACCCAGAAAAAAACTGGGATCGGTAATGGGTCTGGACCACTTTCCCTGGTGCATAAATGACCTGTCTTCATCAACCCAGAATACTTCCTGGTCCTTCATGAATTTTGGGATCTGTTCCGGGTAAGGCAACAGATGACCGTGTGCGTTGATCTTTTTAAACATTGGATTTGCTTATTCAGGTTATTAAAAAGCTTTTGCAGGTGGCTCCATCAATGCACCGCAGTTTTCGCAGGTTCTCTTCTCCTCATCACTGTAATAATTTTTGAAGATAACCGGCATATCGGTTTCGATATTTTGCAGAGCAAACTTCTCTTCGCAAAGCATATGGTTACAATTTTCACAATACCACTGCAAACCATCCAGCATTCCCTCAGGCCTTTTTTGCTCGATAACCAGCCCAATCGTATTGGCTCTGCGCTGAGGCGAATGGGGAACCTCAGGAGGCAGGAGGTAGATATCTCCTTCCTTAATCGGAACATCCCTTGCCCTGCCATCATCCTGAATCTTTAAAGTAATATCGCCTTCCATCTGGTAAAAGAACTCAGGTGTTTCATTGTAGTGGTAATCCTTACGGGAATTAGGGCCGCCAATCACCATTACGATGAAATCGCCATCCTCATAAACGACTTTATTTCCCACCGGTGGTTTGAGCAAATGCCGGTTGTCGTCAATCCATTTTTGGAAATTGAGGGGTTGAAAAAGTTTTGTCATGTTATTGTTTTTTGTTCTATTATTCTTTGAGCCCCGACCTCTCCTACGGGTTCCTTCGGAAAAGGTCGGGGTAACTGATGAATTGATTTCATAGTTGTGACCCGTCCTGAATTTTGTTTACTTTTTTGTAAACCTATTTCAGGACAAGACAAGATTTCTTGCCACAAAGACTCTAAGGCACGAAGAATCACTAAGACTAACATACATTTTTTATTCCCTTTGTGACTCTTTGTGTTTTGGTGCCTTAGTGGCATTTCTTTTTGTATTTAGTTGCAGAACGACACAGACACTTTATTCCAATATTCCAATATTCCATCTTTCCATCTTTCCGTTCTTCCATCCTTCCATCAGTACTTGATACACACATTCTTCGCTTCGGTAAAAAACTGCAGGGCTTCGAATCCTCCTTCCCTGCCTACGCCTGAATCTTTCATCCCACCAAAGGGTGTTCTTAAATCCCGGAACAGCCAGGTGTTCACCCACACTATTCCTGCTTCCAATTCTGTGGCAAATCTCATAGCCCTTGTCAGGTTTTGCGTCCAGAGTGTGCACGATAAACCGTAGCGTACCCCATTGGCATAACCCAATACTTCCTCATCACTTTCAAACGGCATCAGGGTAACAACAGGCCCGAATATCTCTTCCTGGTTTGTCCGGCAGGTATTGGGCAGCCCTTCAATCACTGCAGGTTCAAGATAGTATCCTTTTTCGTATCCATCCACTGCAACCCTGTTTCCGCCGCAAAGAACAGTTCCTCCTTCTTCCCGTGCAAGCCCGATATAAGATTCAACTTTTTCGAGATGCTGTTTTGAAACGAGCGCCCCGATCCGTGTGTCATCTTTTGCCGGATGCCCAACCTTCATGCCTTGCACTGCCTGAACCAGGTCGGCTTTGAATTTTTCATAGATGGGCTTTTCAATAAATATCCGTGATCCGCAAAGGCAGATTTGTCCCTGGTTGGCAAAAGAAGACCTGATGGTGGTTTCCAGTGCCTGCCGGTAATCACAATCAGCAAAGATGATGTTGGGATTTTTTCCTCCAAGTTCCAGTGAGAGTTTCTTAAACATGGGTGCAGCTACAGAAGCTATCCTCGCACCTGTCTGTGTACCGCCGGTGAATGAAATCGCTTTCACCATCGGGTGTGCAACAATCGCGGACCCGGCAGTGTGCCCATAGCCGTGTACGATATTCAACACACCTTTTGGCAAACCGGCTTCAATGCAAATCTCCGATAAAAGGTAAGCTGTCATTGGTGTGATCTCAGACGGTTTGGCCACAACAGTGTTTCCTGCCGCGAGCGCCGGCGCTATTTTCCAGGTAAAGAGATACAGCGGCAGGTTCCATGGCGAAATGCATCCAACCACACCAAGGGGTCTTCGCAAGGTGTAGTTAATGGCTGTCTGATTAGTTTCATGTGATTGCGAAGCAAACTGAGTGATGGCATTGGCGAAAAACTCAAAGTTTGATGTAGCCCTGGGGATATCTACGGAGCGGGCCAACCACACAGGCTTTCCATTGTCAATGGATTCTGCCTGTGCCAGCTTTTCAAGATTCTCTTTAATCAGCCTGGCAATTTTCGAAAGCACATCATGTCTTTCCTCAACGGTTGTTTTTGACCATGCGGGAAATGCTTCCTGAGCTGCATGAACAGCATTTTCCACATCCTGAACATCCGAATCAGGAATCAAAGAATAAACCTCTCCTCCGGCCGGGTTGTAATTATCGATGAACCTGCCTGCTTGAGGCTCTGTCAGTTCACCGTTTATGTAATTCCTGATTTTAAACACGCTAAATAATTCTTATGCCTGGTTATTTTTCTTGTAAGCAGTTACTTTCATTTCAATCAACAGATGAGGGTGCGGCAACTGGTGGACTGCAACCGTAGTTCTTGTCGGGCCTTCATAGTCGAAATACCCGGCATACACTTCGTTGTAGCCTCCAAAGTCATTCATGTTTACTAAAAAAGTAGTCACATCAACAATATCCGAAAGTTCACACCCCACGCTTTCCAATATATCCCTGATGTTTTCGATCACTGCCCCGGTCTGTTTACGGATGTCCAGTTTTGTTGTTCCCATCTCATCCACTTCAACACCTTCGAAAGTGTTGTCGGGGAGGCGTGAACTGGTTCCTGAAACAAAAACGAAATCGCCCACCTGCTTTACATGTGGGAATTTACCGCGAGGTTTTGCTTTATGTTCTAATAGTCCCATTTTATCAAGTAACAGATTAATAAAAAATAGTTTTAAGATCCTCGTATAGCTGTTCAATGATCATATCATCAACGGATTCAATTTGAGAACAGATGTCCATTAATTTCTCATCCTGAGCCCTGCCTTTCGTCATGGCTTTGGAATAAGGTATGTCTTCCTTAAAAGTTACCATACTGTATTTCGACAGGTAATCAGGATAGGTTTGCTCGAGCTTCATTTCGAGTTGCCTTTTTCTCTGAAATACCGGATCAGCAACATGGTCCCGCATCTCATAAAAGTTATCGATGGCCAGATCGGCGATGGCATCGGTGTCTTTCTTCCTGATGGAATCGTATCTGCCAATAGTCTCTTTCAAATCTCCGTTAAGTTTTTCCAATAGCTCATCGAACACCACTACATCTTCAAAAGAAGCATTCATTCCCTGACCGTAAAACGGAACGATGGCATGAGCCGCATCACCCATCAAAAGCACTTTCTCACCTGCTGACCAGGGATGGCATTTTATTGTTGCCAGAAGCCCTGTCGGGTTAGAGAAAAAATCGTTAACAAGATCTGGCATGTGAGGAAGGACATCAGGAAAATTGGCAACGAAAAAGTCTTGTAATTCGCCGGCAGTGCTAAGATTCTCAAAACTGTTCTCACCCTTGTGTGCCAGGAATAAAGTAACGGTAAAACTGCCATCGAGGTTGGGGAGCGCGATGAGCATGAATCCACCCCTTGGCCAGATATGCAACGCGTTTTTCAATATCCTGAACCCGCCGTCAGAAGTGGGTGGAATAGTGAGCTCTTTGTAGGCATGGCTGAGGTAACTCTGTGAATAGCTGAACAACAACCTGTGAGAACCGGCAAACAAACTTTTCCTGACTGCCGAATTGCTGCCATCAGTTCCGAAAATAAAATCAGCCTTAATATCGAAAGCCTTTCCGTCTTTATCATTTTCAAAGCTTGCTGTTGCTGAATCGTAATCAACTCCCGTGCAGCATGTATTGAAAAGAATTTCCAGGTTTTCAAAAGAACCGGCCTTATCGAGTAGGGAAATGTTTAAGCCGCCGCGGGATACGGAATTGATGAATTTTTTCTCCCGTCCACTATAAGGAGATGTGAACTCCTCGCCATTTAATGGATGGATTCGTCTTCCCGGCATAGGTATGCATTGCGCACGAATTTCATCTTCCATTCCTACCAGGCGCAATCCTCTGAACCCACGATCTGACAATGCCAGGTTGATAGATCTGCCTTCGACATTCTCCATCTTTCGCAGATCATCCCTCTTTTCTGTAAGGATAACCCGGTATCCGCGTTGTGCAAGCCGGATGGCCAGCAGCGTCCCGCAAAGACCTGCTCCGACTACAACTACTTTTTGAGCCATTTTCTATACTGTGTTAAATCTTTCCCAAACATTCCTTCACCAGCTCAGCAAAATCAAAGACATCCTGATAAGAATTATACAATGGTACCGGCGCCACCCTGACCACATCAGGTTCACGCCAGTCGGCGATAACACCTTTTTCGCTGAGCATTTCGAATAGTCGCTTATCTGTATTTCTCATTTGAATGGACAACTGACACCCGCGCTCATCAGGATCGGCAGGTGTAATGATCCTGATCCGTTCGTCTTCAACTTTGTTCAGCAGGAACTCAAGGTATCCGGTCAGCTTTACCGACTTTCTCCTGAGGGCAGGCATGGTTGCCATGTCAAATATATCGAGAGAAGCTTTTACTGCAGCCAGGGATAAAATTGGGGGATTGCTGTGCTGCCATCCTTCCGCGCCGGGAATAGGATCGAAATCGTAACGCATATTGAAGCGTGTGGATTTGTTGTGGCCCCACCATCCGGCAAAGCGTGGGATGTCAAAGTTGTGGGCATGCTTCTCATGCACAAACAAGGCTGCGAGGCTTCCGGGACCGGCATTCAGGTATTTGTAAGAACACCAGGCTGCGAAATCAGCGCCCGAATTATGGAGGCTCAATTCCACATTTCCTGCAGCATGAGCCAGATCAAATCCAACCACACATCCCTGCCGGTGGCCTGCCTCAGTGATCCTTTTCAGGTCGAAAAACTGGCCGGTGTAATAATTGATTCCGCCCAGCAAAACAAGAGCGGTTTGTTTACCTTCCTGTTCGAGGATGGCTTCAATGTCTTCGTGCCGGATTAAAGTTTCACCCTGCCTGGGATTTACGACCGAAATGGCTTCACCGGGATCAAATCCATGCAGCTTAACCTGCGAAGCGACCGCATACCTGTCGGACGGGAAAGCATCACTCTCGATGAGGATTTTAAATCTTTCCTTTGTCGGACGATAGAAAGAAGTCATCAGCACATGCAAATTCGTCGTCAGGGTATTGGCGCAAACTACTTCTATAGGTTTGGCTCCTACCACTCTGGCCATAGGCTCCGTCAGCAATTCATGGTATGAAAGCCAGGGATTCTTCGCATGAAGATGCCCTTCTACACCCAGCTCTTTCCAGTCGTGCAATTCCTGCTCAATACAGGCAGCCGCGCTTTTTGGTTGCAGGCCCAGGGAATTCCCGCAGAAATAGATCGAAGGTGTGCCATCTTTTTTAGGCGGGATCCAGAACTTGTCTCTGAAATGAGACAGCTCATCCTGTTGATCCATTTCAACCGCGAAGCCCCTGGAAAATTCAAACTGTGTTTTTAGCTGTTCTGTTTTAGTGCTCATCAATTTGCTTATTGAAAATAAAATCCCAGTTTTTTCTCCATTTCAGGAGGCAGTGGAATAAGCTGCGATCTTGGGATCAGCAATGTAGAAATATTGTAAAGGTCGGCAAATATCTGATGCTTTTTAGCCGTTTTTGCCAGGTATTTATGACCAACAGAGCCTCCTGTTCCCACACGTTTACCAATCATCCTGAGCACCATCTGTGCATGCCGGCTTCTCCAGTTGGTAAGCGTCTCATCGACATCTTTTAGTGTATTCAGGAAATTATATGGCGATCGCAAAATGGGTTCATCTCTGTAAAGGCTGATAAAAACCGCGGCAAGTGTCGCCTCATAGGAAAAGGTAAGTTCGCCTTCATTTCTGAGCTGTTCATGTTTTTCCTTGTTCAAAACTGTGAGGAAGTAAGTGTTGGAACTGCCAAGCATCTCCAGCCTCATTTCTTTTTCTTCATTGCTGAGGAACCGACTGGTTTTAATTGCCTCCGATTCTCTTTCCAGCATCTGCTGAATTGATTCACTATAGCTGGCCAGGAAGCTGTAATTCTCATCCTGGACAAAAGGTGTTCTTTCCAGCCATTTTTCCACAAGGTCGACCATGGTGCCTGATGCCTGGATGCTTTCCAGTTTTTTCTTCTTTTCCTCATCAAAAACCGAAGTGAAGGGTTTGTCGTTGTAAGTTATACGCTGATTGTCTTTCAGCCCAAGCATGGTTTCAATGATCCTGAACTGGTAACTCTCAAATCCGGATGCCGGGAAAAGGTAGTCCCTGAAATCTAGAAAGTCAAGCGGCGTCATGGTTTCAAGAATACTGATTTGCTGCACGCCCAGCTTGAGTATTTCGTTCACCCTCCTTAACCGATGTACCGATACACCAATATTCCTCTCATCTATCTTATCAGCGCTGAAAATTTCGTGTACAGATGCAAGCTCATGTATAATCTGTCTGAACCACAATTCATAGGCCTGGTGCACAATGATAAACAACATCTCATCATGGGCCTCCTTCCCTCCTACCTCAAGGCTGCGAGGATGCTGTGTATCGAGAAGACGGTCAAGACCCAGGTATTCATGGTATTTAATGACCGAGTATTTACTTTTATCCATAGGAAAAATATTTTAATAAGAAATACGGTGTTGAGTCAGCTCCGAAAAGCAGGGTTCCTGCCACAAAGGCACCAAGGCACTAAGGTTCACCAAGGGTAATATTCTGGTTTTAGTCTCTTTGTGATTCTTTGTGCTTTTGTGTCTTAGTGGCATTCTTGATTTTACTGAGTTTTCGGACTGTACTCAATGTTTGATTAATTGATAAAAATAGATTTATTTTTTTATTTTCGGAAGGTCACATACAGCAAATTGTTAAATATTAGTTAATTAATTGCTATTCTGGCCGTGGCCATTCTTTTTAATCTACTTTTAGACCTCATTACTATAACACTTTCGTAGAATGTTTGCCCAGACCAAACAACTCAATTTACTGGTTTTACTTTTATTGGTATTTCTCAAAATGCTTCATATCTCTGGCTTTCACAAAAGCCTGGTTTATTTAATGTTCCTGTTAATTTCAGCATCTATTTCTTTTCCGGCAGTGTCACAGCATAGTTACATCCTGGATAAGACTACCCGCTTCGAAAAGATGGGTGCTGAAGAAGGACTGTCCACTGGATATACTTCCTGTATACATCAGGATAAATATGGTTTTATCTGGATTGGATCACAATATGGGTTGAATCTATATGACGGTTATGAGGTAAAAGTATTTAACGTAGACCCCAAAAATAACCAATCGATATTCGAGGGGTCCATTCTGAATATTTTTGAAGAAGATGACGGAACCATGTGGTTTTGTACATTTATGGGGATGAGTAAGTTCAATAGGGCTGACTACAGCTTCACCAATTATATTCCTGATACAGTTGATGTTTTTAATCGTCGGAATGGCATCCAGAACATTCAACAGTCTGGCGATGATCTATGGGTTGATGCTTGGAAAGGTTTATTTCGGTTTAATAAAGAAACCGGTGAGTTTAGGCCCTTTGGAAAAGATACTCTGAATCCATCAAGAGGTATTTATGGCATCAACTCTAATTACATATTTATTGATGGATCAGGAATACTGTGGGTTAGCTCAAATGAACCCGGGAGTGACGTTGTAATCAGCAGGTTTAATAAAGATACCGAAACATTTACTCATTACCAAAGTGAACTATCTAATCTGAATAATTCTGTAGGTAAGGATGTAAGGTCGATGATGGAAGACAAAGGTGGGACAATCTGGGTAGCAACCTGGGGTGGCGGATTGCTTGAGATTATCGACAAAAAAAAAGGAAAGTTCAGGCAATATGTCCATGATGAAAATGATACTAATTCCATTAATCATAATAATCTGTATAAGGTATTTGAAGATTCAAAAGGAAATATCTGGATAGGCGGTGAAACTGGGTTTGCGCTATTAAACAAAAAAACAGGCCGGTTCACCAATTATCAAATACCAAAGCGAACTGACAATCCGAAATGGGTAAACGCTATTAATGATATTACTGAAAGTTTTAATGGTGAATTATTGTTAAGGTCCTGGGAAGGTTTTTTTCGGTTTAATCCATCAACAAAGAAATTGCTTCAATACTTAGATGATCCTGAAAACCCAAATGGTTTAAGCGACAATAATGTTCGTGACGTTTTAATTGATAAAAATGGCCAAGTGTGGGTTGTCACACATAACGTGGGTGTTAACAGGATGGACCCGTTTTCTAACTCATTCAGGAGAGTGCAAAAAAATCCTACACTTAATAATTCTATTTCCAGTAATTATGTCAGTAGAATTTTTGGTGACAGCAAGGGCAATTTATGGGTTGGGTGTTATATAGGCGGTGGTTTGAACAAGACCAAAATGAATCAGCATAAAGTGTTTGACAATTTTGAACATTTTGTATTTGATGCTAATGATCCTAAAAGCATAAGTGGTAATGCAATAAATGCCCTTTGCGAAGATCAGGATCAAATCATGTGGTTTGGTACATTCAATGGGCTAAACAGGTATGACAGTAATACCAAAAAATTTACCCGTTATCAACATAATCCCGATGATAGCACTACCATTAGTTCAAATGCAGTAGAAGCTATTTTTGAAGACAGCGATGGTACCTTTTGGGTGGGCACCCGTAATGGACTGAACATCATGGACAAGAAAACTGGTATATTTAGGCGTATTTTAAATGATGAGAAAGACAGCGCTAGTATCTTGAGTGCTGACATTCGGGTAATTTTTGAAGATTCGTATGGTGAAATTTGGTTTGGTGGAAAGAATCTTGAAAGATTAAACAAAAAGGATACAAGTTTTATTCATTATTTTCAAGACTATATTAAAGTAAAAGACTTTCAAGACATCTTTATCGAAAGCATCTCTGAAGATGATTCAGCTAATCTTTGGATTGGTAATAACAAGGGTGGTTTACTCAAATATCATAGAGTTGACAATACTTTTACAACAATTACTACTAATAATGGACTACCAAGCAATAATATTGCTGCCCTTGAAATAGACGATAACGGATATATCTGGATATCCACAACACAAGGAATATCAAGGATCGATCCACGTGATTATTCAATCAAAAATTATGATGTTGAAGATGGATTGGTAAGCAAGGAATTTATCGACAGAAGCTCTTACAAAGACAAAGATGGCTGGTTGTATTTTGGTGGCAGGGATGGTTTGAATATTTTTCATCCTGATAGTTTAAAAGAAAACACTTATATACTACCTGTTTATATTACTTCATTACATATCGGCGAACTTCAAAGATATTTTGAAAAGCCATTGTTTGAAATGGAAACCATTGAATTAGCTTATGATGAAAACAATTTCAGTTTTGATTTTGTAGCCTTAAATTATATCAATCCAAAAAAAAACCAGTTCGCTTATATGCTTGAAGGTTATGATAAAGAATGGATTTATGTTGGAAATAAGCGCACAGCCAATTATACAAATATGAGTCCGGGAGAATATACATTCAGGGTAAAAGGCAGCAATAACGATGGTTACTGGAATGAGGAAGGAGCAAGCCTCGCTGTAATCATTTACCCGCCAATCTGGAAAACATGGTGGGCGTATGGAGCATATGCTTTTATCTTTTTTGGCCTGTTATACTTGTTTCGCCGTTATGAACTAAATCGTCTTCATCTAAAACAAAACCTTGAAATAAATCAGGTTGAGACAGAAAAACTTGCAGAATTGGATGTTGAAAAAAATAAATTTTTCTCTAATATTTCCCATGAATTCCGCACACCGCTAACGTTAATCCTTGGACCATTGGAAAAACTTATTGTTGGGAATAAGAATGAAAAGGAAAGAGACCAACTCAATCTGGTAAAGCGCAATGCCCGAAGGCTTCAAACCCTGATCAGCCAATTGTTGAGCCTTTCCAAACTGGAATCAGGAAAGATGAAACTGAAAGCCCGTCCTGAAAACATTGTCAAACTAACCCGTCTGTTCTTACAATCCTTTGATTCAATGGCTGAGGACAGGGGTATTCAACTTGTGTTTGAAAGTGATGCAGAAGAGCACATCATCTACGTTGATACCCTCAAATTTGAAAAGGTAACCAACAACTTGCTTTCCAATGCTTTTAAGTTTACTGAAAGTGGTGGTAAGATAAAAGTTTCGATCGCCCCCCTTAGTCCCCCCATGAGTGGGGATAATGCGCGGGGTTTCCCCCTTGAAGGGGGATCAAGGGGGGTCCAAATCAAACTTTCTGACACAGGCATCGGTATCCATAAAGAAAAATTACCGCATGTTTTCGACCGTTTTTACCAGGTGGACGAAGAGCAAATGAAGACCAATCTTGGAACCGGTATAGGTTTGGCGCTCACCAAAGAATTGATCGAATTACATCATGGTACAATTACGGTCGACAGTGAGGCAGAAATGGGAACGACTTTCACTGTTGTACTTCCCATGGGGAAAGAGCATCTTTCGGAAGATGAAATCTTTGAGCCTACCAGGAATGGCTCAGAGATGGAAGATGATTTACTCAACGATGATTATTTATTCGTACAGGACGCAGTAAGCAAAACCGAATTAAAAACAGAAGTACCTGAGGACAGTAGCTTACCCTTGCTTTTAATTGTGGAGGACAACGAAGATATGCGCGCTTACATCAAAAACTACCTCATTGATTCATACAATATCCTGGAAGCAGCCAATGGTAAGGATGGGGCTGAAATAGCCATCGAACATTTACCCGACTTGATCGTTAGCGACCTGATGATGCCTTTCATGAATGGAAATGAAATGACGAATCAGCTAAAAAATGATGAACGAACAAGTCATATTCCTATTATTCTTTTAACTGCCAAATCATCCACGGCAAGCAAATTGGAAGGCCTCGAAACCGGTGCAGACGAATTCCTGACCAAGCCGTTCGATGCCGATGAATTACTTGTCAGGATAAAGAATCTCATTGAGCAGAGAAGAAAATTGAGAGTGCTCTTATCAAAACATATTGGAGATGTCTCTCAAACGAGAATAATTAAAGAATCTGCCGGAAAGGCGATGAGCAAAATGGACGAGCAGTTTTTAGAGAAAGCTAAAGACGTTGTTGATGAACAGATGGCTGATCCCGATTTCGGTGTAGAACTATTTGCGGAAAAAATGGCCATGAGCAGGATCCAACTGCACCGCAAACTAACAAGCCTGACAGATAATTCTGCAGGCGATCTTATCAGGGAAATACGTCTTGTAAAAGCAGTGGAACTACTTAAGCAAGGTGAGCTGAATGTAACACAGGTTTCCTACGAAGTTGGAATTTCAAGTCTCTCATACTTTGCTAAAGCATTTAAAGAAAAATACGGAGTGCCTCCTTCTGAATTTTCTTAATTACACTTAGGTATTTAGCTTGATGAACCTGTTTATTGAGCTAATTTTTATCGCTTAATTACCCTTTTTCATATCACTTCACAGTCAAAATGAGTGATTTTCAGAAAAACTTACACCCACCCATTTAGTGCCTCATAAACAATGCATTACAGCCTTATCTTAAAATAACATGTAACATCAGCATTGATTCATGTTACCTCAGAGTTAAAACTTGCAACATTCAAGCTAACAATTGATACAATAGAGTTAGACAAAGCCTGCCTCCTGACATACTTTTACTTCATCAAAACAACTAGCTAAAAAAATGGAGGTAATTATGAAAACAAAAACTTTTTTAACAATCCTGGCACTTTTAATAGGTGCACAAATCACAAGCGCGCAACACATTATTTATGGAGGTCCTGTTGAGGGGGTCTGGTCTTTTGACAAGTCACCTTACGTTATAAAGGGTTCCATTTATGTTGATGAGTTCAACTCCTTAATTATTGAGCCCGGCGTTGATGTAATCTTTGAAACAACTGATCCATTCATTATAAATGGAAGTATAATTGCGGAAGGTACAATTTCCGATACAATTCTTTTTACTACCAATCTTCCTGAAAGAGGTTGGGGTGGGATACGGATTGAAACATTAGGATCTTTAAGAGAAAGTTCAATTTTGTCGTTCTGTAAATTTGAACATGCAAATGCAAAAGGTTACAATAGAAATTTGTCAGGCGGTGCAATTGGTATCGAGAATACTTACAACCTGACAATCCAAAACTGTCTTTTCGAACACAACAGAGCACTTGTGCTAAATATTGAGAATCCTTTAAATAGTGGAAGCGGAGGAGCTATCGCAATCTGGTCATCCTCAATAAGACTGACAAAAAATGTCTTCCGGTATAACGAATCAGTAAATGGCGGCGCACTTTTCATTGATGAAATATCGAATGCTACCATTGATAACTCTTTGTTTTATGGAAATACTGCTGAGTTCAATGGGGGTGCTGTTGCGATATCAAATCATTCAACACCAACCTTTGTCAACTGCACATTTGTCGACAATTATGCTAACCAGAAAGGTGGTGCTATTGCACTGTCGTTTGATGCTAATGCAAGCTTTGTAAATAGCATTTTATGGGAAAACACTGCGTTTGTTGATGGTGACCAGGTTGATGTGATGAATAAATCGGTTATCAGCCTTTTATATACAAATATCGAAGGAGGATTAAAAAGCATATCCGGTTATAACCTGGATGATGGCAATCAGGTATTTTATGATGTTGATCCGCAATTTCTAACTCATAAAATCTTTCCTTATTCATTTCCAAGCACATCACCTTGTGTTGATGGGGGTACCATAAACAGCGATTACTTCCCGGTAAATTTTGATCAACCGGCTACTGATCTACATGGCAATCCCCGTGTAAAAAGACTTTCCGTTGATTTAGGTTATTTCGAATGCGAACTTTTTCCACAGGATTTCAATCGTGATATTAATCTGCCTGATGATCCAATTGTCGTTTACTCAGATTGGGAAATAATCCCGCATACAGGCACCCAAAAAGATTTTATCGACATCCATTTTGTAGATGATAACAATGGCTGGATAGTAGCCGAAATGGGCACAGTAATATTCACTCATGATCGTGGATTAAGCTGGGAAGAAAGGTTTTTCGGAAATTCAGTAGACTTTACAGTGGTTCATTTTATAGATGCAAATACAGGTTTCGTGGCTGGAACAGTTGACATAGGCCCACAAACCAAAGGTATCTGCTACAAAACAAATGATGGAGGAGAAAACTGGGAAATGGTTTATTTAAGTGAAACATCTATGATCGTAACATCTATTGCTTTCTCAGATGATCAACGAGGCTATATTACCGGACATACACTCAGTCCATATGGACAAGATGGGATAATTGTTGAAACTGAAGATGGGGGTGCAAACTGGGAACTGGCACCACCGAACCCGGTTTCAGTCAGCTTTGATAAAATGATGTTCATTGATGAAAACATGGGGTGGATGACCGGAAGAATGGATGTTGGCCCTAATGAAGTTTCGGTAATTTACAAAAGTGTGGATGGTGGAGAGAATTGGAATGTTGTTTATTATGATTACAATGAAACAGGTATGCAATCTGTAGATTTTTTCGGCAGGGATTATGGGATGGCAACCGGATATGATGGTTCGATTTACACCACCTACAATTCAGGACACACCTGGGAATTAAAAAGAATGAGACAATATGGCTTTAATGATCTTGTTATTGGTAGTGATGGACAAGCCTGGTTAGTTGGTGACGATGGTGTTACTTTGAAATCAAGTGACTATGGCAAAAACTGGGAGAAAATTATAACACTTCTGAATACAGATCTCAACTCAATTTGCAGAACCCCGGGAGACTTTCTGTGGGTTGCAGGTGATAACGGAACACTTTATTTTCAGGCACCTAAATCGATTGATGAGGGTGACGATGGCAAGGAAGAAAACGGTTCAGAACAAAGATCATTGACTTCATCAGCTAACCTGGGTAAGCATCAAAACCAATCAGGTCATCTGGTTGAGCACAAGAACTACCCGAATCCTTTCACCGGTCAAACGACCATTTCTTTTGAGCTTGATCAACCGGTTTATGTTCAGCTCAGGGTACACTCGTTAAACGGACAGCTCATCGAAACTTTACTCGATCAAACCGTTGAAGCCGGCGAACACAATGTAAGGTTTGCAGCGGAAGATTTACCAGCAGGAATATATTCCTATAGTTTGAAGGCAGGTACAGCAATTGAAAACGGTAAAATGATCATCACCAATTGATCCTGCCCAAAATTGGGTGGGGAAAGGCAATAATGACAATATTTATCTGGTAAAGTATATTATCGTTTTTTTATTCACCTCCCCGAAAGCTGTCTCGAAATTCCGAGGCAGCTTTTCACTTTTTATGCTGGAAAAGAGTTTCACGCAGCGTCGCCGCGCCGCCGCGTGAAATAATTATTTATAAATTTGGATACTATTAATCTAAAAACCCTCGATCATGAAAAAACGAATTAACCTCAAACCATTATTAGCAATCTTAATCATCGCCCTGTTGTTAACTTCCTGCGCTCCCGGCAATGAAAAGTTTGTTGAAGATGTAGCAGGCTTCTGGATGGGCTTATGGCATGGATTCATTGCATTGTTCACTTTCATCATCAGCCTCTTTTCTGATTCGGTAAACATTTACGAGATCAATAACAACGGCAACTGGTACAACTTCGGGTTTATCCTGGGCGCGGCTACTTTCTTTGGGGGTGGGACGAAGTCGAGTTGTAGATTTTAGCCACAATCTGAAACAAAGCCTATTCTGGCACTTTATCGAAAGGAGTTTATTAACCAACCGGTTGAGATAACATTACATAACCGTGGGCTGGGGCCGGCAATTGTCTATGAATTTGAGCATTACCAAAACCGAATTCCAGGAGTATCAAAGAGGCGTTTTTTTCAGGGAAGGAGAATATATCGCTGCAAGGGAGTATTACAACCACAGGATCAACTTTTTTCACAACCTCCATCTTCCGTCAAGCCGTAAAGTGCGTAAACCATGCGGTCGATTTCCTGATTTGTTTGAAGATTGTATATTTGCCCCAATAAATCCAAAAGGAAGAGGCGGTACAGCCTCTTCCAATGGTTAAGATCAATTCACACAGCATCAAACTCGTTCACATTGTATCGCATAAATACCAGGA
>JAUXDH010000097.1 GCA_030618545.1 Chlorobiota bacterium
GTGTCGCTATGCTCCATCTTTTTTAATAAAATGGACAGAATTCATCAATTTTAGGCATTTTAGCTCATTTTAGGCATTTTAGGCACTTTCAACTTTAGGCACTTTAGGCACTTTAGGCACTTTAGACACTTTAGACACTTTAGCTCACTTTAAGTACTTATGTATTATAATTTCAATGCTTTTGGGTATAATATGTTGTTTTCAAGATGGACATGAACATGCAGGTCATCTTCGAATTGTTCCAATAATTGGAATGCTACCCGATAAGTGTTGCAGGCATCTTCAGGCAAAAGATATTGTTGGCTTAGGATATTGATCTTATCTATCGCACCACCGGCAAAATCATGCTCGCCTTCCATACGTTTAATCTCCGATGCAATGATAGTTCTGTCCACGGTATCCGAATCGGAATCTGCCCTTTTAATAGCAGGAAACAACACTTCTTCTTCATTCTTCAAATGCTGAAGCAACTCATCGTTGACCTGTGAGAAAATAGAAGCAATTTCGATGAGTTCAGGATGATGTTCACCATGCACGTCGGCAATTTTCTGTGTGTAAAACATCAGTTCAGGTAATGTTTTCAAAACATATTTATGATGCGTATTCACAATATAATCACATAAAAACGGGAGTTCCCATTCGTTGAATTTCTGTGAAGAACTTAAAGGTGCAAGTTGTAATTCAATGATTTGTTTTTCCAGGCCGGACGGATCAATACCTTTTTCACGGCAGGCATCATCAATACTTTGTTTGCCTCCACAACAAAAATCAATTCCACTCTTTTTGAAAATAGAGGCCGCTCGAAAATCATTGGCTACAATCTCACCAACCGTCAATTCATTCAATTTTTCTGTATTCATGTTTTTTATTTTTTTTGTGCGCAAATGTAAAAGAATAAATCCGACTGTTATTTCATCCAAAATTTCCGGGACGATAAAAGATGTGCCGCTTACTAATTGAATCATTCTAAATTACACTTCTAAACTTCTGTTTTACAATAACTAAAGAATCTCTCTTTTCTTCCATCGAAAATTATTGCAAAAAAAACTTGACAAATGGTTTTTTATTTTTACTTTTGACCGACCGTTCAGTCATAAATAATTTTAGACAGAAGACTTAAAACAGGCTGAGATGGAGACAAATTTAATTGAAGAGTTGTGATTAGAGATTGATGATTTGTGAAATAGAAAAAGTAAAGAATGACAACAACCAATGACCAATGACCAATGACTAATTAATTATCCAATGACCAAATAAAATGTCCCCCCGAACCCAACAGCAACTTGACAAGATCCGTAAGGAAAGAAAACAGGCCATCATGGACACCGCTCTGGAGACTTTTGCCGAACACGGTTATGAAAGCACTTCCATTAGCATGATCGCCCGAAAGACCGACATTTCCAAAGGTTTGATGTACAATTATTTTGAAGGTAAAGAAGACTTACTGACATCGATCATGACTGAAGGGATTGAAGAGATGTTTTCGATGGCCGACCCCAACAGAGACGGTGTTTTAACAAAGGAGGAATTCGAATACCTGATAGATGGAATGTTTGAGTTAATGAGAGTAAAAAGCAACTTCTACAAACTATACTTCTCCCTCATGATGCAACCCAGCGTTTCCAAATTATTTATGGCCAAAATGAACCAGGTTATTGAACCATTCCTAAAACTGTTTGTAGATTATTACACAAAAAAGGGAGCCAAAAACCCGATGGTAGAAGCAGTCCTGGTCGGGGCGTTATTCGATGGAATTGGTTTCAATTATGTATTTAACCCTGATGTTTATCCTCTGGATGAGGTAATTAAACTGGTAAAAGAAAGATTTGTATAACAATATAATGAGCAAAATGAAAACATTAAAAATAGCCATCGCCCTGCTTATCTCAGGAGGGCTCTTTTTAGAAAGCAATGAGATGAAAGCTCAGGACCTTACAGCAAAAGAAATAATTGAGATTGCCGATGAGAAAAACAGGGGAGAAACCATGCAGGCAGAAATGACGATGACTATCGTCAGACCAAAATGGGAAAGGGCAATTTCAATGAAGAGCTGGTCGAAAGGCGATAAATACTTTCTGATCTACATTACCGCGCCTGCAAAAGAAGAAGGGCAGGTTTTCCTTAAGGTAGATAAAGAAATGTGGAACTATGTCCCCACTATTTCAAGGATGATCAAGATACCACCTTCCATGATGATGCAATCGTGGATGGGATCGGATTTTACCAACGATGACCTGGTCAAGCAATCCTCAATTGTTGTGGATTACGAACATAACCTGTTGGCCGATGAAATTATCCGTGAAAAGGAATGCTATAAAATTGAACTCATCCCACATGAAGATGCCCCTGTAGTTTGGGGAAAGATTATTTCATGGATAACTAAAGATGGTTTCGATTTGTGGAAATCAGAATATTACGATGAGGATGGTTATCTTCAAAATACCCAAAACGCATACGACATCAAAAACTTTGGTGACAGAGACAATCCATCCCGAATGGAAATCATTCCTGCTGACAAGGAAGGGGAGAAAACAATTTTGAACTTCACCACCTCAATTTTTAACAAGCCTATCGACGATAGCTTTTTTAGCAAGCAGAATATGAAGAAGGTGAGGTAGAGTTCGGAGTTTGTGCCAAAGGCATCCCTTCGGGAGAGTTTGGAGGCAATGATATAAGACCTAAAAATTGAGTGGGATAATAAATAACACAACGAACTTCTCCTCCGTCAACTGACGGAGAGATGCCAAAGACAGAGCGGGTCAAGACCTGAGACAGAAGACCTGAGACCAGATACAAGGTATGACAGAAAGAATAAATAGAACAATAAAACTCTCCCCCTTCCGCCTGCCAAAGCGAAGCGGCGGACAGGTCGGGGGGAGATGTCCGTCAGCTGACGGACAGAGGGGGTCATGAAAGACAATTTTAAAATAGCATGGCGAAATTTGTGGCGCAACAGCCGCCGGACATTGATCACTGCTGCATCGATCTTCTTCGGTGTGTTCTTCGCCGTATTTATGTCTTCACTTCAACAGGGTTCTTTCGAAAACATGGTCGACAATATGGTCAGGTTTTATTCGGGTTATATTCAAATCCAGGAAACTGATTTCAAAGAAAAAAGAAGTGTTAATAATAGTTTCAAAGTAGACAATGCACTTGAGACTTCCATCAGCAATAACATGCACATTACCCACTCAACACAACGGATTGAATCTTTTGCCCTGACCGGATCGGAAAGCAAAAGTATTCCGGCCATGCTCTTTGGAATCAATCCCGAGAAAGAGGAGGCCATTTCGGGCCTTTCAAAATGGATTGGTGAAGGTGAGTTTATCGCGTCAGGATCAAAGGATATCTTAATTGGAAAAGTCCTGGCTGAAAACCTAAAAGTGCATGTTGACGATTCCCTGGTTTTGATTGGACAGGGATATCATGGTGTAAGCGCGGCAGGAATATACAGGATAGCCGGTTTATTGGATTTCCCCCTCCCCGACCTCAGCAAACAGATCATCTATATGGGAATCCGGAATTGCCAGGAGTTTTTATCCATGCCCAATCTTATCACTTCCTATGTGATTATGGTGAACGCGCCCGAGGAAGTATCAGGGGCAGTCACTGATTTGCATAAGGACCTAAGTAAGGAGCTTAAAGTTTACCCCTGGGATGAACTCCAACCCGAATTGGTCAACCTGATAGAAGGTAAAGTGGCAAGCGGCAAAGTAGTTAAAGCATTGCTGTTTATGGTCATAGGCTTTGGGGTTTGGGCCACCATCATTATGATGATGCATGAGCGCAGGAGGGAATTAGGGGTAATGATCGCAATTGGTCTCCAAAAGTTCAGGGTTGTAATCATGATCGTTATCGAAGCCTTCTTCATTGGTTTGATAGGTATCCTTTCGGGGATTGCCGGTAGTTCCCTGCTGGTATGGTACTTTGTTAAAAACCCGATAATTGTTACAGGTGAAATGGCCGAGACATACAGGTCAATGGGATTCGAACCCATTCTCAAATTCAGTGCCAACATCGATATTTTTATCACACCTGCCATTATCGTTTTTGTCATTTTCGCTCTGATATCCCTATACCAGATTTACTATGTAATAAAACTTAGAACAGTTACAGCCCTCAGAGGCTTAAATTGATTAATAAAATGAAAAACATAATTATAGCATGGAGGAACTTATGGCGCAAACCCTGGCGTACAGCCATCACCAGCGGGTCTATTTTCTTTGGAGTATTGTTTTCATCTGTCATGACTTCCATGCAATACGGTTCGTATGGAGATATGATAGACAATGTGGTGAAATTCTATTCAGGATACGCCCAGGTGTTTACAGAGGAATACTACGACAACAAATCCATAAACAACTCTTTTGAGTTAACTGACTCTGTCATTGGGATTGCAGAAAACAATCCGGTAATAACAGATTATGCTCCCCGCCTCGAATATTTCACTCTTGCTTCCAACGAGGAGAACACCAAAGGATCCATAATTATTGGCATTGATCCTCATGCGGAAAGCAAAATAACCAACCCTGGTAAGTGGGTTGAACGAGGCGAGTACCTGAGTGAAAGCGATGATGGTGTAATGGTAGCCATCGACCTGGCTGATTTTTTACAGGTTGATGTGGGCGACACACTAACCCTGTTAAGTCAGGGTTATCACGGTGTAACAGCAGCAGGAAAATACCCGGTAAGAGCGATCATTAAGTTCCCCAATCCACAGCTAAACAAACAGTTTATTTACATGGGAATTAAAAATGCCCAGGAATTCTTTGGTGCACCCAATATGGTGACCTCTCTGGTGATGATGGTGGAAGACCACTACGATTTGCCACGGGCGATGAGACTTTTGCAAAAAGAGGTAAAACCCCCGTTTATGGTTATGTCGTGGGCGGAGCTGCAGCCCGAGCTTGTTCAAATGATCGAAGGTGACCGTGCAGGGGGAACATTTATGAAAGGGATCCTGTACATGATCATTACATTTGGAATATTTGGAACTATACTGATGATGATCTCAGAAAGGAGAAGGGAACTTGGTGTGATGATAGCCATTGGCATGCAGCGAAACAGGTTGGGGGCCATCCTGTTTTTTGAGACTTTATTTATGGGATTGATCGGTGTATTTGCAGGCGTTTTCGCCAGCATCCCTTTTACATACTATCTATACAGAAATCCAATCCCTGTGACCGGTGAAGTTGGAGAAATGTTTGTTCAGATGGGACTTGAACCGCAATTCACTTTCTCCATGCACCCCGAAGTTTATTACTTCCAGGCCATTACGGTTTTCATCATCACACTGTTCATTGCATTGTTCCCGATCTATAAATCATATACAATAAAATTGACACGAGCCCTGCGGGCATAATTTTAAAACATTAAAAAGTACTATCATGCTTTTCTCAATATCATGGCGCAACATCTGGAGGAATAAGGTCAGAAGCCTTGTCATCATTACCTCGATCGCGCTGGGCATCTTTGCCGGGGTTGCTGCCACAGCTTTTATGAAAGGGCTGGCTGAGCAGCGCATCCAAAAAGTAATTAAAACCGAGCTGTCTTACATCCAGGTCCACAAAGAAGGATTCAGGAAGAATTCAGAATTCAGCGGTTATATGCCCGATGCGGCCAATCTTGTATCCGAAATCAGAAAGATACCACATGTGACAGGCTCATCAGAGCGTGTAATCATCCAGGCAATGGCTGCTACAGCCGAAACGGCAACGGGCGTGCTTGTCTATGGGGTTGACACGGAAAATGAAGTTAACGTCACTAACATCAACGAAAAGGTCTTTGATGGAGCATACTTCGAAGGTGTGAAAAAGAATCCGCTAGTCATCGGGAAGAAGCTTGCCGAAAAGCTAAATGCCAAAGTAAGATCTAAAATCGTCATCACTTTGCAGGACACAGCCAACAATGTGGTCAGCGGGCTTTTCAGGGTGTCGGGCATTTATACAACCAACAACAATATGTACGATGAGTCACATGTTTTTGTCAGGGTTGACGACATCATGGAATTGACAGAACTTCCGGCAGGCGCTGCCCATGAAATTGCAATTAACATCGATGACAATAAAAACCTAGAGCTGGTTGAGGGTGAAGTGGTCAAAGTATCTAAAGGGAACGAGGTCATGAATTGGAAGACATTAAGCCCGGAGATGAATTACCTGACCGAAGCCATGGACCTCTACATGTACATTTTTATCATCATCATATTGCTTGCCCTGCTTTTCGGAATTATCAATACCATGTTGATGGTGGTGATGGAACGGACAAAAGAGATTGGCATGCTGATGGCCATCGGGATGAACAAAATGAGGATTTTTTCTATGATCCTTCTCGAATCCACCCTGCTAACATTGACAGGCGGTGTTGTTGGCATCATCATAGGGACGGCGTTTTCAAATTGGAAATCCAGAGATCCGATAGACCTCAGCAGGTGGGCACAGGGCTATGAGCAACTTGGCTACGATGCTTATGTGTATATGAATCTTGAACCGATGATGCTGGTTAACATTACTGTTATGGTAATTTTCACCGGGATAATAGCGGCGCTTTACCCGGCTTACAAGGCATTGAAGAATGACCCGGCGGATGCGTTGAGGATTGAATAGTGAATTGGATAATTGCCTGCCCGTCCGTAGCGGAGCGAAGGCGGGGTCATTGGTGATTGGTCAATGAGGAAATGGAAAATGATTTATAATAAATTGGAAATAAAATTAATGCTCCTGTTTTCTCCCCCTTGGGGGACCTGCCCGACTAACATCGTTCAGGCGGGGATGCCAAAGGCAGCGGGGGCAAAAAGTTTAACATCATGAACGTAATAGAAATAAAAGACCTCGTAAAAATCTACAATAGCAGCGAGGTAAAAGTAAAAGCAGTAAATGGAATTACCATCGATTTTGAAGAAGGCGAATTCACGGCAGTAGTCGGGCCTTCTGGTTCAGGGAAGACTACCTTCCTGAATATGCTTGGAGGACTCGACAGACCAACTTCAGGATCTGTAAAGATTGGCGGAACAAATGTTTGGGAATTAAGTTCGCGTAAACTGATTGACTTCAGGATGAATAATATTGGGTTTGTCTTCCAGTCGTACAACCTGATCCCTGTACTTACGGCAGGTGAAAATGTAGAGTTCATCATGCATCTTCAAGGCAAGCCAAAGAAAGAGCGGGAAAAGCGAACAAAAGAATTGCTGGAGTCGGTTGGCATTGGTGATCGTATCAAAAGCCGTCCTGCCAAGCTTTCCGGTGGTCAGCAACAGAGGGTTGCTGTGGCAAGAGCTCTCGCATCAAAACCCGAGTTTATCCTGGCCGACGAACCCACTGCTAACCTGGACTCAAAAGCGACCTCAGGTTTGCTGGAGCTGATGTCAGAGATGAACAGAAAGCACAACACCACCTTCATCTTCGCCACCCACGACCAGCGGGTGATGGACAAAGCACGGCGAATAGTCACTATCGAAGATGGAAAGATTTTGAAGGATGAGAGGTTTGAGAGGTAATTACACCTCATCCAGATTTGCAATCTGGATGTCAAGGGTTGGGGATTTGAAATCCTTTACGACATTATTTAAACTAAAATCAATAATTTATACCAGACAAAATGGATTTTAAATCCGGCTCCCTAAAGTTCCAGATTGCAAATCTGGAACAGCAGTTTCAGTATTTTTCTGCGTTCATCCGGATTTCTGCCCTGCTGGCAGGCAGGTGTAATCTGGATGTCAAGGGCAGTGTATTTGCAATACATAAAATAACAATATGGGTATAAAAAACCAAATAGTTGAAGGCTACTCTTATTTCCTGACGATGACAGTCGTCAACTGGATCGATGTCTTCACACGGCCTGTTTACAAACACATTATTGTAGACGCATTGAAATACAACCAGGAGAACAAAGGTTTGATCATATTTGGATGGTGTTTGATAAGCAATCATCTGCATTTGATTGCAGAAGCAGAAGATGGATCTCATCTTTCAGATTTCTTGAGGGATTTTAAAAAATTCACCAGTAAGACCATTATTAAAGAAATACGGGACAATGCTGATGAGAGCAGAAAAAAGTGGATGTTGAGTGAGTTTGAGTTTGCAGGCAGATTTAAGAAAAACATCAAGAATTATAAGTTTTGGCAGGATGGCAATGAAGCCAAAGAAATTCACACTACTACATTTCTGGCGCAAAAGCTGGACTATATTCATGAAAACCCTGTTAGTGCTGAAATCGTTGAAAACGATGAAGAATATGTTTACAGTTCAGCAAAAAACTATGCGGGTGAAAAAGGATTGATTGATGTTGTGTTGATATGATAATGCGTTTCGCTCATCCGGATTTGTAATCCGGATGTAAAGAGCTCTGGATTTATAATCCTAATTATTAATTACGTAAGGTGGCCAGGAATACCATAAATATATTTCAACACAGAGGATTTATAATCTCTAAGAATAAAAATGGATTATTCGCAAAAATTTATAAGTAGGTTTTATAGACGGATTAAAAATCCTAAACCCTCAACTTCCAGATTGCACCCGCCTGCCGGCAGGGCAGGAATCTGGAAGAGCGGAGGATTGAAATTCTCGAAGAGCTGTTTAATAACTCTGTTTCTACTGATTTTTTCGCTTCAAACCAACGCCCAAACAAAACCCAAAAAATTCCGTTTCTCCGGTTTCCTGGAATTCCTAACAACTACCTGGGTTCCGCAGGGCGAATTGTATAAAACCGTCGGCATCGACGAATGGCAAATGCAGGGCGCCGTTTACAATCGCTTCAACTTCTGGTACGCGCCTGTCAGCAACTTCGAATTCTATGTAGGTATGCGGAACAACTTTGTTTTTGGCCCGATGGTTGCCACATACACTGACCTGTTTGGCCTGGCCGGCCTGAGCTATAGCGACCTGGTTACCTACGACCCCGGATACCTCGACCTGACCTTCACCATCGCCGACAACAAATCCTATATCCTCTATACCAACTTCGACCGGGCCAACTTTAAATGGACCCTGGATAAGTTTGAGCTTACAGTTGGCCGTCAGCGAATCAACTGGGGGCAAAACCTCATCTGGAATCCGAACGACATTTTCAATGCCTATAACTTTTTCGATTTTAATTATGTAGAAAGACCAGGGAGTGATGCCGTTCTGATGGAGTTTTACACCGGTGATTTCTCCTCCATTCAACTGGCAGGGAAACTCAGCTATATCCAGGTAGCAGACGATGACACTACCCGGTTAAAACTGAATGAAGAACTCAAACTTACAGCGGCCGCAATGTACCGTTTTTCCAATTGGAATTACGACTGGCAGGTTTTTGGCGGGATGATGGAAACCGATGTAACAGCCGGACTGGGATGGGCAGGCTCAATTGCCGGGGCAGGTTTTACCGGCGAAGTTTCCTGGTTCAGGGATATCGACAAATTTGATGACACAACCGGAGTTTGGGTAACTTCAATTGGCGTTAACTACACCTTTCGCAACAGCATTTTTATCAACTTCTCAGGCATTTACAATAGTGCCGGAGCGACAGGTCCGGCAAATGCCAGTTTCGGGAATTTCCTTGAATCTTTTTCCGCTGTTTTTTCAAGCAGCCTGAATGCAAAAACATTAACGAGGTCACGCATGAATCTGTTTGGCCAGATCTCCTACCCTGCCACTCCCCTTATCAATCTTGACCTGGCTTGTATTTACAATCCTTACGACAAATCCGGATTTGTCGGCCCAACCGTTAATTTCAGCCTGACGGATAATATCTCCCTGTTGCTTGTTGGCCAGCTTTTCTGGGGTGATGTTTTAACCGAATATGGCGATATAGGCCAGATGTATTTTCTGGATTTGAAATGGAGTTTCTGAGTTACAGGTTATAAATTTCAAGTTGAAGGTAGTTTTGAATATTATTCTTGGTATTCAATTCATCAAACTATTTAAATAAAATCAAACTAAATGCATCTTTCCTATTTTTGCCCTCATTCTTAACATTCAATTCACAATGAAACTCGCTTACCGTAAAGCCCGTTCTTTCATCTTACTCTTTGCCGGCTTACTGGTTATCGGCCTAAGCCACACCATGGAAGGTTACGCAGTGGTTCTGGGCATCTCCCTGATTGTTTCGTCAGCGCTAACCCTATTCTATGTTTTTCTCCATTTTGATGAAAACATAAATCCTAAGATTATAATGGAAATGATAGCCGATGGGTTTTCAGGACTGGTCCTCTTTACCTATCCGGCTAGTGATGAAAACTTTTTACTCATAGTATTTTCTTTCTGGATACTAATGATGGGCATGCTTTATCTGACGAGCGGATTAATGGAGGAAAG
>JAUXDH010000033.1 GCA_030618545.1 Chlorobiota bacterium
ATGACCAATTATCCAATTATCTAATGACCAATTATCCAATTATCTAATGACCAATTATCCAATTATCTAATGACCAGTTATCCAGTTATCTATTAACCAATTACCAATTATCCATTAACCAATTACCCATTAACCAATCAACCTCACTTATAAATCCTCATCTCATTCAGCGCTTCCTGATATTTTTTGGCATTACGCCGGTGTTCGGCATTTGTTCGGGCAAACACATGGTATCCTGACAGATCATCTTTGGCGCAGAAAAACATGTAATTGTGGTCCTCATAATTCAAAACAGCATAAACTGAAGAAATGAATGGTATACAAATTGGCCCTGGTGGCAGACCAAGATGCATGTAGGTGTTGTATGGAGACTCGAATTTCTTTTGTTTATTCAACACACGGCGGATGTTGAAATCACCAATAGCATACACTACAGTGGGATCAGCCTGAAGTCGCCAGCCCGAATTAATGCGATTGATGTAAACACCTGCAAGGGCTGCTTTTTCATCGTTTTTGTTGGTCTCTTTCTCAACAATTGAGGCAAGTGTAACCACCTCTGCCGGAGTCATCTTTAAATGTTCTGCCTTTTTGATCCTGTCATCAGTCCAGAACTTTTGATGCTCTTCAACCATTTTGTCCACAAAGCTGCCGGCAGTAGTATTCCAGTAGAACTCGTAAGTGTTCGGAATAAAAAGTGTCTTGATATTTGCTGAATCCAATCCGGTTCTGTTCATTAAAGAAACTGATTGAATTATCCTTAATATGTCGGCGGAGTCTGCTTCTATTTGCATCCCAACTTTCCCTGCCAGCTCGTAAACATTTCTATCATTGTTGAAAATCACATTTACCGGTGTCTGGTCGCCGGATCTCAAAAGGTCAATTAAATCGTTGTTACTCAAGCCATCTTTTATCAGGTAATGTCCGGGCATGACCCTATCGGGATATTTCTTCGTTTCAGCCCACCATTCGAAATTTGTCCGGTGAATGATCAGTCCTTTTTCGAAGAGAATCAGTTTAACGTCATCAAAAGATGATCCCGTTGGAATAAATACGGATACCTCCTTTTGTTCAGGAGTCCACACATTAGGATTAAAAACAATGGTGTAAAAGTAATAGCCTGCCCCGGCAGCGGCAAGAATCAAAATGAACAACAGCCACAGGAGAAATCTTCTGAATTTATTCTTCCGCTTTTTCCGTGGCGGTGCATATTTGGAATGGTAAAAAGCCATATCCTGTCAATCAATGTTTATAAGTTGGAGCAGATGTTCGTCCACCCATTTTCCCTCCCTGAGGTTCCATCCTTTCTTATTCCCAATCATTTTAAAACCTTTGCTTTTAAACAGTTTGAGGCTGATTTCATTTGTCTCTTCGATATTGCAATACAATTGATGCAAGCCCAACAAACTGAAGGCATATTCTGTGATCAGGTCAATGGCAATCCCGGCGACACCTCCTTTTCTTTCGTCCTCAATCACCATTATACCTAATCCGGCCCTTTTATGTTGCGGTTCAAAGTCAAAAAGATCAACTGCGCCCACAGGTGATTTATTGCCATCATCATTTTTCTCGATGATAAACCTGGCCTGTTTGGTCGCAAAAATGTCTTTATCTGAAAGCATAATAAACTGCTCAAGATCAAAACGTGAAAATGGTGTCAGCGTATTGCTGAGGTGCCACATTTTTTGATCATTTTCCATTTGGAATAGAAAATCCAAATCTTGAGGTTCCGGGGCACGGAGGGATATGTTGTTTTTTTCGAGCATCCTGAAGTTTTCTGTTTGCAAAAATAAGGAGATTCAGAAATATTTGAAGCGATATTAAAATATCAACTTGCTCACGATTGCATCGCGTGTTACAATTTGAATGGAAATGTAGTACAGTCACGCGATACAGTCATGTGCCAGTGAAGTGAGGTGGTGCGATCGATTTGCAGTAATAATTATTGCCCCTGAAAGGTTAATCCGCACCAGTTTCACTCGGTTCACACTGTAACTGCCTCAAGTTTGAAGTTTAAAATCTTCAGTTAATTCAGGGGTTGTTGTTTTGTATGTCTTTATTTTGGCTTCCTAGCGAAGTTGTGAAACATGATTATTATGATCCGTCAGCTGACGGAGTCACAATCTTACAGAGCGCCAGGGGGCTGATTTCAGGGATCCATTGCAGGTTTTTCGATCCGCTAACTTCGAGGCATGTTAGCGGGTACTGGGTTTCAATGACACGTCACACTTCAACAGTCCCTGTAAAAACCAATTCCGCCGGCCCTCTCAACCAGATTGATTTGAATACACCCTTCTGTTCTTCAAAACCAACCCGAAAATCCCCACCGGTTGTGTGGATTTGAAAACCTTTGTTCCCCGTTTCAAGGTAGGCAGCAATCGCAGATGCAGTAACACCGGTACCACATGACAGCGTTTCATCCTCTACGCCTCTCTCGAAAGTCCTGACAAAAATCCTGTCGCCCGAGATCTCCACGAAATTCACATTGGTTCCATCAGGAAAGAAACGATAGGAATTGCGGGTTTTCCTTCCTTCAGCCACCACATCAATCTCAGCAACCTTATCAACAAACTCAACATAATGGGGAGAACCGGTATCCAGGATGTAGAAGTTTTCATCTTTCTCCACTCCGGATACATCCGCCATAGAAATGGAAACATCATAAACTTTCCCCTTAACTTCTTCGCCATGTATCGTTCCTTCATGCTTACCATCATAAGCAATGAAAGATGATGACCTGCCTGCCAAACCTTTTGAAAATGCATAGGCAGCAGCACACCTTCCTCCATTTCCGCACATGCTTGCCTCATGCCCGTCGGCATTGTAATAAACCATTTCAAAGTCAGCATCATCATGCAGCCTGATAACGATCAATCCATCCGCACCAATTCCAAAACGACGATCACACAAAACCCGAATCTGTCCGCTTGACAAATCGGCAGCCGGACTGTCACCGTCAATGATAATGAAATCATTCCCGTTGCCCTGGTATTTATGGAAATTTACAAGCATGATAAATTATTTTAATAAAATGCGAATTTAGTAACATTGGCATAGTTTTTTCGTACAATAAAGGATGCCATTGTCTCATATAATTGACGATGTTTTTAGTTCTGGACATTCTTAACACTTTTTAACCTGAATGACAAAATTAACTATACTTCAGAACGTTTAAAAGAACAAATTTAGTTCAGAAATGTTATTGTAAACGAATTTGATCTTGATATGAAGACATTCCTTAAAAGTTTTTCCGGGGCTGCATTAGCTACGATAATCATTCTTGCGGCAGCAGCAATATTAATCCACAACTCAGTTGACGATACTTCAAATGCGGTGAATAACGAAGCACTCGCGTTGAATGAATACCGGCAAACTCCCGTTCATCGCGCCAGCTATGCCATTCCGCAGGGAATTGATTTTACCGAGGCTGCAGAAAAAACTGTAAATGCTGTAGTACACATCACTACAGAGATGCGTGTTAAAACAAGTAACTATGATGACTTTTTCGGTCCTTTCAGACATTATTTCGGATATCCCAACCGGGGAAATACTTTTGTAGCATTTGGTTCAGGGGTAATTATCACTCCGGATGGTTATATCGTTACCAATAACCACGTGGTGGAAGGCGCCGATAAAATTACCGTTATTCTCAACAACAAAAAAGAGCTTGTGGCCACCCTTGTAGGGAATGACCCCACCACCGACCTTGCCCTGATCAAAGTGGATGATGATGACCTGGTTTATCTTTCGTATGGAGATTCAGATGTTTTGAAAGTTGGTGAATGGGTACTTGCCGTTGGAAACCCGTTTAACCTCACCTCAACGGTTACTGCCGGAATCGTCAGTGCTAAGGCCCGTAACATCAATATTCTGGGTGCACAGTCTTCCATTGAGTCTTTCATCCAGACAGATGCTGTAGTCAATAGAGGAAACAGCGGTGGAGCTTTGGTGAATACCTCCGGAGAACTTGTGGGTATTAATGCGGCCATTGCGTCTCATACAGGAGTTTACGAAGGTTATTCATTTGCCATTCCTGCAAACATTGTACAGAAGGTGGTGGCTGACCTGATGAACTATGGTGAAATCCAGCGTGCATTCATCGGCGTTCAGATCAGGGATATTGATGCTGATTTTGCCAGTGAACTTGGATTGGATGAAATACAGGGAATTTATGTTGCCAGCGTGGTGGACCATGGAGGAGCCTTTGATGCCGGCATCCGTGAGGGAGATGTGATTGTTTCCATAGATGAGAGGCCCATCAACAGTGTTTCAGAGCTCATGGGTTCGATCGCTCAACACAATCCGGGAGAAGTAGTACAAGTTGCTGTAAATCGTGACAACAGCATCAAATCCTATGAAGTCACCCTCAAAAACCAGGAAAACAATACTGGAATAGTGAAGACCGCAGATTCTTTTTACAATGATCTTCTGGGTGCGACACTGCAGAAAGCATCAAGTAATGATCTGAGCAAATTAGGTATTAACAGTGGGTTAAAGGTTGTAGACATTGATAATGGAATACTGAGACGGGGTGGGATTTCAAACGGGTTTATCATCACCGAAATCAATGGGGTTGATGTCAACTCTGAAACTTCACTCGCCAGAGCCATCAATAATTCAAACAATAAATCTGTAAGCCTGCGGGGCATGTACCCCAACGGAACAAGAGTTTCTTATGAATTTATGCTCTGATAGTTTGTAATTTAGAATAAATTTAAATAACTTGCATGCCCTTTTTTCTAAATCAGATTACTTAAACATATACTTGCATGAGACAGCTAAAAATTACCAAATCGATTACCAACCGCAACACGGCTTCCCTTGATAAATATCTTCAGGAGATTGGCAGGGAAGACCTGATCACTGCCGAGCAGGAAGTTGAGCTTGCACGGAAGATCAAAACCGGGGACCGAATTGCACTAGAAAAAATGACTAAAGCCAATCTGCGATTTGTTGTCTCTGTTGCCAAACAATACCAGAACCAGGGTCTCAGCCTCCCCGACCTCATTAATGAGGGCAATTTAGGATTGATCAAAGCTGCCCAACGATTTGATGAAACGAGAGGATTTAAGTTTATCTCTTACGCTGTGTGGTGGATTCGTCAATCGATCCTGCAAGCGCTCGCAGAGCAATCCAGAATCGTCAGGTTACCTCTGAACCAGGTTGGCTCTTTAAACAAGATCAAAAAGGTTACTTCCAGGCTGGAGCAGATATATGAGCGCCTTCCGTCAAAGGATGAGATTGCCAATGAAATGGAAGTACCGAACCATAAGATTGATTCAGCTATGAAAATAGCTACCCGCTATATTTCGATGGATGCTCCATTGGCTGTTGATGAAGAAACAAAATTCCTGGATGTTTATGTCCCCACCGATTCACAAGAAACCGATGAATACCTGATGCACGAGTCTTTAGGAAGGGAGATTCAACGCTCATTGGCCACATTAAGTGAAAAAGAGCGTGATGTAATCAACCTGTACTATGGTTTTGGGCTGAACCATGGACTCACCCTTGAGGAAATTGGCGCAAAGTTTGATCTTACCAGGGAACGGGTAAGGCAAATCAAAGAAAAGGCGATCAGGCGACTACGGCATACTTCCAGAAGCAGACTTTTGAAAGCATACCTCGGGCATTAGTCTGCAAACGTTTTAAATAAGGATTTTTCAGCCGGTTGATTGTTAATTAGCCGGCTTATTTTTTACCTTTGCGCCATTGCCAAAAATTCAAAAATCAAACACCAAAAAGTAATGGAAATTGGAAAAGTCATCAATGGGAATTTTGAGAAGTCACTGGATTACTGGGCTGAACAGGAAATGGTTGCCAATGAATTCATCAGTGTCCTCTCAAAACTTTTTTACAATAAATCAATTGAACTGGTCCTTTACCGGAATCAGTTGATCGACAGGAGCGCCAGCCGAATACTATACTGGCATTCCTATGCAGAAAATATTATTAAAAAACCTCTGCGAATTGAAGACTCCCTCAAATTGGCCAAAGCGATTCTTCATACAGATGTGGGTCCCTCAAAAATTGATATCGGTCGCCTGAACAGGGAATGGACTGAAGAATTCAAAAACTACATAGATGCCGAGGATTTTGTCAGACATACACTGAAGGATTTCATCAGTAAAAAAATGAATTATGGTCAGGCTACTGATATCGTTTTATACGGTTTTGGCCGCATCGGTCGTATCCTGGCACGCGAACTGGTCATCCTGGGTAATGGAAAGCAATTCCGTATCCGTGCTATTGTTACCCGTGGAAATGATGAAATTGAGATAAGAAAGAGAGCATCTCTTTTCCGCCATGATTCTGTACACGGTCCGTTCAGGGGAGTCGCTATCGAAAACCCCGCTGACAAGTATATTTACATGAACGGTCACAATGTACTGATGCTTTCGGCCAGCAACCCGGAGGATATCGATTATACCAAATACGGTATTCACAACGCGATATTAATTGATAACACCGGTGTATGGCGCGACAGGGAAGGCCTGGGTAGACACCTGAAATCGAAAGGCATTGCAAAAGTAGTACTTACAGCGCCTGGCAAAGGAGATATTCCGAATGTGGTTGTGGGCGTCAATGAGAAGAAAATAGACTGGAAAAAAGAACAGATATTTTCCGCTGCCTCTTGTACAACAAATGCTGCAGTCCCCATTCTGAATGTTATAGAAAAAAACATTGGAATTGAAAAAGGACACCTTGAAACGGTTCACTCTTATACCAACGACCAGAACCTGCTGGACAATTACCATAAAAAATACCGTCGTGGCCGTTCAGCGCCGATGAACCTGGTTATTACCGAAACGGGCGCTGCCAAAGCGGTGGCCAAAGCCATTCCCTCTCTGGCGGGAAAACTAACAGGAAGCGCCATCCGGGTCCCTACACCGAATGTATCACTCGTGGTGATGTCGCTGGATTTAAAGAAGGAAACCTCAGTAGAAGAAATCAATGAGATGATGCGAAAAGCTTCCCTGGAGGGTAATATGGTAGCACAGATAAGATATTCAACCGCCAACGATGCTGTTTCTTCGGATTTCATCGGTGAACCGGCAACAGCCATTTTCGACAGCCTTGCCACACAAGTTTCACACGACAATAAATCCGTTATTGCCTATGTGTGGTATGACAACGAATTTGGTTATGTGCTGCAGGTGATAAGGGTTGTAAAGTTTATGGCAGGAAAGAAAAGGCCAACATATTATTAAGTTTTAGAAAAGACAGAGGGCATATTCTTTTTCTCATTTTCCCGGTTATTCCGGGCTATTGTTTTTCTTTGTTAACAATTATTAAAAACCTAATTTGTTAAAGGTTTTTAATTATTGTTATTTTGTGGAGTCTTTTTCATATTCAAGCCGAACTTTACCGATGGAAAAAACTGTCAAATATATCTTTGTTACCGGAGGTGTTTCGTCCTCTCTGGGAAAAGGTATTATCTCTGCTTCTATTGCCAAGCTGCTGCAGGGTCGTGGATTCTCTGTCACTATTCAGAAACTCGATCCTTACATCAACGTGGATCCGGGAACACTAAATCCCTACGAACATGGAGAATGTTATGTTACGGAAGACGGTGCGGAAACCGACCTTGACCTGGGGCATTACGAAAGATTCTCTGCCACACCGACATCTCAGGCAAACAATGTGACCACCGGCCGCATTTATCAAAGCGTCATCAACAAGGAACGAAAAGGCGAATACCTGGGCACAACCGTTCAGGTTATCCCACACATTACAGATGAAATCAAAAGGAGCATTAAGCTATTAGGCGAAACCGGAAAATATGACTTTGTCATAACCGAGATTGGAGGAACTGTAGGTGACATCGAATCCTTCCCCTTCGTGGAAACGGTACGCCAGATGAAATGGGAGATGAGGGAAGATTGTGCGGTTGTCCACCTGACGCTGGTACCTTTTCTAAAAGCAGCCCAGGAACTCAAAACCAAGCCCACACAGCACTCTGTGAAAACAATGCTTGAACAGGGAGTTCAACCGGATATTATTGTCTGCCGCACAGAGTACCACCTTAATGATGGTATAAAAGGTAAGATCGCTCAGTTTTGCAATGTTACAATCGATAGAGTTATCGAATCCATTGACGCCGATACCATCTATGACGTGCCTCTGTTGATGCGGGAACAGAAGCTGGATATCGCTGTTCTTGAAACAACACATTCCCGAATCCCTGATCAGTTGGACCTATCCAACTGGGAGAGGTTTGTCAAGCGTCTGAAGAATCCGAAAGATGAGGTGAACATCGGTTTGATAGGCAAATATGTTGAGCTGAAGGATGCGTACAAATCCATCGATGAATCATTTATCCACGGTGGCTCCGCCAATGAGTGCAAGGTAAATGTGATTTTAATTCAGTCGGAAAACATCAATGAAAAAACAGTGAGTGGTCTTCTGGAGGGATTGCATGGAATTCTCGTTGCCCCTGGATTTGGTGGCAGAGGCATCGAAGGGAAAATAGAAGCGATCAGGTATGCCCGCGAAAACAAGATCCCCTTCCTTGGGATCTGCCTGGGGATGCAGTGTGCAAGTATTGAATTCGCAAGAAACGTGCTGGATTTTGAAGATGCACACACCACTGAGATCGATACCAAAACGCCCTATCCTGTCATCGATCTTATGGAAGATCAGAAAAAAGTAAAAAACCTTGGCGGCACCATGCGATTGGGTTCTTACAATTGCAAACTGGATCCTGAATCTTTATGCTATTCTTTGTATGGCGAAGACATGGTGAGGGAGAGACACCGTCACCGGTATGAGTTTAACAACAACTACCGTGAAGAGTTTGAGAACGCCGGAATGCGCCTCGCAGGAATCAATCCTGAAGAAGATCTTGTAGAAATCATCGAGCTAAAGGATCATCCATGGTTTGTAGGTGTGCAATTCCATCCCGAATACAAAAGCAATGTAAAGAATCCGCACCCTTTGTTTGTGGGTTTTGTGAAGGCGGCGATGGAGTATAAACATTCATTGAAAGCAAAGGCTTTTTCAGCAGTTTAATTCTTACTTTCAGTCGGTTCTTTTTTCAACCGTCCACTCTTTTTGAGCGCCTGATTCAAAATATATTCTATCTGCCCATTGATACTGCGAAACTCATCCTGTGCCCATCTTTCAAGGGCTTCAAGCTTTTCGGGGTTGACCCTTAATACGAATGCTTTCTTTTTCGCCATACTTAATCTCCCTTCATCATCTTATTCATCGCCCTGAGTAAAGCATCACCCCTCTGGGTACCAAAAAGGACTTTCTTTCCATTCTTTAAATACAATTGCAACCCAATATTTCCCTTAACATTAAATACTCTTCCCGACTTACCCCAACTGTATTGAATACCCCAGCCACTGTATTCTCTTATCGGTTTGTATTTTCTTATTTCATAGTTGCTGATCTCCCCCTTTGAAAATTGCCTTTCTTTATTGATAAATGGAGGGTAGCGATAGAAAAGCCCATCATTTCTGATCTCCACAATCAATCGCATTTTTCTGAATAACAGAATAACCGCTACATATACAATGATCATAATTCCCATTATGATAAGTAAGGTTTCTACCGAGTCCGGGTTTTCCCCATAAGGTTTGTCAAGAACAATTTCACTGTACAGGGCAACCACTGTAGGAGCTAATGAAATTGTAAATACCACGATCAAAAACATCCAAAACCATGGATTGGAAAAATATTGCTCCTCTTTATAATATGATTTTTTCATCTTCTATCTTTCAATCCCCGACCTGAAGGTCGGGGCAACTGATGTCCTGGGTTTCAATTTGAATATTGAAATACACTACTACTACTCCTTCCATCCTTCCATCCTTCCATCCTTCCATCCTTCCATTCTTCCCTTAATAAATACTTCCCGTATTTACAACCGGCGACACATCTTTGTCAGATGTTAAGACGACCATCAGGTTGCTGACCATAGTGGCTTTTTTCTCTTCATCGAGTTCGATGATTCCTTTTCTCGAAAGGGCTTCCAACGCCATCTCAACCATGCCAACAGCGCCTTCAACAATCTTCACGCGTGCAGCTACGATGGCTGTTGCCTGCTGACGTTTCAACATGGCTCCTGCAATCTCCTGTGCGTAGGCGATATAGTTTATACGTGCTTCAACAACTTCGATGCCGGCTATTGCAAGGCGCTCGGAGATTTCATCCTCAAGCATCTGGTTTACTTCATCTCCCCCACTCCTCAGTGTGATCTCAGCATCCTCATCTTCAAAATTATCATAAGGAAAATGACCGGCCAGCTTCCTTACCGCGGCTTCACTCTGGATATCCACGAAGTGCACATAATCATCCACATCAAAAGCTGCTTTGAATGTTTCGCGCACTTTCCACACCATTACCACACCTATCATGATCGGGTTGCCAATTTTGTCGTTTACTTTTATCGGATCGCTGTCGAGGTTACGGGCACGCAGGGATATCTTCTTTTTAACAAAGAAAGGATTTACCCACCAGAAGCCATTCTTCCGTATGGTTCCTTTATATGCTCCAAACAGGATCAACACACTTGATTCGTTGGGATTTACAATGACCAGGCCCGGAATAAAAAATACCCCGATAGCTATTAATGCTACCAGCCAGATCATTTTCATGAAAATAATTCCCAGTGCAGGGAAAATGATCAACACAAGGATTACTGTTATCATCAGGTAACCGGAAATCGGATGGAATTCTTTTTCTTTTTGCATGATTTTATTTTTTAAAAAGTGATACTATTTTGATATCACAATGATATAACATTTTTTTGAATTTGTCAAGTAATTTCAGCAAAAAAATATTAACAGTTGAATCAAGCCAGGTATCCGGTGGTTTTAGGGTTGGGTTCAACTTTTTGATTTTATGAGCAATAGAGGAGATTTTGCGGTTTAATTTCACGGGGTTTTTTTTAAACATTTCTGAGTAACTTTGCAGCCTTTTGAAAACCACGCTAAATGAATAGAAATTCGATCATTGGTTTTATTCTGATCGCCGGGATAATGATCTTCTACACGGTTTACATGACTCCTTCAAAGGAAGAAGTAGCCGAGAAGCAGAGGGTGCAAGATTCTATTGCCCAGGTCCAAAAGGCAATCCATGAAGCCGAATTGAAGGCCCGAACCGAACTTGAAAAAGAAAAGGAAGAAGCCAGGGTTCAAACAACCGAAGACACGCCAATAGAATCATCCGAGCCAATAAAATCTTCCGATAACTACCAGTCATTAAAGGATAAGTTTGCTGCTTTTGCCGGTTCAGCTAATGGAATTGAGGAAACGATTGAAATCGAGACCGAGTTGGTTAAGTATGAACTAAGCACCAAAGGTGGATTTTTGCGGAATGCAAGCCTGAAAGATTATCAGACCTACGACACCCTGCCTTTAAGACTTTTCGATCCCGATCGAACAAATTTTGGTCTCACCTTTTTTGCCAACAACCGATTAATTAATACCAGCCAGCTATATTTCAGACCTTCGGGCGCTGTGCCGGATGTACTAAGCATCAATGGTGAAGAAGAGTACACGATCAGCATGTTGCTCTATGCTGATGCCGGTGAAGGGCAGATCGATCCTAACCGCTATATCGAATATTTGTATACCTTCAAAGGTAATGATTACATGTTCGATCTGGATATCAAGATTGTCAACCTGAAGGATGTCATCAGTGTGAACACCAGTTCTATTGATCTCTTCTGGCATGCGGATGTGCTTCGGCAGGAACAAACTATTGACCAGTTCAATGGCTCAACCGTTTACTATCGCTATATTGACGAAGATGTTGATTATCTGTCCGAGACTGACGATGATGAAGAGCAGATTAAAACCAGTTTAAAATGGGTATCCTTTAAACAAAGGTTCTTTTCGTCCACCTTGATTTCCAGGGAGCATTTTGAAGGGGGCACAATAAAGACTTACGAACTGGATCCTCACCCATTCGACAGGTACCTGAAGTCGTTTGAGGCTGATCTGGTTGCGCCATACAATTTTAATGGAAATACCACTATTCCATTGTCCATTTACATGGGACCAAACAAGTTTAACACCCTCAAATCATATGCTATGGGGCTGGAGCGTCAGATCCCTATCGGATGGAGTTTCTTTCTGATGGCATGGATAAACGAATTTATCGTCATTCCGGTCTTTGACTGGTTAGGTGGTTACGGGTGGAACTATGGGATTGTTATTCTGGTATTGACGATTCTTCTGAAAACCGTTCTCTTCCCAATTGCTTACAAGACTTATATGTCATCGGCAAAGATGCGCGTACTCAAACCCGAAGTGGATGAGATCGGTAAGAAATATCCGAAGAAGGAAGATTCCATGAAAAAGCAGCAGGCGGTGATGGCGCTCTACAAATCGGCCGGCGCCAATCCGGCATCCGGTTGTGTTCCTATGTTGTTGCAGTTGCCTATCCTTATCGCGATGTTCAGGTTTTTCCCTTCTTCCATCGAGCTAAGGCAGGAGTCATTTCTATGGGCACATGACTTGTCAACTTATGACTCTATTATGCAGCTTCCGTTCGAAATTCCGTTTTACGGAGATCATGTGAGTTTGTTTACGCTTTTGATGACTGTCTCAACTGTAATGTACACCTACCTCAATAACCAGATGATGGGTCAACAGAGCACCCAGCTTCCTGGAATGAAGACCATGATGTACCTTATGCCCATTATGTTCCTCGGAATTTTTAATAATTACGCTTCGGGATTAAGTTATTACTATTTCCTTGCCAACATTATCACATTTGGCCAGATGTTTGTATTCCGTAAGGCCATTAATGAGGATAAATTACGTGCCAAAATTGAAGCCAACAAGAAGAAACCGACCAAGAAAAAATCCGGTTTCCAGAAAAGGCTTGAAGATGCAGCCAAGAAACGTGGTTATAAGTCTTAATTGTTGGATTTATCTGGTTTTCTGATTAAGATGGCAAGGATAATACTGTTATTGCTTTCATTTGTTTTTGCTGAAATAGCATTTACCCAAAACCTTATGGTTTATGATCAGCAAACCGGCAATCCTGTCAAGGATGTATTTATCTATAATGATCAGAAGAAGGTAACAGCCCTGACCAACGAACTGGGAATCGCCAACCTTGAAGAATTTGGAGAGACAGATTTTCTTAACTTCCAGCATCCTTCCTTTAATGATTTACGGATTGATATGTTAACTATTGCAGCCCTGAAATATAAAATAGGGCTCACACAAAAACTGGTCAACCTTACTGAAGTTGTCGTGTCAGCCAGCAAATGGGAGGCTAATATCTCAGAAGTTCCAAATCAGATCGTGGTAATCCATAGCAAGGATATCATTTTTGAAAATCCTGCTACAACAGCAGATATGCTTACATCGGGCGGGCTGGTATATGTCCAGAAAAGCCAACTGGGTGGAGGCAGCCCAATGTTGAGGGGCTTCGGGGCCAATCGTATTTTATTTATGCTTGATGGAGTACGAATGAACAACGCCATTTATCGTAGCGGCAACCTTCACAATATCCTTCAGGCCGATGTAAACAGTATAGAGAGCACGGAAGTCATTTTTGGTCCGGGTACAAATATTTATGGAAGTGATGCACTGGGAGGGGTTATTGATGTACATACGCTTACACCCAAATTCGGGATGAGTGAAAAATGGAATGTCTCAGGCCATGGCTTTGCGAGGCTGGCATCAGCCGCTTTTGAAAAAACCCTGCACGCCGACCTGAATTTCGGGAATAAGCGCTGGGCTTTCCTGGCTTCGATATCCTACACTGATTTTGATGATCTGAAAATGGGCAGCATTCACAATGAATATGCAACCAGGCCTGAATATGTGGATAAGATAAATGGCATGGATTCTATTGTTCAGAACGACAACCCAAATAAGCAACGGTTTTCAGGCTATGACCAGGTAAACTTCATTGCCAAGGTCAGACAGCAGTTTTCAAAAGAGATTGACTGGACATTTGCATTCTACGTCAGCAGGACCGGTGATGTTCCAAGATACGATCGATTGCTGCAATATTCAGGTGATGAACTCAGGTATGCCCGATGGTATTATCAGCCACAGCAATGGATCATGAATAGCCTGGAAATGAACTTCAATGCCAGAACAAAAATTTATGACCATTCCAGTTATACATTCGCTTACCAAAATGTAAAAGAAGGACGGAATGACCGAAATTACAGGGATGAATGGCTGCGGCAGAGGAATGAAATGGTAAATATTTTTTCCTTGAATGCAGATTATGACAAGGCATTGCATTGGGGTAATTTTATGTTTTATGGGCTGGATTTTACCTATAATGATGTTACCTCTACAGGAAATAAAGAGAGTATTGTGAATGGAGAAGTTGAGCCGGTTTCAAGCCGGTATCCTGATGGAGGAAATCAATACCTGCAACTGGGGGCATACTTCAGCTACAAAAAGAATTACACCGAAATACCCCTTACGCTACAGGCCGGAGTCAGGTACTCCTATACCGGATTAAAATCCCAGTTCAATGACACATCATTTTATAAGCTGCCATACAGTGTGATTGATATTCGAAACCATGCCATAACCGGAAGCGCCGGCTTAACATACAGACCTGGAAGCTGGCAGATAAAGTTCAACCTTTCGTCCGGGTTCAGGGCGCCAAACCTGGACGATGTCGCAAAGATCTTCGATTCAGAACCGGGAAATGTAGTGGTCCCTAATGAAAACTTAAAGCCGGAATACCTTTACAACGCCGACCTGGCAATAATCAAAGATTTCGGGGGTGTCGCAAAACTTGAACTGACCACTTTCTATTCATACCTTGTCAATGCAATGGTCAGGCGCGATTATGCCATCAATGGTGTGGATTCTATCTGGTACGATGGAGAGTGGAGCAAGGTGCAGGCAGTGGTTAATACCGGGAGCGCAAATATCTACGGAGCTACAATTCTTTTTAATTGGAGCATCACACAAAACCTTGGGTTCCGGACAGTATTAACATATATCAAGGGTATTGATGACGAAGGGTATGCTTTGAGGCATGCTCCGCCCTTATATGGCAACAGCTCACTAACCTATGAATACAACCGTCTTAAAGTTTCATTTATCGCAGCTTATAATGGGGAGATCAAATATGAAGACCTGGCGCCATCCGAACGAAACAAATCCTACCTTTATGCTACCGACAGCAACGGGAATCCCTATTCGCCAGGTTGGTGGAGTCTTGATTTCAAAGGTAGTTATGCTTTTAACCAGGCCTTCCTTATCACATTTGGCGTTGATAACATCTTAGATTACAGGTATCGTCCTTACTCATCGGGAATTACCGCTCCCGGAAGGAATTTTTATGCCGCCTTCAGATTTACTTTTTAAAATGGAACTTTCATATTACGATAAGCCAAACAACACTGGCTCCGAAATATGAGTGCGGCCCTTGATAAGTCGGAAATTGGTGATTCTGACAAAGCTTTTCTCTGGAATTATTTTCAGCAGACAGCCGAGTTTTTGAAGAACAGGTAGTGTCACCAGGCAAGGAATTGCCAATAGAGAAAGATCAGAGTGAAGATGACCAGGAAAGCTATCCCTGCCCATGAAAGCGCCCTTAAAAATATTCCGGGTCGGGCGTACACAGGCATATGCTCGTCAGTAACAACTTTCAGGTTAAGCCATGCCATAATCGGCGCCATCAGGAAAGAAAGCACGGTAGCAATGGTTACCATACGAATCATTGAACGGGCTGCAAATGCAATGATCAATGTTGCGCCTACTATCATCACACCCAGCCAGATGTTCACCATCCCGTTTTCTTCCAGTTCAGTAAAGTTTTTCTTTGGAAAGAAGTTGCGCAGAATGGAGTTGAGCACCCTTGAGAAAGCATCCAGAACAGTTATTGTTGTACTGAACATTGTGGTGAAAGCGGCAACAGAAATTACCCAGTAAGCCCATTTTCCAATACTGGTGGTATACATGTTTATAAATTGTTCAGCAAAGACAATGCCTTTTACAGAAAACTCTTCACCTGAAGCATACATGATCAATGCACCCAGCGAAAGGAAGCCAAGTGCCAGCAACGCGGTTCCAAAATATCCCACACGGAATTCGGTCAGTGTTTCTTTCAGATTCGGCATAAAGTAATCCCGGTCCCAGGATACGAAAAAACTGCCTCATTGATTCTTTTTCATTGCCTTTTTTTCCAGCCTTTGTTCCTTGTTATTAAATCCAAGTGTGGAAAGCATCCCACTTAAAATGCTCTTCCAGGCATAATTAACAATACCCTTTCTCGTATCTCTTTCGAAATAAACCTGACCTATTCGAGGTTTTCGGGCAAATTTGGGGTTGTTGGATTTAACCACCAGGTCGTTGATCAAGAAGTTGACAAAGGGGCTAAGGAAACCCTTGTTCATCTGTTCTTTTTTACGGTCATACATAGCAAGCTTAAGCTTCTTATACCTGAAAGTCATATTCCCTCTGGCAATATCATTTCCGGCTATGATCAAAGGTATGTCAACACTTCCTTTTCCATTTAAAATACCTATTCCCAGGAGGTTTTCAGTAACAGGATTCAAAGAGGGCATATCAATTTTATCACTCTTTGCTGATAGCCAGAAGGCAACCGTATCGGGATACAAAGGGAAATAAACTGAAATATCCATCCCTGCCTGACCCATAATGTTCCCATGCATTTTAAATAACATTCTGGTAGTGCGATCATTGGAATCAATGTTATTCGTCAGGTTATACCCCCTGGCATTTACCTGGTCGAAGAAAATGGTTCCGGCTTGTCCGGTTTTTTCTTCTATCTCTTTATAATGAAGAATGGCATTATTTAGAAGAAGTGAATCAACAGTAAACTTCTGCTCTACAGACATGATCTGTTCTCGTAATAACTTCTTGTAAATACCAGGTGCAAAAGGAAACCGTTTATCCCGGCATAAGTCAAAATTAAAGTCGATCAGGTTGACACTTCCAAAATGCAGATGATCATTTATTATGAGGTCATCAATGCTAAAATCATTCAATTCAATTTTTCTTCCTTCAATTATTGCCCGGTCGGTCTGGTAAACAGATCTGCTGAAAAATTCCTCATCCTTATAGCGGGGGCGTAAATGAAAAGAATCGATGGTAATCTGATGAGTGGGAAAATCAAAATGAAGGTAGCCGGTTTTAATTTCATATAAACTATCGTGTGTTACCGTAGTCCGACCCTTCAAATCGATGGTCAGGTTTCCAATCAGGTTGGGTTCTGATTGATCGATCATAGAGGTATCCACTTTGACACTCTTCACAAGAATTCCAATACTGTCAATTATTATGGATTGTGAGCTTGTGTCACTAAAGGTAATGTAATGGAAATTGATGTTTTCCAGAGAAACAGTATCTACATGTACCCCTGTCAATATTTTGCTGTACCTTCTCATGACTTCCAGTTTCAGCTTGAATACCATCTTTTTGCTGAGATCTTTTTTCTTTATGATATCGAGGTTAAAATCATCAATATTCAGCCTGCCAATCAATAATTGTGATGGCAAACTTTCCGTAAGATGAATCCCTGTGAAGGTAATTCCCGAAGTCCGAAACTCGGTGCCGGTCAAACCAAATTCTTTTTCCTGTCCTGGTTTTCTTGCAAGATTACCCCCTCGAATGCCGCTAATTCTGAATTCGCCTTTCTCAGGAAGCAACATCCCTTCGTTAACTGTCAGAAATTTATCACGAATGGTATCCTTGTATTGAAAGTCCCGGAATGAAAACAAGATATTATTGGTCAGGTTGAGATCATTGTCTCTATCAATATCATGCTTAAAAATAAAATCCTCGACACTTATTACTGACAGGGATGAATCACCAGGCTTCTCCAGCCTAAAATTGAGGTTGGTGACATCCACCACATTGTAACTAAAAAGAAGATATTTATTGAGATCAAAGCTTCCCATTGTTTTGGGTTCTTTTTTGATCGTGGTTTTAGGTAAGACAATATCCAATGTTGGCTGATCGATGGTAAGCCTGTCAAGATTAATACTGTCTTGATTCAGCAACATGGAATAGTTAAGCTTTGTTACATCAACCAATGGCACAGATATATTTTTAAAGCTGATGCCTTCATTACTGACTGCTCTGTCAGGATTATCCTTAATTATCAGGTTTTTCATCCTGAAGCGCGAAGTGAAAGTACTACTCAAAAGGCTATCTATTTTTATCTCATGATCGGCAGCCTCCATATCTATATTTTGTATTCCCAGATCCCAGCTCAACTGATTCAACAGTACATTGAGGGAGTCTCCTTTGCCGGCAGACAATTTTCCAAGTCGAAGGTGGTAGTCAAAAGCGACAGCAATGTCATTCGTGTCAACTATTATTTTACCATCGTACCGGCCATTGGATAAAACCAGTGAGCCAATTTCAAATCTGTAAGGAATAAGGCCATCAGAATCGGATCGTTCAGGTTTATTATCAGAACCCTTAAGTTGAATTCCGCCGACAATTACCGGAGCGGAAAGGTTTACCTGTCCAATAAAGATTTCCTTTTCTGTAATCAGTCTTTTCAGGTCAAACTCATTCAAGTTAAGCGCCCTAAGGGAAAAATCATTTCTTGTTTCCGGATTACCCAACCATGTGCTTCCGTTTAATCTGTTTATGCTTAAATGGTTGTCATCTAAAATGAATTGCCTGGTTTGAATTCGATGTTTGTTGTTAGTGAGGTTTAACGCCAGATCATCATATTTAATAAAAAGATTCTCATACTGAACATCACCAGAATCCAAAGAATTTATGTTGAGTCCGTCAACCTCGAAGTCAAGACCATGCAGAATCAAATCCAGGCTTTTGTCTTTGGCTATTTGCAAATTACTATTTTCAATCCGGACTTTATTTAACCTGACGCGGTCCTTAATATCCAGATGTCCCTTTCCACCATTCCCTTTCAATATAGGATGTTCAAGATCAAAATCAACATCCGCATTCTTTGCAATAATGGATATTTCCTGTGTTTTATTTTGCTGCAAATCCTTTAAAGAAATACCCTGGATATTAAGGGCTAAGAGTTTCAATTCAAGTTTCTTTTTAGAAAATACAGAATCACCGACTACTTTAATTCCTCTAATCAACAAGTCATTTTCTTCAGTAGAATAATACAGGCCGTCGTAACTCAGATCTATGCCCTGGATCATTTTAGTTTTTACTGGCCCTGTTTGAAAAGCTACCTTATTGAATTCGACATTTCGAATCAGGTCAACAAAGGCGCTGGTATCGAATGTGATATATGTTGCAAGAAACTGCAAACCTTCCGAAGCCAGCATGGTGTCGGCCTGATCGTGAATATTAAAATACCTGAAGTTGTTCAGTGAGAATGTATCCAGCTCAAATTCATGTAAAAGCTTGGTGAGTATTTCCAATCCGGGCCTGTGAGCCGTGTCAGATTTAGGTATAAAATTGCTGGAAGAATAATTGGTAAAATGGCCATCTGCTAAGATCACTGACCGCAGGGTAAGGTCTTCCATACCCCTGACTTCCTCCAGGTTAAGATCATTTATAACCACTTTACCTGCATACAACCCTATGGAGTTTTTATCATTATCAAGATTTACCGGCTGGAGGCTTATTCCACCTGCTACCATATCTTTCTTAAACGTGCTGAAGATAGCCGAATCAATTTCGAGCAAATACCCTGATTTTAGTAACCTTCGCAGTTGTTTAAGTTTGAAAGAAATCTCTCGTGCATACAGGTACCTTATCTTATCGTCACCGGGATCGGGTAAGGTGTTGAAATCTTCCAAAATGATGGTAAAATCAACTTTTCCGGGATCCATATCAGGCATAACCATCTCCTTTACCCTTATTGATCCGTAGGTAATTTCAACATCTGGTATCTGGATTTTAATTCCTCCAAGAGCATTGGGATTATTGGTCAGGAAGCTGAGCAATTTTTCAGGATGGAAACTGGATTTTTCATTGTATCCCTTTTCGGTAATCCAGAATTGTGGTCTGTCCACTAAAAATCGACTGGCAATAATATCGCCATCCGTAATTAATCTTTTAATGTTTAAACGGTCAATCTCTATCTTTTCAAAAAGGATCCTGTTTATGACAATATTTTGGCTTTCATCTACAAAAACTGTATCAAGCAAGAACTCAGGATTAACAATGGAAATGTTTCCTTTTCGCAGATTAAGGTCAATTTCATCCAGTTTCAATATAACTTTCCCGCCCGATTTATTGGAGATCGTCCTCTTCAAAGCATAACCCAGCAATGCATCATGGAAAATAAACAACAACAAAACCACAAGGATTAAAGAGCCCAGGAAGTAAGAGATGATTTTAAATGCTTTCTTCATTTTATTATGTTACTGTAAAGATCAATAAAAATTGGGAGATGGTCACTAAACCCATCCATATATTTGTATCCTTCATAAGTTCTCATGGGTTTTACACCTAAATATTTATCATCTGTTTTAAGCAGAAAATCAGGGCTGAATATATGTGCCCCTCCCCCATCAATTTCAATTCCTGACAAGCCATTCCTGATTCCTTCTGAGATCAACACCTGATCAAATGATTCCCAATTCCCCCGGTATTTCATGGTTCCATTCACTTGCCGGTTTGTAGCAACTGCTGAGAGATTTAAAAGAGGGCATGGATTATGATCTGTGAGCAGATTAATACTTTCATCCGAAGGATTATCATTGAAATCTCCCATCACAAGAATCGCAGACAGAGGTTGAACACGGCAGATTGAATCGGTAACTGATTTTAATGTCTTTGCAGCAGCAAACCGCAAATCCTTTGTTTCTAACAAGCCACCATAGCGGGAAGGCCAATGGTTGATAAA
>JAUXDH010000225.1 GCA_030618545.1 Chlorobiota bacterium
CCCAGTTCAGCAATTATTTTTTGAACATTGCCGGTATATTCATCATCAGAGCTGCATACGACTACGATTTCAGGTTTGACTTTATTAGCTGCTTCAATACCTGCCTCAATGTCTTTAAAACCAGCATTATTTATGATTTCAAAACCTGCACATCCAAAGAAGTTGCCTGCAAATTGCGCCCTTGCATTTCGCATGGCAAGGTTACCATAAGTAAACATCCAAACCCTTGGACGTTGATTTTTCAGGGCATATTTATCAGTTTTTAATCGCAATTCTTCAAATGCCATTGAACCACGATAAGCCCTAAGAATATTGGTGTCATCCACGGTCTCTTGCCCGGGAGTTGTATATTGTTCAAGATGCTCGTTTATATTAGGATATTTATTGGTACCCACCATGGATCTTTTACCCTGGGCAATCTCTTTGTCTCTGCCGGCAGCCTCTTCTTTAATCCTTTGCGTAATGAATCCTTTGTTGAATGCCTCAAAATATCCACCCATTTCATCCACTTCCAGGAAAAGCTTCCAGGCTTCAGTGATGATTTGCTGAGTTAATTCTTCAATGTAATAAGAGCCGGCCGAAGGATCATTAACCTTGTCGATGTATGATTCCCCCTTTAAAATCAGTTGCTGGTTTCGGGCAATCCTCTCTGAGAATGGTGATGGCTGTTCAAAGGTCAAATTGAAAGGTGAAACCGCCATCGATTCAATCCCGGCGATAAATGCGGAAAGGTTTTCGGTAGTTGTCCTCAGCATATTTACATAAGGATCATAAACCGTCTTGTTCCATTCGGAGTTGGTGCAGTGGATGAACATTGTAGCGTTATCAGCATCGTTAAGTCCGTAGGCATTTACAATATTTGACCAGAGATATCTGGCTGCCCTGAATTTGGCAATTTCCATGAAATAGCTGGAACCTACAGCAAAATGGAACCGCACTTTAGGAGCCACCTCATCTATTTCGAAGCCTTTATCAGTCAGGTAATTCATGTAATCAGCCCCTTTTGCCAAAGCAAATGCAAGCTGTGTCACAATTCCTGATCCTGCATTGTGAAATATACTTCCATCAATAGTGAGTACGTCTAACTGAGACAGATGCTTCGATGATTGAAACAACTGTTCCAGCACCTGAAAATCTATTTCTTGTGATTCGTAGAACTTACCGTTTGTGCTGAAATATCCAAGTGGATCATAATTGACGGATCCCCTTACCTGATCAAGTTCCCTGTTGTATTTCCTGGCGAGGATATCAATTATTTTTACAATCTCCAGCGGATGGGATGTATCGTAATTCAGCTCCATCAAATCAGCACGGATATTCTGCAGAAGCCTGTCAATGTCTTCAGCTACAGGTTTGTATTTGTCATCAAATTTGAAACCAATTGAATCTACACCCTTCATTCGGATATCTAATGCTTTGGCATTTGCACCGGTAATATCATTCACCTCGATATCCTGCCTCACCAGCCAGTTGTTTCCTTTTACCTGTTTACCGCGTAAAAAAGGGAAATCACCAGGGCAGACATTCAGGTTTTCCAGGGACTGAAGATTTTCACCCCTGTAGAATGGTTGTAATTCAAATCCCTCTCTGGTCTTCCAGACCAACTTTTTGTCATAGTCGACACCCCTAAGGTCCTTGATGATCTTTTCTTTCCATTCGTCGGTTGAAACCGGAGGGAATTCATTGAAAAGCTTTGCTTTATCCATGATAGTTCGTTTCTTTTTCTCCTGATTGTTAAAGGAGAGCTTTATCCCCGCTTTTTCAGCAGTGCTTTTCTAAGCTCTCTCGATGGTTTACCTGTTATCTGCAGATTGAAGTTTGTTCTTGAGGTTTTGTACTTTTTTCTCTTTAATTTTCTTTCTCTTTTGTCTGTCCCTTTCTTTCTCATCACTTAGCTGTTTTGCTTGTTAAAAGATTCTGCCAGGCTATCAAGGTTTTCAAAGAGATCTTTTAATTAGCACGCAAAAATAGTACAAAAAGCCTCTGACAGAGGGTGCCTCATTTTTCTATGTTAACGTCTTGTGCGAATTGAATGTATTTAACAATAATTCATTTAGGGAAATCCGGCCTATGCCTGAAAGCCTGGCTATTTGATTATATCCATTTCATTAAGCAGGTAACCTGCTCCGGCAAATTTATCAACGATAAAAAGAAAGTACCTGATATCTATTGAAATGTTACGGCAAACTACCGGGTCATACATCAGGTCGCTCATTGTACCTTCCCAGCACCTGTCGAAATTAACTCCAACAAGGTGACCATCTGCGTTGAGAACTGGACTGCCGGAATTACCTCCGGTAGTATGGTTGGTAGCCACAAAGGCAACCCGGAGCGTTCCGTCTTTGGCGGCATACTGGCCATAGGCTTTTTGCGCGTACAGTTCTTTGAGCCTGTCCTCAACCACATAGTCGTAGATGTTGGGATCTTCCTTTTCCATGATGCCTTCCAGTGTGGTGTAATACCGGTAATCAACCGCGTCGGTGGGTTTGTACCCTTTGACGTTTCCGTAAGTAACCCTTAGGGTAAAATTGGCATCCGGATAGAACCGATGACCGGGCTGCATTTCCATTTGTGCTTTCATGAAGATCCGCTGCAGGCTGTCGGCCTGATTGCGAAGGCTGGTCAGTTC
>JAUXDH010000042.1 GCA_030618545.1 Chlorobiota bacterium
CCTTAACAGAGACATCAGAAACATCAATTCCCATAATTTCGGCTATTTTCTTCCTCATCTCCGGAATGTGGTTTTTAATTGCCGGTGACTGGAGTATTACGGTTGAATCGATGTTTCCAAAGTAATAGCCTTTTTCTTTAAGCATCGAAACCACTTTTTCCAGGATGATAAGGCTGCTGATATCTTTCAGGGACGGGTCATTATCAGGAAAGCGCTGACCAATATCACCAAGAGCGGCAGCTCCCAGCAAAGCATCACATATCGCATGAATCAGCACATCCGCGTCTGAATGTCCGAGTGCGCCTTTTTGGTATGGAATGTGGACACCACCGATGATCAGCTTACGGCCGGGTACAAATTGGTGTACATCATAGCCCTGGCCTATCCTGATCTGTTTCACTTTAAGATGTAAGGTTTATTTTGGCGCTTCACCAAAATTAAATATCAGGGCAAACCGCAGCGTATTCTGCAATGGGTTTTCCAGTCTTGTCGTGGGGATAAGGTAGGAGAAATCCAGACCGAAGACATTGTACCTGAGTCCAACACCGAGGGTCACATATTTTCTGTTTCCTTTAGACCTGTCTTCCCAGAAATAACCGGCACGTATTGCAAAAATGTTGTTGTACCAGTATTCGGTTCCGATCGCCAGATTGAATTCTCTCAGCTCTTCTGAAAAACCTCCGGGCGCATCGTACCATGACTGGATCATTCCCCTTATTGGCGATACGTCAGGATCCATTCCTGCCTCAATCTCATACTTATCCGATCCCGGAATAGGTATTGGGTTACCGGATGAATCAGTAGCATAAATAGGTGGTGTGGGAACCTGTAATTTGTTGATATCAATCTGGAAAGAGATCTTGTTGTAGTCATCGATGAATAACGTCAAACGGGGGCCAATCCTGAAATTGGTTGGAATAAAATCCCGCTGGATATTGCTTTTGGTGTATGACATTTTGTTACCGATATTTGAAACCAGGACACCCCAGGCAAATTCCGCATCAATTGATTTAAACCAGTTAACTTCTTTTTGCCAGTAAAGTCCGATATCAGCGGCTATGGAAATTCCTGCCGTAGTTTCAACACCCTGCACAGTTTGGCCCTGCGTTAGGTTGGAATAAATAAATCGTCCTGTTATTGCAAGAGAGAAATTATCTGAGAGAAGCCTTGAATAACCAGCGTCAAATGCAAATTCGTTTGGCTTGAAATATCCCAGGCTTTGCCCGGTTTCATCTGTAAACTGGATTTCCCCAAGTGAAAAATACCTTAATGAAAATGCTATTGCATTCATTTTGTTTAACCGGTTGAAATAAGAAACATAGGCAAGGTTAATGTCAGGCACCAGGTTTCTCAGCCATGGGGTATATGCAACACCAAATCCGTGCTTGTGTTCGTTAAAGGCATATTTTGCCGGATTCCAATGTTGTGAAAACACATCCGCTGAGGAGGCAGCTCCACCATCACCAAGTCCGCCGGCTCTCGCGTCGGGACCGATCATTAGAAAGGGAACAGCAGTGGTAATCACATTAATTCCATCTCCCTGCCCGGAAAGGTTGTTATAGTTTTGGGCTAATCCAGTAAGAAAAAAAGTAACTAAAACTGCTACTGATAAAATCCTTATTTTCATAAAATTTCGGGGTTAAAAAATGGTTTGCAAAACTAACGAATAAAATTAAGTATTAGTATTATAGTTTTTGAATAAGACGCTATTTGTTCATCTTGATCATCTTCTGTCTTTGAATGGTCTTATTTCCGTGAGTATCAGAAACGATGATGTGGTAAGTGTAAAAACCTGCAGGCACTTCATTGCCATTCTGATCCCTCCCATTCCAGATAATGGGCGAAACGCCATTACCGGAAGAAGTCACATTATCATACATCGAACCAATATACCTTCCATTGATATCATAAATATTGATTTCAATTTCCAGTTCTGAGCTATTCTTATTGTGCGAAAAGCCAAATGTGGTATAGTCAACAAAGGGGTTCGGGTAGTTGATGACTTCCGAAAGAAGGATATCAGCCGCATCATCCACATAAAAATCTATACTGGTTTGTGATGAATTGTTCTGAAGGTCCCAGGCTTTCACAGTCAATTTGTGCCAGCCGGTCGTTAGGTTTTCGAATAAATAAGACAGTTTGCCACTCTTGTAAGTATCCAGATCCAATTTGAAATAATCATTCATTACCATCGAACCCGACCAGGCATCGTCCATCACCAGTGTGATATCCCGTCCGAGGCTGTGTCCGGTAAAATTCACTCCCTGCTCATCGCTGATTTCAGCAAACAAAGACGGTGAACTGTTTGTTAAATCTCCCGAAAGGAAGTTTTTATCATTCAGGTAAAGAAAAATATCAGGCCCCACATCATCCTGTTCGGCAGTCTCGTCATAACCTCCGATGTAAAGGTTTTCGTAAGCGCCCCATGCATCAGACATATTTACGGTATCCACCGCATAATAACTGATCTTTCCAAAATCATAGTGATAAGCAATATCTCTGGGTACCATGAATGAAAAGTCAAACTTTCCATCAATCACACTTATCATTCCTTCATACAAAACTTTGTCCATCAACTGGAAATCTTCAGGATAGCTGTTGTTATCATTTCCAAGGGTAGTATAATTTGATGCTTTATCGAAGACCTTTGGATAGAGATACCCATTGAAATCATCAAGATAATTTCCCTGATCATCCGCAATATGACCACTGATAGATACCATGGATAAGGCATTCACTGTATCAGCATCTTTGCCTATTGATTTGTTGTTGATTGATTCTGTGATCACCTCATTCATCGGAAATGATAAACGCAAAGCCGGATCTCCCAATAGAACAAAATTCAGATAGTTGACGCTTGACGGTTTTTTTGACATGCGGATAAGGTCTCCCAGCCTGGGCCTTTCACCATCTTCACGTTCCAGCAGGTTCAAATAAATCCTTTGGTTAACAACGATGTTGGCATGTGCATAAGCCAGTCTGGTGGTGGTTAACAATCCGATTCCACCTCCAATTTCACTGAGAAAAACATACTCTCCGGCCGAGATGAATTCCGGATCGTCAAAACGGCTGAATTCACAGGTAGCTGTGATGAAGAGCGGCATGTTGTCATAATTATCAAATGCATTGATCATTGCTATATCCAGGATATACTCTGCTGACCAGCCTCTCAGTCCACCATGACCGGTATAATTAACAATTTGAGCGCCGGCATTAACCTGTTTATTAATTTCTTTATTAACTCCGGGAAAACGTTTCCCGCCCGGCACGGCTACTTTTGTGTAGGCATCAGAAAAGATCTTATTCACATTGATACCTTCATGAAGTGTGTCGGCAATGGAGATGAGTAATTTTGCCTGGCTCATGTGCAGATTTTTATCACCATCATCAGCCACAAAACATATTTCGTTGCGCCAGCTACTCATCACACTCATGTCTTTCGACATATAATGTTCTATCTTATTGACGGCGTTTTCGGCCTGGACCAAGGTATGGATAGGAAACCTTCCTATCCCGATATCGAGCACCCCGGAAGCTCCGTCTCCTTCATTATCATCGAGCAATCCAAAGTAGTCATCAGTAACAAAAGAACCTGTGAGCCGCAGGGATTCATCTGATTGAAATGTGGGCACAACATTGGTATTCTCATGAACCCTGTGTTTATAATCGTAAGAGGCATCGCCAAATAACGAAAGATAGCCCGGTTCATCGCCAAACGCGCCCTTTTTCATCAGAAGTCTCATAAAATCACGAATAGCAGTGATGTCTTGTGAACCGGATGAAAACTCATTGTACACCTGAGCTGGTGTTACCACTTCTATCTTCAAACCATCGTTCTCTTCATGAAGTTTTGCAAGCCGGTTGGCCTGATCCAGAAACCTTTCAGGACTGATGATCACGAAATTGACCGAATTGATCCCGTGCAAATCCTGGTTAGGGATTGCCTCAGTTGATACAGGGCTAAGGAACCCGGTCTGATCAAAGATGATGAAATCCTTCAATGAATCTGTGGGAATGGTAAAGGCGGCCTGATCTCCATTTAATTCATACTTTATTTCCAACGGATTGTGCGTATCGGAGATGTCCCAGATAGCAGCCTCAGCGGAAACCTGAGAAATCTCAAACCTGGTGATGTTGCCTGCCGCACTTATGTGGGGTTCCCTGAATCCCATCTGACTTCCGGAAAACCTGAGTTCTCTTTCCACATTAAAAGAAATGTGATTTATCCAGCCAATCGTGTTAATATTATCGGTCAGGTATTGAACCTTTACCTCAAGTTTATCACTATCAGGGAAAAATGTTCTGCCTCTTTGAGCGCGGTTGGCATACACACTGCTGTTGCTGCTAACTCTGTTTATACGTGTTGAATCAATTACCAGTTCATCATTTACCAGGACGTTGTAGTAGGTATTGATAAAACCCCTGGCCACAAGTTCAAAGTTTATGTATGCTGGTCTGTCTTTTTTCAGATTAGGGAATTCAAAAGTAAATATCCGTTCAAGTGTATCCCCTGTCATCCTTTCCCCAAACCATTCTTTACCTGAATAGATGAGGTTTTCCAGTTCCTCTTCATGGATAGCGTAATCAATAAAATAGTCCACTATTTCTGAAGGCTCCTGATCTACACTTTCCAACTGATTTATCAATTTTCGATTCCCGGCATCCGGAGTAAAAAAATAAAATATGGTATCAGCATAAATATTGGTAGTATGATCGAACCTGCCTGTAAACAGGTTGTACTTCCAGGTAGTCGGCCCATTTGCATAAAACAGGATATAATCATCGGGATCAAAAGATCCGTCATTCAATCCTATCATCTGGATGCTGTTCTCCATCAAATCATCCGGGCGTGACTTACCATTCGCTTCGGGTAAAATACCATTGTAATTACCGAATATACCAAGCTTATCCAAAGCGATCGCGGCTGGATCAATACCCATATCTTCCAGATCACTGAAGGAAAGACGGTGTACTCCTGTCTCTGTAATCCCCAGCTTGAACCATCTACCTGTACTCAATACCGACTGTGTTGCATATTCAGAAAAAACCAACGCTGCATTGGTTTTTGGTTCTACAGGAACCAGATCAAGAAGTATGTTGAATTTATTTAACCGGATGATACCTTCATCCCGATAAAAGGGTAAAACATAAATCCGGGCGTTGCCTTCTGTGTAATCGATCCTAAACTCAGGTGCAAAGGAAATCAGGTCGGCGTCAGTTATTAATTCTGAAACGCTGATAGTTAAAGTATCAATACCAACAATATCGATAGCCACGTAATATTCAAACAATGGATCCTGAAGTTCAACATCAATGTAATAAACAGGAAGTGAACCAAATTCGCTCAGGTTGGTCGCCCCGTCAAATGAATAATAATTGACCTGGAGATTTTTAACACTCTTCTGACTTTGCAATTCAGACCATACAATACTAACAGGCAGCGTTTCCTGACTAAAGGCAAGAAACGGCAGAAATAGTGTTATATAGAGTAAAATCCGGATCATTTTATTTTTTACAAAGAACTGTATTTTTTTTGTTTGGGAATATTATTACTGACGTACGTATACCAATTTAGATTGATCCTGCTGAGTGGATCCATCCTGGGTACGAACCACTACCCGGTAAACGTAAAATCCTCTTCCGATTTTTCCACCGCTATCAGTAGAGCCATCCCATTCGATCGGGTCCGATTGATATCCTTCAGGGCTCATTCGGGTTTCTATTGTTTTCACCAGTGTTCCTCCTGAATTAAAGATTTCAATCAGCACATCTATTTCCTGACCCGATTGGTTGTGATCAAAAATAAAACTGGTTGATTGAGTGAAAGGATTGGGATAATTCAAAAGATTTTCAACAATAATGTTTGCTGCGTTGACAACAACAAATTTCAGGTAAGCAGTAGATGAGTTGTTGTAAATATCCCATACCTTCAGGCTAAGTGTATGTTCTCCTTCAGGGATATTTCTGAACGGGTAGGAAATGTGACCGCTGTTATAGCTGTCAATGTCTGCTTCATAAAACTGGTTCAAAATGAAGCTCTGGGTATTGTCGTCATCAAGCGTAGCCATGATGTCATGACCTATTCCATTTCCTGTAGTATTAATGCCACTTTCATCTATCACCCGGGCAAGCATGATGGGATTCTCATCAGTTTTACCTCCCGGAACAAATGTAGTGTCGTTCATGAAAAGCCTGATTTCAGGACCTTCATCATCCTCTCTGGCTGTTTCATCATACCCGCCTATCATGATGTTTTCATAGTAACCATGACCGTCATGAACATCACTTTTCAGGTAGTAGCTGATTCGACCACCTCCGTATTTATAGGCAATATCCTTTGGTACAATAAAATCTATCAGGAATTTACCTCCCGATATACTGGCTTTTCCGTTGAATAAAATGCTTTGTCTCAGATCGAAAGTAGTAGGTGAATTTTCATCACCGAGTGTTACAATTTCTGAATACTTATCGAAAATCGTAGGATAGATCACACCATTATAGTTTGTCATGGCATTTCCGTCTTCATCGGTAATTATCCCTTCTATCCGCACCTGTGACAATGCATTCAGCGTATCTTTAATCTCATCGATAAGAATCTTTTCATTGATCCTGACCGTCTCGGCCCGGTAATCAGGGTAAGCCAGTTTAAGGGCGGGATCTCCCATCAGGATAAACTTTTTATCATTGTCTCCACCAAGAACCTTTGATTTCATGATAACATCTCCAAAGCATGGATAGTCGCCATTTACTTTTGTGAAGATATTGTCCTTGTAAATAGCCATATTCAGCGCGAGGTTTGAGCTGGCAAACGTGGCACGGGCTGTAGAAAAAAGAGCTATGCTTCCACCATTGTCATTAAGGAAAACAAGCTCGCCGGCTGAAACACGGGTTGGATCATCATAACGGCTGAATTCACAGGTGGCTGTGATGAAAATGGGCATCATATCAAAATTGGACCAGGAATTGATATCGGCAATCTCAAGGAATCGCTCATGTCCCCAGCCAATCTCACCGCCATGACCATTATAGTTCATGATCAATGAGCCTTGTTCCATCCTGTTGTTTATGGCACGGTTCACTTCCGGCGCACGCTGTCCGCTTGGTGTGGAAACCTGCTTGTAAGCATCCACATAAATCTTATCAATATTGTAAACGGGAAAGTTATTGTAAACGTAATTTGATAAGGTTTCGCCATGATTCAGGTGAAGGTTGTTATCGCCATCATCCCCGATAAAAGTTATGAGGTTTCGCCATGGGCCCATTACCTGGTCGGTATTCGTCGCGTAGCGAACAGATTTATCAACAGCCATTCTGGCTTCCTCAACAGATCCAACGACAAAACGTCCAATGCCGATATCTACGCGATCTGAATTGGCATCGGGATCACCTTCACCATCATCCAGATAACCATAATAGTCATCTGTAGCGATGGAGTGAACGATATTTAATGATTCCATAGATTCCCAGCAGGGAACAAAGTTGGTGTTGTCGGGGAGATGGTCTTTGTAATCATAGGACGCATCGCCAAACAGGAGTAAGTATTTTAATTCTTTACCCGGGTCACTTTTGTCATAGAGCATCTTTGCAAAATCTCTTATGGCCGTGATATCCTGAGATCCGGAAGAAAATTCATTGTAGATTTTTTCCGGCGTAGTAACGTAAGTGGCCATTCCACTATTTTCTGAATGGAAAGCAGCCAAACGATTGGCTTCATCTAAAAAATCAATGTGGGTGATGATCAGGTAATCAAGGTTGGAGAGGTGGTGGAGATTCTGATTGGCTACTTTTTCAACGAACGCTGTTGAATAATACCCGGCGCCATTGAATGCGATATAGCGCCTCAGTGAATCAACCGGAGCTTTGAAACTGAAAGTACCTGATTTGAGCTGGCCTTTTACTTTTCGTGGATGAACGGGATTCGTAATGTCCCAGATGGTTACATCATTATTCGCATTTCCTAAATTATAGGCAGCTATGGAATGTTCATCAGAATTCAACGCTTCACGGAACTTCATCTGGTTACCGCTCATCTTTAACTCACGTTCCACATTAAGGTCGAAATACTCAAGGTATCCGGTAGCGCTGTTTGATGAACGCTGATAGACAAGGGTTACATCGAGGTTGCTGTTGGCAGGTGTAAATGAAAAACTTGTTCCCTTGCCTTTTGCTTTCTGGTAAGGGCTTCCTCCTGGAATGGTAGGCATGTTAACCGACTGTTCGAGTTCATCATTGATAAAAATCTGAAAACGGTTGGATGAGCCTGCCACTGATGCGAAATCCGCTTTAAAATGGGAAGATTGGGTTTTAATAATATTTGGAAAAACAAAGCTAAATTCCTGTGTTGAATTGAAATCAAAGATCTCTCCATACCATATCCGTCCTGTACCGGCTATGTTAAGCTTGTCCACTTCATGGAAATCGTAGTCAGTAAAAGCGTTCACTTCAATGTCTGCATTATCTTCCGGCTCGTTCAAATCAGAGATTCGTTTGCCCGCGGTATTGGATGCTGTTATAAAATAATAGGAATAGTCGTCGTAATAGTTTGTCTGATGAAAAAATCTTCCGGTGATGTAATTATATTTCCAGACGACAGGGCCTTCTCCAAAGAATAAAATATAATCACCTGCATCAAATTTTCCATCTGATTCACCAACTACGACAATTGGATTTTCAACCAGGTCATCGTGCCTGAAATCATCATTTTTTTCAGGTAAGACCCCTCCGCCATTTCCATAGATAGAGATTTTTCGTGGGTCGACAGACATGTCAAAACCCATCTGTTCAAGCTCTTGATAGGATATCCGGAATATGCCGGTCTGGTCAATTCGGATCTTGAACCAATCTCCATAGGCCAGAACTGAATTATTTGCAGAGCTGCTTTTGTGATAAGCATCTTCCTCTTTGTCTTCTACCTCAATAACTATATCGAACGAGACAAGTTTTTCCCAGCTTTTGAGTGCATTATTCCAACGGAGTGGCATGATGTCGACACTGGCATAAGGTTGTTTCCTGGATATGGCGAGATGAACCGAAGCTTCAAATTCACTGGTTTTTTCAACCTGCCGAAGCAACTGATTTTCTTTCTCTGACACCTTTATATACAGCAGGTTTATCAACCTGATATCTAAATTCACCAGATCAGAATGCAAGGGATAGGTTTTTGTAAAATGAGGTATGGGCTCCAATCCCCTGAAAAAGGCCCCTTCGAACACCAGGCGCTCGAAACTATTCTCGCTATCCAGGTCAACCTTCTGAATTGGTTTCCAATCAAGTTTCTCACTAAACTGATAAGGAATCGCGCTAAGGGCAAAAGAAATAGTACTAAATAGAATTAATAAAAATATATGTTTATGTAGCATCTACCGGTATTTTCTGGTCAAAGTATTGTTAACAACGTTTTGCCTTAAGACAAAAAAGATAACGATTAAGTTGTCTGAATATTTTACAAATTAAATCAAGTAGTTGTCTATCAGGAAAAATTTAACTGTTATTTAACAGCGTTAAAAAATATCGTATTATTGTACGCTCAAATCCTGTACCAAATTGGCATGTTTATGATAAAGCGCTTACGCTTAACAATATTTGCAGTAGTATTGTTTACCTGGGGAATCGGTCAGGCTCAGGATCCGCAGTTTTCGCAGTTCTATGCGAATCCATTGTATCTCAATCCCGCATTGGCAGGATTTACAGAATGCGGCAGAGTTAACCTGAATTACAGAAATCAATGGCCGTCATTATCAAACGCTTATATCACCTATAGCGCAAGTTATGACCAGAATCTACCTGGCATAAACAGTGGTTTTGGTATACTTGCCATGAGCGACAGGCAGGGAGATGGCGCCCTGGTAAGAAATTCGATCGCGGGTTTTTATTCCTATCACCTGAAGGTAAGCGAACCAATTGTTATCAGCTTTGGAATTGAAGGCAAATACTATCAGGAAGTCCTGGATTGGAATAAACTTATTTTCGCCGACCAGATTGATCCTACTACCGGAAATATCAGCTCCAGCACAAATGAAACACCACCTTCTCAGGATAATATTTCTGTTCTTGACTTTGCTGCAGGCGCTGTTCTCGCTTATGTTGACCAGTGGTTTGTTGGCGTCGCGGTGCATCACCTTACCGAACCAAACATCTCATTTTACGATAATTCCGACAGCAAACTTCCTATGAAGTTTACCCTTCATGGTGGAGTAAACGTCAACCTGAGTCAGGGTGGTCTGGGAAACAATCATCACGATGATTGGGTGCTTGAGCCACAATTGCTTTATATGCAGCAGGAAGGGTTCAAACAATTGAATGCAGGATTATACCTGACGAGAATGCCTCTGGTATTAGGAGTATGGTTCAGACATAATTTTTCCAATCCCGACGCATTTGTAGGATTGATAGGACTTCATTTCAACAATATTAGGTTTGGATATAGCTATGATGCAACAGTTTCAAATATAGGCGGTTCAGCCGGCGGCGCACATGAAATAACGTTTGCCTGGAACTTCTGTATCTACAAACAAGAAAAAAGAAGAAAGATAAGGGCAATAAAGTCACCGTCTTTTTAGTTATTAACACGATAGAATAAAAACCTTATAAAGATGTTTAAAATCAACAAGTTAATCTTAACATTGCTAAGTCTGGCGGCTGTAGCGGTTTTAATATCATCTTGTAAAAGCAACCAGCGATCGAGAACTACCGGTTGGGAATACAACAATCCTGAAAATGGTGGATTCGAGGTTGCTCAAGCCAGTGAACAAATTACCGGACCAGGACTCATCCTAATTGAGGGAGGTACTTTTACAATGGGTGCCACTGAAGAGAACCCTTTTTATGAATGGGATAACATGCCCCGGAAAGTTACTGTAAGCAGTTTCTATATGGACCAGACAGAGGTGAGTAACCTTGCTTACAGGGAATATGTTTTTTGGCTGAACCGCGTTTACGGAGAAGACTACCCAACAGTAAACCAAAATGCCTTACCAGACACGCTCGTTTGGCGCGACAGGCTGGCTTACAATGAACCACTTGTTCAGACCTATTTCAGGCATCCCTCTTATCAGGATTATCCTGTAGTTGGTATTAGCTGGGTACAGGCAAACGATTATGCCCGCTGGAGGAGTGACAGGGTAAACGAGAACCTGCTTATTGAGGCAGGCATTCTTGATTTTGACCCGGATCAGAAAAACGAAAATAACTTCAATACCGATGCCTACCTTGCAGGACAGTATGAAGGCCTGGTAAACGAAGGTAAAGAAGACCTTGACCCAGGTGGTACAGGTATCAGGAATATCAAGTTTGAAGATGGAATTTTGCTGCCCAAATACAGACTGCCCACCGAGGCTGAATGGGAATATGCAGCACTTGGACTGGTTGGAAATACACTTTATAACCGGGTGGTTGAAAGAAGGACTTACCCATGGAATGGAAGTTCAATACGCACCGATGACAGGAAGTATTACGGCAGCTTCGTTGCCAACTTCAAACGTGGAAACGGTGACTATATGGGCGTTGCAGGAAACCTGAACGACAATGCCTCCATCCCTGCACCTGTTGGTTCATACTGGCCAAACGATTACGGATTATACAATATGGCTGGCAACGTGAGCGAGTGGGTACTTGATGTATACCGCCCGATGTCATTTCAATACACGTCTGATTTCAACCCATATCGTGGTAATGTGTACAAAAACGTGATGAAAGATATGGATGGCAGTGTTGCTGAGAAGGACAGCCTGGGGCACATTCAGCGTGTTGAAATTACTGATGAAGAAGCAGCTACCAGGAATAATTACCGCAAAGCCGATAATATCAATTACAGGGACGGTGATTACCAGTCCACTGTTCAGGCAGACTGGCTTGGCGAAGATGATGCTGAAAGTACAAAGATGATGTACGATTACGGAGTTACCACACTGATAAGCGACAAAGCCAGGGTTATTAAAGGTGGATCCTGGCAAGATCCGGCTTACTACCTCAGCCCAAGTATCAGAAGGTTTCTTGATGAAAAGGATGCTTCGTCAACAGTAGGTTTCCGTTGCGCTATGATCAGGGTTGGAAACCAGACTCCCGGAAGATAAGAAAGATAATAATTCATAAATTTACCCCACTCCTTATCGAGTGGGGTTTTTTATTTCTTATGATCGGCATTAAAGAGTTATACAATTACTTTTTGCGATATCCAAAGATCAGCACGGATACGAGAAAAGATCTTCGGGATTCCATCTTTTTTGCCCTTTCCGGGGAAAACTTTAATGGAAACCTTTTTGCCAGAGAGGCACTGGAAAAAGGAGCAAGGTATGCTGTAATCGATGATGCCGGCTACGGGATCGGGGATAAGTATCTCCTGGTTGACGACACACTCGAAACCATGCAGGAACTCGCAACCCTGCACCGCAGGAATAGTTCCCTGAAAGTTTTGGGCATTACAGGAACCAACGGAAAAACTACCACAAAAGAACTCATCGCATCTGTATTGCAGATTTCAAAGAATATCACTTTCACATCCGGAAACTTTAATAACCACATCGGCGTCCCCCTGTCTGTGTTGAAAATTAAAAAGGATACAGAAATCGCCGTAATTGAAATGGGGGCCAACCATGAGGGTGAGATCGCGCAATTATGCGGCATCGCACAACCAGATGTGGGCATCATCACAAATATCGGCAAGGCGCATCTTGAAGGCTTTGGCAGCTATGAAGGAGTACTCAGGGCAAAAAGTGAATTGTACGATTACCTGAGAGATAAAAAAGGTAAAACCATCGTTAATGCGGATGATGAGTTACTGATGAGAATCTCGGAGGGTATGAACCGTTTTAGTTATGGTACCGGTAGTGCTGACCTGTTAGGTCAAATTAATTCGATTAAACCTACTATTTCCCTGCAATGGGGTTTTAAGGATAGCTATTACCGGTGCAAAACAAACCTCTTCGGAAAATACAACTTCAACAATGTAATGGCAGCTATTGCCACCGGACTTTTCTTTGGACTGAGTCCGGAAAACATAAACAAGGGAATCGGAAGTTACGTTGCTAAAAACAATCGTTCTCAGCAGCTAAAGACTGAATCCAATAATATTTACCTCGATGCTTACAACGCAAACCCTGTGAGCATGAAAGAAGCGATACTGAGTTTTAAAGAGTATTCATCAGACGATTCCTGGCTGATACTCGGAGACATGTTTGAACTGGGAAAAGCGTCATATGAAGAGCACTCGAATATTATTCGGATTCTTGAGGAAACGAATTTCAGGAATGTTTTGCTGGTCGGAAACGAATTTTACAGCCTGAAGAAGAATTCGACCTTCCCTGTGTTCAATAATTTACAAGACATAGGAAGTTATTTGAACGATCATCCTATACGAAATGCAGACATCCTGATAAAGGGATCCAGGGGCATGATGCTCGAAAGCCTCTTAAATAAACTGTAATGACCACAACTTATTCTGTACTGGGTATCATGTCAGGCAGCTCACTGGATGGCCTGGACCTGGCATCATGCAAGTTTCATGTTAATGAGCCCGGAGACTGGCAATACAACATAGTTGAAGCTGAAACAATTCCTTATTCGGAAGAATGGCTGCAAACCCTTAAGAATGCTACAGGGATTCCGGGGGAGGACCTGATTCGTCTGAATGTTAGATACGGCAGGTTCCTCGGAGAAATTTCCAGGGAATTTCTCAGCAGGAAAAAGCTTACTGCCGATTTTATCTCTTCGCATGGGCATACCATCTTTCACAATCCTGTGGAGGGTTTCACATTCCAGTTAGGAGAAGGGCAATCCATTGCTGCCGCTTCCGGTTTAAGGGTAGTTTGCGATTTTCGAACCAAAGACATCTCCATGGGTGGGCAGGGCGCGCCACTTGTACCGATAGGTGACGAGATGCTCTTCCCGGATTATGACGCCTGCCTGAATATTGGAGGTATTGCAAATCTTTCTTTTAGGAAGGATGGCAAAAGAGTGGCTTTTGATGTTTGTCCGGCAAACCAGCTTCTTAACGCTTTAAGCCGTGAAAGAGGTGTTGATTTTGATGAAGATGGCAGACTGGCAGAATCCGGAACTGTTGATGATGCATTGATTGAAAAACTTAATACAGATCCTTATTACACTCTTCAATATCCAAAATCTTTAAGTAACGAATATGTAAAAAATAACTTCCTTTCTTATTTGAATGGATCAAAATTAACCACTGAGGTAAAACTCAGAACGGTTACCGAGCATATTGCTGAACAGATTGCAAAATCCATGGCAGATCTGGAAGCAGGAAATGTTCTTGTCACCGGTGGTGGCGCTCATAATTCATACTTAATAAATCGCCTGAAAAAATTATCAAAACACGAATTCGTCCTGCCCGATAATCAGGTTGTCGATTTCAAGGAAGCGTTGATATTCGGATTCATGGGGGTTCTGAAAATGAGAAATGAAAGTAATTGTATGGCATCCGTAACCGGCGCGACTATGGATACCTGTTCAGGATTAATTTTCTATCCATAAAGAAGAGGCTGTCACAAAATGTTAGATTTTTTAAATCTTTTAACCAAAAAACTGCATCTGGAGTATATAAACTCCGGCTCCGGCCAGGTAACCTATAAAAGCAAGGATGCTGATTTTTTTCATGTACCAGATGAAATCAATTTTTTCCAGCCCCATTGCTGCAACTCCTGCTGCAGAACCAATGATCAGAATGCTGCCGCCGGTTCCCGCACAGTAAGCAAGAAACTGCCAGAACTGTCCGTCAACAACATAATGGGCCATATAAGCATCTGTTAATGCCTGTTCTGGATCAACTACCGGATACATCCCCATCGCACCTGCAACAAGCGGCACGTTATCAACAATAGCAGAAAGCACACCGATGATAAGGTTAATCGCATAAATGTTATGTAATTGTTCATCGAGGTATTTGGCTAATAGATCTAAATGGCCGGCAGATTGCAAGGCGGCAACGGCCAACAAAATTCCCATAAAGAAAAATATGGTAGCCATATCTACCTTTCGCAGAATACCGATAACAGTTAGTTTTCTTCTATCTTCAAGCGGCTTTTTACGATGCATGAATTCCGTAGTAGCCCAAATTACTCCAAGGCCGAAAAGCATACCAAGCATTGGTGGCAGATGAGTAACAGTTTTGAAAACAGGAACAAAAAGCAAGGCGCCCACACCCATCATCAATAGTAATTTTCGCTCAAATGCCGATGTAAACTCCTGGCTTTCCCCTTCTTCAAGAACCGGTCGTTGTACGTTTCCTTTCACGGTAAAACTCACAATGATCAAAGGAACGATCATCGTAACTAAACTTGGAAAAAACACATAGGAGATAATATTAACAGTAGTTACCTGACCTCCGATCCATAACATAATTGTTGTAACATCACCAATAGGCGACCAGGCGCCACCTGCATTGGCAGCCAACACTACCATACTGGCAAAGAACCACCGTGTTTTCTTGTCATCAATCAATTTTCTCAGGAGCGCTACAAGCACGATAGTTGTGGTCAGGTTATCCAGGGTTGCTGACATGAAGAAAGTAAGTATACTTAATATCCACAATAATTTTACTTTGCTGGTAGTTTTAATTTTATCTGTAATCAGCTTAAATCCCTGGTGCTGGTCAACTGTTTCAACAATAGTCATTGCACCGGCCAGGAAGAACAAAATCTGCGCTATCTCTACCAGATGGTGATTTAAATCGTGTTGTACAAAATGTGTAACGCTGTGGCTAAGTTCAGCCTGATCCTCCCAGAGTTTGTCATAACGGTCCGCATCAATAGCCGGTTTGATATATTGAAATATGTCATGTCCAACTGCTTTAACAGATTCCCAGGCCGGGCTGTAACCCAACTCCAAAATACCTGTCGCGCTCAACGCATAAAGTCCCCACAAAATCGTCCCTGTCAGAAGAGCTGAAGCGGCTTTATCCAGGTTAAGCGGATGTTCTAAGGCTATCATTGTATAACCCAAAACAAAAATTACAACCATCAAGATAAACATAGGCTATATTTTATTGGTTTTCAACTGCCGCAAATGTATGGAAAGTAATGCGAGTAGGTGATGCTGATGTATGTAAATATCTATATGTGTTTCAAATTTAGATGTGATCTAAATAATTATATAAAAATGAAATGTATCACTTCTCGCTTAATCACCCGTGTTTATAATAATTCAATACAATTCAAGTTTATATTAACAGAATTGTGTGAAAAATATTAAATCAAGGGTAAACAACAGTTTTGATTAACCTTAAATTTACAGCTTATTAATTCGTCGAAATATGATATCTGGATTCATTCTTTTGCAAATAAACGAAGCCGCTGAGGCCGTAACCGGAACAGAGGGAGAAATAACCTTACCTATACTGGACCTGGTTATGAAAGGTGGTTGGATAATGGCCATCATCGGTGTGCTTTCCATCATTGCATTTTATATCTTTTTTGAAAGGTATTTTATCATTGGAAGGGCTGCGAGGCTCGATAAGAATTTCATGAATAACATCAGGACTTACATACATGATGGAAAACTTGAATCGGCACAAGCATTGTGTGATACCAACAGGTCTCCTTTCGGACGAATGATTGGGAAAGGCTTATCCAGAATAGGAAAGCCGCTCAACGATATCAATGCAGCCATTGAGACTGTGGGTAAACTTGAAGTTTCCAAATTGGAAAAAAACGTTGCAGGCCTTGCTACGATTGCGGGTGCTGCTCCAATGCTTGGATTCCTTGGAACAGTAATCGGTATGATCCGTGCATTTTATGATATGTCGATGGCAGGTAACAACATCAACATAGAATTGCTTTCAAGAGGAATTTACCAGGCAATGATCACAACCGTTGGTGGATTGATCGTGGGTATCATTGCATACATTTTTTACAATATTCTTGTATCCCGCATACAGAAAGTGGTGTACAAACTGGAAAATACGGCGTCGGATTTTATGGATATGTTGTATGAGCCGGCCAAATAAGTCATTGGTAATTATTTAATAAGAAGTAGAAAAGGAAAGATTTCCGGAGGAGATTCCTTCAATCAAAAAATACTGGATATGGCGATACAGATGCGAAATAAAAGGGACACATCGTTCAGCATGGCTTCCATGTCGGATATTGTATTCCTGCTGCTGATTTTCTTTATGCTGACTTCTACATTGGTCGCACCAAATGCAATCAAGCTGTTGCTTCCTACCAGCATGAGTAAAACAATGTCGAAACAGACAATAACAGTCTACATCAATAAGTCACAAAACATATATGTTGAGGATCGCCGGGTTGATCCGGCGAATCTTGAAAATGTAATCTACGGCCTTATCAGGAGTGAAACCGAGGCATCTATTGTGCTGCGTTCAGACAAGACCGTTCAGATTCAGGAGGTGGTTAACGTAATTGATGCTGTAAATCAAATCAACAGGAAACACAATAGCAAACACAAGGTGATACTGGCAACGAAACCACCTCGATGATGGCGTGATTGTTGGTGAGTGTTTTATGTTATCATATAATTGAAAAAGTTGGGCAGATTTAAAGAAATGTGGAAAGATAAGGACAAGCGAAGGGGTTTGATTGCAACCTTTATCGTTCATTTGTTTTTGCTTTTCGCCCTTTTCTTCATGGCTCTCCGAACTCCATTGCCTTTACCTGGGGAAGAGGGTGTTGAAGTTAATTTTGGCTATGATGAACAGGGATACGGTGAAATACAAAGCGAGTCTGCTCCCGCCGAATCACAGCCAACCCCTCCTCCACCTGAAGAAATCAAACCCGAACCGGTAGAACCCGATCCTGTTGTGGAAGAAGAAGAAATCATCACACAGGATGTGGAAGAAGCTCCGGTTATTGAAGAAGAGATCAAAGAAGAGGAACCCGAGGAAAAACCTGTTGATTCCACTTTTGTTTCAGAAACAGAGGAAGTTGTTGAAGAAATTGTGGAAGAGCCAAAACCTGTGGTGAACCAGCGTGCAATTTATCCCGGAACATCCAAAAACAAGGACGGCACCAACCAGGGAATCAAACCCGGCAAAGGAGACATGGGGATACCTGAAGGATACAAGGATAGCGACAAATTTGATGGTCAGGGAGGACTGGGAAACGGGATTTCGTTTAGTCTTGGCGGAAGGGGAGGAAAATTTCTAGAAATACCAAAAAATGTTTTCAATGAATCTGGAACAGTTGTAGTAAGAATTGAAGTTGATAGAAGTGGAAATGTTGTTAACACTACGTTCTTACAAAAAGGATCGGATGTAGGTATGCTTGATGAAAAAAGTCGGATCGTAGCCATG
>JAUXDH010000106.1 GCA_030618545.1 Chlorobiota bacterium
GGGCTTAATCCATTGCTCCATACCAGTGAAGTAATGAAAAGCGCTAGGATGAGCAGGGTTCCTTGTTTAAAGACATTTTGTGTTTTCATGATAGTTCTCCTTTTTAATTTTAGTTAGTAATTTTTAAAGTGATTAGAAAATGCGCGTAGATTTCCTTTGTTCTTTGCCGTTTTATCGGCTGCGAATTATATTGTAAAAGTATAATGGATGGAAGGAGATAGCTAACTCTGTTGTATCAATAACGTGCTCATATGTAACATGGTTGACTTGATTGTATCATTTTTTGACTTGATTGTAACATGGAGTTTAAATGCGATCAAATCAATCTTAAATTGAATGGTATGTAAAATGTTATATTTGTTAAGCAAGTACATTGTTATGAAAAGGCAAATCTTTTTTCTTTTCTTATTGTCCTATCTTTTTCTTGTTGATAATTCAAATGCACAAGAAATTAATAATTCAGACAAATCAGATAGAGAAACTGAGCTTTTTAAGAGTGAACAAATACTATACATTAAGTTAAGTTATTCGAATAAAGAGCTAAAGAAAGACACCAATGACAGCACTTATTTAAAAACAGATCTTTCTTATAAATCAGAAGACGGAACGTGGAAAACAATAGCTGTCGAGATAAGGGCCCGGGGTAATTACAGGCGGGCCAAATGTGATTTCCCTCCCGTAAAACTAAAGATTAAAAAATCGGTTGCAAAAGGAACCGTATTTGAAGGGAACAAAAAACTGAAAATGGTACTCCCATGTCTGGAAGTCAAAAACATCAATGACGATCTGGTTAAGGAATTTATCGCCTATAAATTGTATGAGGTCATTTCACCATATCATTTTAAGACCAGGATGATAAGCCTTGATCTTACTGAGGTCACAGGTAAAAAAACCATGAGATATGTTCTCAGCGGATTTTTGATCGAGAGTGATAAAAATCTGGCAAAACGCTTTCATGGCAAGGAACTGGAGAGGTTTACCCACCAGGTTCACCTGGATACGATTACTTCCGTTCAGAATGCATTTTTTCAGTTTATGATAGCCAATACAGACTATTCTACAGCATATCAGCATAATGAGAAACTTTTTTTGATAAATGGTAAGATTATTCCGGTACCCTATGATTTTGACATGTGCGGGTTCGTTGATCCGAGGTATGCTGTAGTTTCCGAGGTTCAAAACGAAAAGCTCCCTATCGCGGATGTGACAGAGCGCCTGTACCGGGGATTTAAAAGGGAACCCGAAGTTTTTCAGCAGGTAAGAAAACAATACCTGGATAATGAAAGTAAAATGCTGGAAGTAGTTGATAGTTATGAAACTCTTTTTAGCGATCCGAAGGAATTTGCAAAGGCCAGGGATTTTATCCTGGGGTTTTATGAAGTGATGACAAATGATAAAAAATTCAACAGGGAAATCGTAGACCGGGCCAGGACTAAGTAAGAACAGATAAATTAGCATGGAGTGCAAATCTTTAAAGAGACTTGTGGTGACTTTATTAACCGCAAAGAGGCAATGGGTTCGCAATGGCGCAATATTTAAAAACCAAAACTATCCACTAAAACAACATTAATATATTACAATTAACTTAACTCTTACTTAACCCCTAACTCCTAACCCCTAACTAATCTCTGGCTGAGAAAAAGATAAGCCACTTCCCTGGGAATGCCTTTGGCAGAATGCACGAATGATTCGTCTTCAATTTGTGCATTCGTGGCTTTATAATTTTTTAGAAAAAATAACATCACTATGCTCAGACACATCGTCATGCTCCGGTTTAAAGACCATGAAAAAGTAGATCAAAATGCCAGGGAATTCAAAGAAAGATTGATGGCATTGGAAAGTTTAGTGCCCGAACTAAAAAGAATGGAAGTGGGATTGAATGTGAACACAAAACCTTCAGCATACGACCTGGTACTGACCTCAGATTTTGATGACGAAGCCGCCCTTAATGCCTACCGCATCCACCCTGAACATGTGAAAGTCCTTGATTTTATGAGAAGCATAGTTTCTGAAACCGCTGTGGTGGATTACTATGTTTAGGGTATAATTTAAGGATAGACTTTTTTGACCCACCTGGCTTTGGATGCATTCTATTACACAGAGTGGCATTGAGGAGACACGGAGCTACACAGAGAGAATTCCTTTGCGTCACAGCTTTGAATAGACCCTATCAAACACCGAATACAATTCCCTTCCCAATAAAACCAAATGAAAAAAACAAGCGGCTATTTCACCTTCCCATTATTATCAAGCCCCAGATCCGTGATCAGCCGTTGCTGCAGTTGCTCCGGCTTTAATCCATAAATGATATCACCTTTGATGCTGTAAGAAATCTTCCCATTCTCCTCGGAAACGATGATGGCAATGGCATCGGAGATTTCCGTGACTCCAACCGCCGCCCGGTGTCTGAGCCCAAAAGAAGCCCTGATCTTTTTCTTGGTAACAGGCATGATCGCTGCAGCCACCCGAATCCTGTTGTTTGTGATGATCATGGCGCCATCATGCAGTGGCGAGTTTTTAAAGAAGATATTTTCAACCAATTGTGTCGATACGGCCGAATCCACCTCCTGACCCGTAGCCGCCAACTGGCTGAGTTCGTTTTGTCTGGTAATGACGATAAGCGCACCTGTTTGTTGTTCCGACATGCGCTGACAGGCGGCGACGATCACATCAACATCAAACTCGATACTTGTACCGAAGAGTTTTTTAAAGAATGTAAACCGACGGCCGTATTTCCCGAACACCTTTGCTGTACCGACAGCAAGAAGAAACTGCCTGATCTCAGGTTGAAAGATGATGATCAGCGCCACAAGTCCCACACTGATGAATGCACCGAGGATAGCTGAAAGAAGCTCCATCTGAAGCGCCTCAACCAGTCGCCAGATAAGAAACAGTGCCACCAGCCCAAGGAAAATATTAACCGCCACTGTTCCCTTAACAAGCTTGTACAGCGTAAACAATAATACCGCTACAAGGAAAACATCTACAAAGTCTAAAAACCTGGGTGATATGAATAGAAAAGTCAAGCGGCTATCTTTTTGTCAAAATTAACAATTCCTCAACTACCACTTCTACTTCTTAAGTAGTTTTAGAGTTTCGTTATAAATGTGTTTTGCTGTAAATCCGTATTTCTCCATCAATTCTTCCGGTCTGCCTGACTCCCCAAACCGGTCGGGCATACCAAGGATTTTCATTCTGGCAGGATGATTTTGAGAGACCACCTCGGCCACCGCGCTTCCCATGCCCCCTGTTACCTGGTGCTCTTCCACAGTGACAATCATTCCGGTTTCTTTCGCGGCCCTTATCAGGATATCTTCATCAACAGGTTTTATGGTATGCAGGTTGATGACCCTGGCATCAATTCCGGAAGCGGCCAGCAATTCCGCGGCCTGCAATGCCTCCCAAACCATGTGACCTGTCGCCACCAGGCTAAGGTCGTTACCACTTTTCAGAAGCTGTCCTTTCCCGATCTCAAGCTTTTGTTTTTCATCAGTGAAATCAGGAACCGCCTCCCTGCCAAACCTGATGTAAACAGGGCCGCTCAGTTCATTGATTGCCATTTCAGTTATCATCTTTGCCTGTGTGGCATCAGCAGGGGAGAGGACCGTCATCCTCGGGAGCGAACGCATGATGGCAATGTCTTCCAATGCCTGGTGGGTAGCGCCATCGGGTCCTACGCTGATCCCGGCATGGGCTCCGCCAATAATCACATGAAGGTTGTTGTAACATACCGACACACGAATGAAGTCCGTTGTCCTTAAAGCAGAAAAAACCGCATAGGTAGCAAACACAGGCACTTTTCCGGAGAGGGCCAGTCCGGCTGAAACACCTACGGCATTCTGTTCGGCTATACCAATCGAAATAAAGCGGTCAGGAAACGCGTCGGCAAACAGGTCCATGCTCACCGATTTGGTGATGTCCACTCCAATACCAACCACGTTTGGGTTTTTACCGGCTGCTGCCAGCACCCCTTCGCCGAAGCCGGTTTTGGTGGGTTTGTTGCCTTTATTTTTGTAATTCTTCAAATTCTGTTATTAGTCCCTGAGCTGAAGCACAGGGCAACTGATGATTGATATTTAATACGCCTTCGGCTCCCCTGATCTTTCATTCCTTCCATCATTCCCATCTCATCTTCACCCATTCCCACTCTCTCTGAGTCTCCTCTGTGCAACTCTGTGAAATAGCTTTCCATCAATGAGCAAAAGCTGTTACACAAAGATCCACAAAGAACACACAAAGGTCCACAAAGTGCTTTATCATTCATCATACCCCAACTCTTCCAAAAACCCCTCCAGCTCTTCTCTCCCCGGCGGCCTCCCATGCCAGAGGTAATCGTTTTCGATGCTCTTCACGCCTTTACCCATGAGGGTTTTGGCGATGATGATGCTGGGATGGTTTTCATACAGCAGTGTGTCAAAAGTATGCAGGAGGTCTTCAATCGAGTTGCCATCACACATCCGCACATCCCATCCAAATGACCGCCATTTTTTTGACAGTGGAGTGAGAGACATCACATCACCCGTTTCGCCATCGATCTGGAGGAAGTTCCTGTCAACAATAGCCACCAGGTTCTGGAGTTTGTGGTGACTCGCCGACATGGCTGCTTCCCATACCGATCCTTCCTGCATCTCACCATCACCCATGATACAAAATGTCTTTCTATTTTTACCATCCATCTTGTCTGCAAGGGCCATGCCCACTGCAACAGACAATCCCTGCCCCAGGGAACCTGAAGAAGATTCCAATCCCGGCAACCCGTGATCTGTAGCCGGATGACCCTGCAGCCTGCTGCCAAGTTTCCGCAGCGACATCAGCTCTTCCTGAGGTATGTACCCTGACTCAGCAAGTGTGGCATACCAGCCCGGCGCTACATGACCAACAGAAAGCACTACCCTGTCTCTTTCCGGATGTTGAGGGTTTTTGGGATCATGGTTGAGCACACTAAAGTAGAGGACAGTAAAAACATCCGCCAGTCCCAGCGATGCACCGGTATGTCCCGATCCGGCTTCAGCAAGGCTGATGAGGGTGTTGCGCCGGATGTTGAGGGCGGTTTTTTTGAGGCGTGTTATGTTGATGGTTTTCAATCGTAAGGGTTCTTGGTCATTGGATAATTAGTCATTGTGAGTGGTTCTAAGGATTCACGATTTTGACTAGAGATTTTTAATTCAAAGCTTTAACACAAAGGTACTCAAAGGCTTTTCACAAAGTTACGCAAAGCGCTCGCTTAGTGGAACTTTGTGTAATAGCCTGCGCCAAACTTTACCTCCATTTCAAAATTCATTCACACTGGCTAGAATTATATAACTACTTCAATACAATCTTCTTGCTTAAAAAATCTTTTCTCGTTTTCATCACGCAAGTATACAAACCGGGAGCTGCATTTCCAAGATCAACATAAACTTTGCCGTGAAATTGCCCTTCTGATCTTTTTTCCCAGATTGCCTGCCCAGAAGAATTGTAAATGCTGAATTGAATATTTGCAGTTGCCTTAAGAGCATAGCTTAATATAAACTTTCCATCTGTAGGGTTGGGAAGTACATCGAATGCCAGATTGCCTGAAGACACATCTTCTTTGCCCAGGTACATATCCATATAAAAGCTATGGTATATCCTGTCGCCAAAGTCGCCGTTGAATGATTTGATAAGGTCGTCATTGATGTCATAGAACCTGAGGCTGCCCGATCCTTCGCTGTTGGCCCAGAAAGAAATACCATTGTCACCGCTGTCCCAGAGGTAAAAATCGAAAGCCCCGTTCACGAAAGTAATGGTGTCAGTGTACGTGGTGTTGTTTTCAAAATCACCACGTTCGAATACCAGGTTTCCTTCGTGGTCGAATATCTGGTACTGGTTCTGATAGGCGGCCTTGTTGGTTTTGAATTTAATGATGATGGTACCGGGATAGACCGGCGGCATGTCATAGCTGCTTTCAAATGTATCGTTGATGGTATTCTCATCCGCCGTATTGTTCGGGTTGCTGAGTGAAACCAAAAACTTTCCATCTCCTTCAGTAAGTTCCGTGTGAGTAAACGGTTCCAGGCTTACATCTTCTTTTTGCATCAATCCAAGCGCTCCTGTCCATGTGTAAGTTTTCGAACTACCCTGGGGCCCATAGGTGATATCCACCTTGTACAGGCTATCCCCGCCACGGTTCTGAATAACCACCATAGGGGAGGAGGTTGTGGGATTGAACCTGCCATAGACTTCCATGTTATTGGGAGCGATCACCCCATCCACTGCCGCATCTGTGTCAAAGTTGGGGTCACCATAAGAGAAGAGCTGCACTTCCAGCACATAGGCGCCATAAGGATCAGGTTGCGAATTGTAATCCAGCACAACGCTGTCGGAAGTAATATAAGGAGTGATCTCTATATCGTGTTCGGTAACTTTTGCTCCCGGGCACCATCCGGCACGGTCGTAAATCCAGGTGCCACCCTGGGGGTAGAGGGGATTGTTGGAACACTCCTCGATGATCTGCCAGTCGTAGATGCTTTCACCATTCACTTCCACATTGTGGACTTTATAACAAAACTCCGCGCAGTTGGTCGGGTTGTCAAACCGGTGGCCTGAAGTTCTTGTTTTCACTTTGAAGGTGGATGCCTCATCGATAAGTTGTAATGTTTTAGGCGGAACTTTCTCAGGGAATTCTGAAAGGTTCCAGTATCCGGAATACACCTTTTCAATCTTCTTAACATCTCTTGGCGGTGTACCCTCAATCATGTAGAATTTCAGGTCGAGCAGCTCCTGGAAGTTCCCTGCGGTGATGTGTACCGAATCGCGGAGCATGGGTTCATAATCCGTAACATCAAACACCCATGTCCATCCTTCGCCCAAATCGAGGCCGATGCCATAGGGAGTGATGTAGCGCGCAATCTCCCATGGGATGACAATCTCATAGGGATCGCCATAGTAGGGGAGATCTTCATAATAAATGGTACTGTCGGGTGTCACCAGTGTGGAATCTATGGTTTTGCCACCCTCATCGTAAACATAATTATTGTAATAGGAAGGCCATTTGGTAAGGGTATCCATCGGCATGGGCGGATCATCCGGGTCAAACAGCACGATGTTTACAGGCGCTTTGGAAAATGTGTCAACCATCACCACACTGTCGAGCAGCATAGGATCGTAACTCCCGCTTTCAAATATGACATGCGCACGCACATCAAATCCCACCGCATTGCGGAAGCGGTCTTCACCACGGTAATTCATCCATTCCGGATAACCAAACTGGTAACCGTCATAATCATGCGGGCTGCTGTCGTCAACAGTGAATCCATTTCCAGCGTTGAACCGGTAATACCCCCTCAGGTTATTGTAATAGGGATGATCAGGTGTGACATCTTTGTACATATACGCTTTGATGGTTTCCTGGTCCACCACCTTGTCCCATATCCTCACCTCATCGATCATACCTGCATAATAGCCGTCGTAGGTAATTGCAGCTCCAATCCTGAATTCGGCTATCCCATCCATCAGCCGGTATTTGCCACCACCGATGTTGAACAACTCCCCATTGAGAAAAACAAGCATGGCGCCCGATTCCACATCTTTGGTGAAAGCCCAGTGGTTCCATTGGCCTTCGTAATCGGAGGGATCGCCTGCCGGAAGTTCGAGGCGGTCGTTGCCGTTATCCCAACCGGCATCCCAGTAAATGCGGCCATTGCTCCACGGAAGATGGGCATTCAGCACCCGGTGACCCGCGCTGTCCACACCTTCAAATATGGACGAGTTGATGGGCTGGACGGTAGGGTTGCCGTATTGCCAGAATGAAATAGTGATGGTACTGTCGATTGTAGAGAACACTTCTGCAGGCACATTGACGTAATCCCATCCTTCAAAATCAAGGAAATAATCGTGGGCCACATTGTACTTCGATGCTTTGGTACTTACCTGGTCGGCTTCAAGCGCTGCTGAGCCATCTTTTTCGGACCAGCTAAGGTCAATAAGGATATTCGAACTGCCATCCCAGTTAAAGGGGAAGGCGAAGTTGATAACTGAAATACCTTCAGCAAAGGTCATGTTCTTATCGAACACTGTTGTAAATCCGTCGTTGATAACCCGGTTGGGTGGGAGGGTATCGCTATCGATGTGTTTGATGCGGACTTTAAAGTGCTTGAAGCTGATATCGGCTGCGCCGAAATTATATTTTATGCCTGTGATGTCACCACTTTGAAGACTACCGGCAGTCATTTCGGCGGCCCTGTAGATGTGCTGCAGTTTGCCATCAGGAGCTACGTTATCATTATGAAATATGAGGGATTCCCCCCCGGCGCCGACTGTCGCTTCATTTTCCGGGGTAGTCTGGTTGGAGTATTCCAGCCAGGAATTATAATAAAATGATTCATCATTCATGAACATGAAAGAGTCCGGACTGGCATTGTTCACCATATAATTTGGGTGGTGGTAGAGGTTGGAGTCATACACCCCGGTATGTTCCTGCAGCCTGGTGTGGGTGGTATAGTCCCACTCGCCGCAGGCGGGATTCTGGCCTGGGTCACATTTGAGGGTGTAGTACATCAGTATCTTCGAGAAGGTGGTGGTATCTCCCGGAAACTCATAGAAACCTGAGCGCGGTGAATTCCATCCCGGCAGCACCGGCGTATCCCAGTCGATGGTCTGGATGACGAGGGTGTCGCCTTCGTCGGCGAGTAACCCGAAAGATAAAAGGATAAAGAGGAAAGCAGAAAGTAGAAAGCCTGCCCGCCGGAGTTTCAGTGCAGGAGGGATAAAAGTAGAAAGTGAAAAGCCTGCCTGCCGGAGAAGGAGGAATAAAAGTGGGTTTTTACTATTCATAACGGACGGTTTTGAAACAGGGATAAAAATAGGAAAAACATGGATTGATATAATTGGTGTTGGGGTATAATTTGCTGTTAAGCACCGGGCATTATTCTTAGCAGGCAGTTTTCAGTCAACTGTGACTACCAAATTACACTGAATGACCAATTAATGACAAATTCATCATAGTTGTGTTAGTTGTGCGCTGAGTTTATTCTCCGATAGGTTTGAAGTCACTGCTCTTCAAACGTTTCTCAATGTACTTTCTTAATTCCACAAAAGTCATATCAGCAGTTTCTTTGCTTATTTTTGTTCGGATCTCACGCATCATTTTTACTGCATCGAATGTTTTCTCTTTTTTAATCGTTTTCATAAGTCAAAAGGTCTTTAGGGCTTCTTATTTCTAACATTTGATATCCATTCCGTAGGTTTACCGAGTTGTATCCTTTAATTTTTGTCAAGTTTACAATGTGTTTAAAATTCCAACTTGCCAAAACGTCAACTTTGTGTATTGTGGCTAATGCTATATGTCTGCAATCTACCAAGCTTGTCTTCCCAACAACCTTTTCTGCAATATATTTATCAGCAAGTTCAATC
>JAUXDH010000070.1 GCA_030618545.1 Chlorobiota bacterium
TACAATATACCGGATGTTTGTGCCCATTGAGTTTACTTCCACTTTTACAACAACCCGTAATAAAGTTGACTTTGTATTGGTCATCTGTCCAATCCATGAATTCTCGTGAACAAAAATGGCTATCGCCCCGTATTATTATTCTTGTTTGACACCAATGATTGCGAATAAAACCAATAACCCTTTTCAGAATAGAAAATACTTCGGTAGCTTTTGATCTTCTTCCCGGTTTGAGTATCGTTGTTATTAACTTACCGGATAAGCCTTCGTAAATATGCAGGGGCATAAAACAATATTCTCCGTAATAATGATTGTATTCTATCTGCAACTGGTTGCCATAGGCATTGTTGTTTGTGTCATCGCAGTCAATAATAATTACTTGTGGTTCCAATTCGAATGATTTAATCAAAATGCATAATTCATTTACTTTTTTTTTAAATAAAACTGATCTTGGTGGGATGAGTGGTTGTCCTGTAATCAACGAAAGTAATGATGTTGTTGGGGTATTCAAAGGTGGATCTCTATTTGGTAGTACCCTTAAAGGTCAAGCGATACATATTGAAATTATTAGCGAAATTTTCAATAAACATTTTAACAAGCGCCCCTCCTGAGCAAATCTTCCAACGTGGGCTATTGTATTGGCGAGACTTGTTCAATTACCAACCAAAATAAGTAAAAGAATAAAAGCCACTTGACAAGTATCAAAATTTTTTACGAACTTTTGTCACAAAACAAAATAGACGGTACTAATTATCATTAACAGTTTACCGGACATTCCGGCAAGCGAAAAAGAAGCAGGAAAAGCATTGAACAAAAAAGCGATGAAAAAAGCGCGTAAAGAGTCAAAGAAATACAAAAAGGATGGTTTCTATATACCACCCGGTGCCTTGCCTATGGATATTCAATTGGAAAACTCCTGGAAAAAACAAATGCTTATCGATGATGAAGGGTTTTCGAAATTTTACATTCAAGTTTAGAAAAAGCAATACTTTTGTAAAATGGACAGCAGGAAGAACATATTGCTAAGAATTAAAAAATCAATAACATCTATTGTTCCTAATGCAATTGTTATACTTTATGGATCGTATGCCCGTGGAGAAGAAAAAGCAGAATCGGATATTGATATTCTGATTTTGCTTGATAAAGACAAGGTTACGTGGAAGGATGAAAAGAAAATAGCATATCCACTTTACGACATTGAATTTGATATTGGAAAAATAATAAGCCCTTTGGTTTTGTCCAAGAAAGACTGGGAAAAAAGGCATCGTATAACCCCATTTTATGAAAATATTATAAATGAAGGGGTAGCCCTGTGAAAGAATCAGACAGAAAAGAAATAGCTAAATATAGAATATCAAGAGCCCATGAAACCCTACGGGAAGTTGATATACTTATTGAAAATCAATTTTGGAATACTGCTGTTAATAGATTGTATTACGGTTGTTATTATGCTGTAAGTGCTTTGTTAATCAGTACGGAAATCAAAGCGCAAACTCATGCAGGAGTCAGACAAATGTTTGGTTTGCATTTTATCAAAACCGGATTGATAGATAGAGAATTGGGTAGGTATTATTCAAATATCTTCGACAAACGACTTACAGGCGATTATGATGATTTTATTGAATACGTGAAGGATGATGTTTTAGCATTGCTTAAGCCGGCACAAGAATTTGTTAAGGAAATTGACAAATTGATTAAAAAGACCCCATAGTTGATAAATTGGAACTTCTAAAAAACGCATGGCATGAGTACTTTGAAAAGGCCAACTTTTCCCACCAAGCCTGGTAACTGTATAAGCGTTCAATCCCCCAACCTGAGAAACTGATAAAGCGTCGCGGCTTTTTCTTTTCCGATACCTTCCACTTTTTCCAATGATTTGATGTCGGCAAGTACAATTCGCTCAATGGTTTTGAAATGAAGCAACAGCCTGTGTGCCAATGCCGGGCCTATCCCTGGTAAACCCTGGACAAAATAATGTTGTTGTCTTTGTATCTTCTTAGGCTTTATCCCTTTACGGCGAATGAAAACAGGAGGGTTGTCATATTTTTGTGATGCCATGATCATCAGCCGGGCCGTATCCTCTTTTCCGGAAGACCTGATAACCGGTATTTGCCACGACAGACTGATAGACAACAAAGCCCCTTTGATGGCTTCCGGGCTTATGTTATGCCGAGTCTTAAAAGGATCTCCTTCAACAATAATCAAAGGGACAGCACCTGATTTTCTTAATCTGGCGCATTGATCAAATAAATGTCCGTTGATTATTGATTGTACAAAATCCCCGCTTGTTTTCCTTTCAATAACAATTTCATCATTGATCATATAATCGCCAACAAAAAGTTGCCGCATTATTACATCTACATTTTTAGCAGCAAGTAAATCCGGAATGCCGGATTTTTTTTCACGGTTGTCGGCGATAATGGTAATTTTCATTTTACTCAGTTGATTGAGTAAAATTACTCAATGCATTGAGTAAATTAATAAAGGCAGCTATAATTTGTATGCATGAGCATATAAAATATAGTAAAATGATATAAATATATGTATTTACATATAATATAGTTTAAATTTGCATTACTATATCTAAATACGTATAATGAAACTAATAGCAGAATTTGTTAAAGAACGCAGAAAAGAGGTAAACCTTACACAAGAGGAGTTTGCCGAACGAGCAGGTGTAGCCCTAACTGTAATAAGAAAGATAGAGCAAGGAAAAACCAACCTGAATATGGACAAAGTTAACCTTGTACTCAAAATGTTCGGTCATGAGTTGGCTGCAGTAAGTTCAAAAGAGTTAACTATTCTTAGTAAATAAAAACCATGAGAAGAGCCCAAATATATTATAGCGATACTATTGCTGGAATACTCTCTGAAACTTCAGATGGCGAATATATTTTTAAATACAATGATGATTATGTTGTAACTCATCCCGATCAGTTTATAACTTTCACTATGCCGGTAACTTCCAGGCAATATAAAGTAAACAGGCTCTTTCCTTTTTTCGAAGGATTAATACCCGAAGGCTGGCTACTGGATATTGCAACTAAAAACTGGAAAATAAACCCCAATGACAGAATGGGTTTACTGTTGGCATGTTGTAAAAATTGCATAGGAGCTGTCAGCGTTATACCAATTCCTGAAGAAGATGAAGAATAACTGTTTGTATTGTTACAAGGACTTAAACGATGGAGTTGATTTTCATCAGAAATGCAGCATGGCATTTTTTGGAACAAAGACAGCGCCGCTGCTACCTTACACGCTTGGACAAATGTCGGAGCTGGCAAAGCAGGTGGTTGAGCGTAGGGTTTCTGTTCCGGGTGTTCAGCCTAAATTATCGATGTCACTTGTACAGGAAGCAAGAGACATGGACAGCAGGTTAACGATAGTAGGGGTTCTCGGCGGTAACTTCATTTTCAAACCTCCCAACAAGGACTTTCCTGAGATGCCGGAAAATGAGCACGCGACCATGCGTATGGCAGAGCTGCTTGGTATCAAGGTCGTTCCTTCAAGTTTGATACGTTTACAGTCAGGTGAACTTTCGTACATCACCAAACGTATTGACAGGAATAGGGATGGTAGCAAAATTCACATGATTGACATGTTCCAGATAACAGAAGCTTTTGATAAATACAAAAGTTCAATGGAAAAAGTTGGGAAAGCTATTAATGCTTATTCTGACAATACCTTACTGGATATACTTTCATTTTTTGAACTGGCAGTTTTCAGTTTTCTTTCAGGAAACAATGATATGCACCTGAAGAACTTCTCTTTGATTCAAACAGCATTTGGCTGGTCGCTCGCTCCTGCCTATGATCTGCTCAATACAACTATTTTACTACCGGAAGAAACCGAAGAGTTAGCATTAACTATGGATGGAAAAAAGAAAAAACTAAAACAAGAGAATTTTATCAAACTTGGGAATGACTTTGGTTTGACTGGAAAACAAACTGAGGGCGTATTTAACCGTTTTATAAAGAGGAAGGACGAGGCTTTATCATTATTGGGTTCTTCCTTCCTGACGGATGAAATGAAAAATAAGTATCAGACTGTGATAAGCGAGCGATATAGCAGGCTTTTTGTTTAATGTAAAAAATGGAATCTCAGACATAAAAAAAGGCGCCGGATTCCTCCAACACCTTTTTCAACTTGTAAATATCCTTTTATTCAGAAAGGAAAACTGCTTAGTGTTTGCTTAAATAATCTGCGACACCGGCAGCATCAGCTACCATTGCATCATCGCCTGCATGCCAGTCGGCAGGGCAAACTTCGCCGTTGTCTTCAAAGAACTGCAAAGCATCAACCATACGTAATGTTTCGTTAACGCTGCGGCCCAGTGGGAGGTCATTTACCACCTGGTGACGTACAACACCCTGCTTGTCGATCAGGAACAGGCCACGATAAGCAACAGCATCGCCATTGAATTCCATCTCGCCTTCTTCGTTGTAATCATATTCACCTGCAAGGACATCATAATTCTCTGAAATTGTTTTCGAAAGGTCAGAAACGAGTGGAAACTTAACACCTTCAATACCACCATTATTTTTTGGTGTGTTTAACCATGCCCAATGTGAGAATTTTGAATCAACAGAGCAACCTACAACGGCTACATTCCTTTTATCAAATTCTTCCATTTTATCCTGGAATGCGATGATCTCCGTTGGACAAACAAACGTAAAATCGAGTGGATAGAAAAAGAAAACAACATGTTTCTTCCCAATGTACTGTTCCAAAGAAAATTTCTCTACAAATTCGCCGCCATTCACAACGGCGTCAGCTTCAAATAAAGGAGCTTTTTTTCCTACTAAAACTGCCATAATTTTTTTAGTTAATGATTAATAGTGATTAAAATTGAAGGCCAAAAATAATAATTATTTCAGCTTGTCGATCATAACAATTGTTAAGTATTTTAGTTTAATTTACTTGCCGTATTGCTTTTTATTACCATGATCATATTTACCAGTTGAACCCTGTTTTTCACTCCTGTCTTTTTGTAAATCCGGTGGGTGTGGTCTTTTACAGTTTGTAAAGAAATAAACAGGACTTCGCTGATCTCCCTGTTTGTCAAACCTTCACTGATCTTCTCAATTATTTCCCATTCCCGTTTTGAAATCTGGTAGTTGGAGATAAAATCAGCATATGGAGAGATTGCCTCCGTTTTGCCTGATGTTGTCAGATAATATTTGTCCAGATAATTTCCAAGATAGATTATTGCAGGAATATCACCTGCGAAAAATACCAGGATATAGGCGCCTGCAAATACGGCAGCAGTATCAGTATAGAAAAATAAACTAATTCCCAATACGCTGAAAAATAAGTTGATGTGTGCAAAATTTCTGACAGACATTCTGAAACTTCTGTGTTTGATCCGGGTACCCTTGATGTATAAAAAATAAAATGAAATGAGCAGGGTTATGATCTCAATACCGACAAAAACATATTTTGCATAATCTGAAAATACCTGGGCATTCTCTGATTGAGAGCGAAACAAGTAAACAATTAAATATCCATAACCAAGAATGATCAGCAGCATAAATGCAAAATAAGAAAATGTAAGCCTGGCCGATATTGTTTTTCCAACCATCTCAACACTCAGTTTGATGAACATATACCATGCTGCAATTACAAATGGTACACCCAGGTAGGGTATAAAGTTGGCTATGGTTTCTACAGTAGCAGTTGGTGTTTCAAGTTCCCGGAGTATCCATTTTACCACTGCCAGACCAATGAGGCCGTACAATCCGAAAATAAAAAGCAAAAGCTGGTTATAGAGATAAGATTGTAGATAATTAAGCTGATAAGTTTTATAAAGCCGGTTAACCAGAAGGACCGCTCCAATGCCTGCACCAAGGGAGATGAGTATAAATACGAGGAAAAGAAATTCTTGTAACACCCTACTTTAGTAGTTAAACGTTCAAATTTACAACCAATTTTACCTTGGATTTCATTATCAACCCAATACTTTCGTAGTGTTTATTCAGAATCCTACTTTAGTGACTTGACCATCCGGGTTTCTCTTATTAGTTTTGCCTTGTAAATCAATAAATTATATAATCATGGAAAATACATCGCAACCTTTAACTTATGACTTACAACCCAAAGTGGGTTCCAGTTATGGTCATAGCTGGGAAGTCATGAAAACGAACTTTCTCGAATTGCTTTTAGTGATGGTAATTTATATCGCGGCAAGTTTCCCTGTGGGCATAGGCAGGGCAGGCGCTGAAGCAGCAGGACTCGGTTTCGGCGGCGTCATGTTAGGCATCTTTAGCCTGGCATATGGCCTTTTTATTGTTGGGCCCCTTTCTTATGGAATGGCCTACATATTCTTAAAAGTGATACGGGGAGAAAAGTTTGATGTCGCTGATATGTTCGATTGCTTTAAATCCAACTATCTTAATGTTGTACTGGCCAATCTGCTTACCGGAGCAATTATCATTGCGGGACTCCTGGTATTTATTGTCCCCGGAATTATCTTTGCATGTAAACTCGCATTTGTCCCCTACCTTATTATGGATAAAAAACTGGAAGTGATTGAGGCTGTTAAAACAAGCTGGAGTATGACGAGAGGGCATGCAATGACCATTTTCCTGATGGGGCTACTGGCCATCCCGATTGTCATTCTAGGATTTATTCTTATTATTATTGGGATAGTTCCGGCCTCCATCTGGATTGAAGGAGCATTTGCTGCTATCTACAATACCGTTGACAAAAAGCTGAATAATCATGCTGAGGCGGAACCGGTAGTTTTGACTACTTAGTAGTCATTGATTTAATCAGTACTGACCTTTGTAACTATATCATATTAAGGGATGCTTAATCCTTTATCTAACCCTTCAGGTGCCAGCACCGGGAGGGTTTTTTAGTTGTTCAATTCATCAAAGCTTACCATTATCGGCATATTCCGTTGGAAATCGTATAGAGTGAGTTTCCTTAATCTATAATAGCTTTGCCAATAGGTCATTAATGCCCTGTAATAACCCATCTTTGCATTGTCATTATCAATCTGTGCTTTATCCAGTTCAAGCACATCGTTTACTTTCCCGATCATGTATCGCTTTTGGGTGACATCATACCTTTTTTGCGCAACAGTATCTGATTTGGCAGCAATCCGCAATTGCTTTTTTTGCATATTAAACTGCATCACATTTATAAATACATTTTGATCAAAATCTATTCTTTCCTGTTCAATTGCAGTCTCTACCAAATCAAGGTTCGATTCTGCTATTTTTATTTGACCACGTGCCTTACCCCAATCCAGTAAAGGCATGGATAAACCAATAACAAGCATCTCCTCATTATAAGGATTTCTATACGCATTCTTAACGTCAACATCAAACTGTGTAAGACCAAGAGATGCGAAAATATTGGCATCAAATCGCCCTTCTCTTTTTGCCCGATATAACTCTTCTTCAGCTCCCAGCATTCGTCTGTTGAATTCTATACCTGCGGAAGAGTTATCTTTTGCGTAATCAATAGCATCCTGTGCAGGGACTATAAAATGAAAGGTAGCAACAGGCGGTATCAACTCCACATTTGTACCGTCCTTAAGGCGCAGAAACGAATTAAATACGAACAACCTGTTTGTAAAGTTTAATTCAGCATTTTCAACCGAGGCTTCAGCTTGTAATAGATTCAGCTCTAATTGCAACAATTCATTCTCAGCGATCTTTCCAAGATTATATCTGCCAGATGCAATTTTGTATAACGTTTCATAATTTGTATAATTTTTATAAGCTATTTCAATTTCTATTTGAGAAAGCAGAAGCTGGAAAAAATGGTTGACAGCAGTAATGGAAACCTCTTCAGTAGTTTCAATATATATTCTCTGGGCTTCTTCAAAGAGCATAGGCTCAATTTTTCGGCTGTATTTATAAGGATTATATTTAAATAAAGGCTGATTAATTCCAATATTAACGATGTTCGTAAGATATTGTGTGGGTAACTCTGCACCCGGAAGGTTGTTATCCAATCTCCTGAGACTGGTTGACAGAAAAACTTCACCGCCGGTTATTCCAATCTTTTGATTTAGCGATAGTGAAACCTGATAATTTGTAAGGCTTAGCGGAGTGAATACTGATGTACTGTCCTGTCCTAATACCTCCTCAAAACTTATATTCAAATTTGGGATTTCAGCATTAAGGTTAAGACTTGGTAAATAATCAGCCCTGAAAGACCTGAACGCCCAATAACTTTTCCGGTACTGGTGTTTGGCAATTTGTGCATCAGGTGATTGATCCTTTGCAATCTTAATCACATCATCCAGAGTATAAGTAATCGTATCCTGTCCGTATAACCCGGATAGTGACAATGCTATCATTAAAAAGAAAACCAACAAAATATTTCTTGAAATTTTCATCGCTAAGCAATTGTATAATGATTAATCGTGCCTCAAAGAATCAACCGGGTCTTTCTCCGATGCCTGTTTTGCAGGAAGGTATCCAAAAATGATCCCTACTGATGCTGCAACACCGAATGATACCAGTATTGAGGGAAATGAAACAATGGTAAGGATTCCGGTTGTGGTGGTTATTACTTTGGCCATGATCACGCCAAGCAATATCCCGATAAAACCTCCGGTGATACTGATGAAAGTAGCTTCAGCAAGGAACTGAAGAACGATGTCGTTCCTGGTGGCGCCTGTTGCCCGCCTGACTCCTATTTCCCTGATGCGCTCCATCACCGATGCCAGCATGATATTCATTATACCAATCCCACCCACTATAAGCGAGATACCGGCAATGGCACCCAACACAATATTAAAAATATCTTTGGTTTTCTGTTCCTGCTTCAACAACAACTCCGGTATTTTAATCTCATAATCTTCCACACCCTGGTGACGTCTGTTGAGTATCTTTCTGATCACTTCCGCGGTGGAAGAAAGATGTTCCGTTTCAGTTACCTGAACCACTATTTTGTCCAGTTGGTTTCCTCCCCCTCCACCTGCTCCTTCATCGTCCATGATCATCATGCTTCTTCCTGAATAAAAAACCTGGCTGCCCCCGCCGAGAGATAACTGATTGACAAGAGATCGGTCCTTATACCTCAGCAACACAGTTTTTATCGGGGTAAAAACGTTGCGGTTGTAATCGCTTATACCCATTTCTTCAGCTTGTTCATTGACTTTTACGCCTTCCAGCACTCCAACAACTTTCAGCCATATGTTACCACACTTCAAGCTTTTGCCTATCGGGTTTTCCTTGGGGAAAAGTTTAGCGGCAACTTCAGGTCCGATAATACATACAGGATCACCCCTATCCATTTGCCACCGGCTAAAGATCCTTCCCTCCTGCAGGGTCTGGTTAAAAAGCTCGAAAAAAGCTTTAGTCACACCGGAAAGATCAACACTGAACTTTTTTCCGCTTCTTACAGCAAGCGTTTTGTAAATTACCTCAGGGCTTACCTTCTCAACTGTAGGTATGTTGTTTACAATGTTGTCCGCATCTTTTAAAGTCAGGCCGGGAGAGTATTTTTTCTTTAATGTTTTACCTTCGTCCTCCTCATTTTCCTGCTGGCTTTTAGATGCATCACTTAATGGAAGGATGACGATATTGTTGACGCCCACCAGTTTGATTTGATCGAGGATCTCCATACGGGCGCCATTACCAATAGCCATCATGGCAATTACCGCTGCTACACCAAAGATGATCCCAAGGGCCGTAAGAATGGAACGGAATTTATTATTAAAAACCGCCTCCAAAGCTATGGTTATGATCTGAATGTATCTTTCCATTCGGTCAATCTTTGAGCTTCTATTTTTTGTCGGGACGTCCTTTTCCCTTTTTTCGCCGGCCTTTTCGTTCAGATGGATCCGGCTTGTCCTTATCTTCTGATTTCATTTCTTTCTCAATTTTTTGGCCATCCTTTTCTTCGAATTGTGCAACTACACTTTCATCAAGAAGCTTGGAGGACCAATTATCAGCATTCGTGGGTGGTTGAAGATAGATCTTGTCTCCCTCCTCCAGGCCTGCCATGATGATGATATCATTTTCATTGCTTTTGCCAGGTATCACCTGTTGTTTTCGCGAACCTTTAAAAACGTAGTTTATTGAATCATTTGCATGAACACATTCAATAGGGATATAAATCTCCGATTCAAGTACTTCTGTAATTATGCGGTTTTTGGTGGTCATGGAGGGTCTGAGAATGGAATCGAATCCATCCACCTGAATGATCACTTCAAACACTTTTGCGTTTGAATTGCTCAGTTGTTCACCCATGTTGGCCACAGTATGAACCACTCCGGTGAGTTTCTTTCCGGGAAAAGCGTCAACTTCGATTTCTACCTTTTGGCCGGCATGAACTTTGCTGATATCGATTTCATTTACAAAAGTCTTTGAATTCATTGCCGAGAGGTTTGGAAGCGTGGCCACTACATTCTCCCAGGAACTGATCTGCGCACCGACACCCTGCTTTTTACCGTCCCATCCTTTTTTATAATTAACCATTCCTGACTTGGGAGCTTTGACAACAAACTCCGCTTTTAATTCTAAAAACTCATCCATCTTACGTTGTGCCTTGGCCAGGTTGGCTGAGACCTCTTTCATCTCTGCTTTGGCTTTTTCCGACTTGAGCTTGTAGTTTTCAATAGACTGATCAAGCGTGCGCTGTGTTTTTTCCAGGTCTATTTTTACCTGCCTCTGTGTGGCAGGAGGTTCGTAAATGGACTGATCGACAATAATCTGCTTTTCTTCTAAAGTATATTCAAGGTTGATCAAATCATCCCGTGCAGTCCTCAATGTCATGGTTGTATCCAGTTGTGTTTTCACAAACTGGGTCTGCAGCTTTTCTACTTCCAGTTCCTGGTCTTTGATCTTGTTTTCCAGGTCACTTCTATCCAAAGTAGCTACCCAGTCACCTGAATCAACTACCGTACCGTCAGCTACGATATCTTCGATCCGGAGTTGCCATATCCTTGCATTCCTGAGCCCCATGGCATTGGGTCCCATAATCTTCTCACTGCTTCTTGCTTCAAGTTCTCCGGTAGTTGTGACATCAATGACGAACTCGCCTTTTTCAGCTTTAACAGTAATGGTGCCTCCCACGGTTTCTGCAGGTGTGGCAAATATCCATACCACAATAACGAAGACAATGGCTGCTCCAATGAGTATGAGTAAGTTTTTACGTTTCATCGTGTGTGCATTAAAACATGTAAAATTAGGAAAGTTTAATCCAATGTCGACCTGACATTTTATAGCAATAAATAGAATAACGTATAATAAGAGAAGTATGGTATTGATTCGGTTAAATACTAGTAAGCGGTTTGCCAGATCATAAATGGATCCGAATCTTTATCAATTGGTCTAAAACTAAAGCTAAACCTGTAATTTGTTGCCGGTAGCGTGTATTGCCTGTGTGGTTGTGCTCCCCATGAATTATCACCACCAACACCCATCTGTCTGAAGTCAATATTAAGAATAGTTTCTTTCCTGTTTTTCATGTCTATGGTATGACGATAGTTCTTTTTGGTCAACTGATCAAGATCATCGGTGGTGAAATGTGTAGCCGAAAAACCGAAAGTTTTACCATTTTTAAACAATAATCTGCTGTTCTCCTTATCTCCCAAAGTTAACCAGCGCGTATCCGTTTTGTATCCATTCTCCTGTGGACGGATATAAGGAAAGTACTGATCAGCAACCGAACTTTTGTATCGCCCGACAAAAGCTGACGAATTCCTGTCAATGTAATTTTCATGAGGCCCCCGGCCATAGTAATCAAGTCTGTCAAATCCATCTTTCAGAATGACCTCCATGCCGTACCTGGGCATGTCGGGCAAGCCTTCAATTCCGGGAAAAATCCGCATTTCAACAACAACCTCACCTGTGCTGATGATCTCATAATTGATCTTTAAAGACGATCGGACATCAGGCATATCATATTCGGTAAAGATTCTCACTACAGCCTCATTGGCATGCTGAATATCCAGTTTTTTCAGTTCAAGGTTGCGTCCGGCATTTCTCCAGACAGCCTGCCGCTGTTCCATCCTGTTTCCAAAATCATTGTCATTGGGGGCTCTCCAGAAATTGGGTATGATTGGCTGATCCAGGTAAGTAATTCCATTCGCTGAATAGTTTTCAAGAAATCCGGTTTTTTTATTAAAATGGACGATAATGCCTTCTCCTGAAATAATTATTTGGTTAGAGCTATTTTCAATAGCCAGGCCGGGTAAAGTATGGATGTTAATGCGCAGTTTTTCTGTTTTATCAGCGAGCAGAATCTGTTCACCGGCCACAACCACCATTTTTCCATCGCTATCTTTATTTATCAACCTGAAATTGACGAAGTATTCCTTACCATCTTCAAGCTGAATGTTAAACATTGGGACCTGGATATTTTTTGTTTCATGAGGCGGCAAATCAATATCCACAAACCTTCCTGTGTTTATCGATTTTCCATTTGCCTGGATTTGATAGTGGAGGTCAAACTCTTTAAGATCGGTAAAATCATACTTGTTGGTCAATTCAAAAAGACCATTGTTTATATCCACTGATTTAATGCTGATGTACTGGTAAACTTTCTTCACCTCTTCCATTGCCGGGTGCGGGGTACGATCAGGGTTAACAATACCGTTAATACAAAAGTTGCCGTCACTCGGCGTTCCGGGAGGGCCATAATCGCCCCCATAGGTCCAGTATTTTTGTCCGAATTCGTCATACTTAACTAATCCCTGATCTACCCAATCCCAGATAAAACCGCCCTGAAGGGCATCATATTTCTCGATCACATCCCAGTAATCCTGCAGGTTACCTGTGCTGTTTCCCATAGAATGGGCATACTCACACATGATCAATGGCCTGGATGGATTTGTCTTTGCATAATTTTCGATGTATTCAATGCTGGGATACATTGGTGAGAAGATATCTATATGGTCATTTTTAAGGGCCCTTTCATAGTGCACCGGCCTGGATGGATCCCGCTGATGTATCCATTCCGAACCGGCAACAAAGTTTACTCCATCACCGGCTTCATTTCCCATCGACCACACGATAATTGAAGGATGATTCTTATCCCTTTCCACCATCCTTTTCATCCTGTCCACATGCGCCTTTTCCCAGAGGGGATTGTTGCCCAGCGTCCTGTCAGGATGATACCCCATTCCATGGGATTCAATGTTCGCTTCATCGATTAAATAAAGACCATATTGGTCGCATAATTCGTACCAGTAAGGATCATTGGGGTAATGGCTGGTTCTTACCGCATTGATGTTGTAAGCCTTCATCAACTTGATGTCCTGCTCCATAGATTTCCTGGAAATCATATGGCCGCTGAATTCATCGTGCTCATGCCGGTTTACACCCTTCAGCAGCACCGGAACTCCATTGATAAGCAACTGTCCGTTTTTTATCTCTGAAGAACGAAAGCCTATTCGAGTACTGAGGTACTCTGTGGGTTCACCATTTATATCCCTTAACTCCAGGATCAGTGTATAAAGATTTGGCTTTTCAGCAGACCAAACCTTTACATCCTTAAGCTTACGTTCGATCTGTAAGCTTAACTCGCGAGTACCTGAGCTAACTTTTTTGTTAGTGCTCGCTATTTCCTCTTCCTCATCAAAAAGATACAATGCCAGTTCAAAAGGATCTTTGGATTGTTTCTTCTGCAGGTCTGTCAAAAGGACTTCGACCTCCAGTTTACCATCCTGATAATCGTTAACCAATTGTGCTTTTGCAAAAAAATCAAATACATTAACCCTGGGTTTTGACCACAGGAATACATCCCTTTCAATCCCGCTAATGCGCCAGAAATCCTGGCATTCGAGGTAACTGCCATCCGACCAGCGATAAACTTCCACAGCCAGTTTGTTCTT
>JAUXDH010000198.1 GCA_030618545.1 Chlorobiota bacterium
TTTTCCCTGATCAATGATACAAAACCTTCAATATCCTCTTTAGTAGTATCCCATGAGCACATCAACCGCACTTCTTTTAAATGGCTTGTAAAGGCCTCGCCGACAAGGGAGGGTTTTTCGTTCCATACGTGAAAGAAATATTCCTGCTGGAGCTCAGGAATTAATTCAGGGGGCATGGTGCAGAAGACTCCATTGGCCTTGACTTCCTGTGTAAGGTGTAATTGGGGAAATGATTGCAGCGCTTCTGCAAGCTTTAGTGCCATGGAATTTGCCTGCTGCGCATTCTTCTTCCATAAACCGTCAGTGAGGTAGCGATCAAATTGGGCAGATATGAAACGCATCTTTGAATGCAGTTGCATCCCCTGTTTACGCAAATATTCGAAATCATTCCCTTTATCTTTTCCAAAGAAAATAACCACCTCCCCAAACATCAGCCCATTCTTGGTACCCCCAAACGAAAGCACATCAACTCCGGCATCAATGGTTATGCTTCTAAAATCTGTGTCGAGTGCAACTACAGCATTAGCGATACGCGCACCATCCACGTGTAGAAACATATTGTTTTCATGGGCGAAATCAGCAAGCGCTTTTATCTCTTCACGCGAGTAGATCGTTCCCAGTTCGGTAACCTGTGAAATGGAGATTACCTTAGGTTGGGCATGATGCTGAAACCCAAAACTATTTAAAAAGGGTTTCACATGTTCGGGTAGCAATTTGCCGTCTTCGGTCTCGACTTTCAGGATCTTCGCACCCATAAACTTTTCCGGTGCGGCACATTCATCCTCATTGAGGTGGGCTGTTCCAACCGTTACCATCGCATGGTAGGAATTCATGAGCTGAGATATCCCAAGTACATTGGCCGCTGTTCCGTTGTAAACAAAAAAGACAGCAATGTCATCCCCGAAATACTGTTTGAATTTCCCGACAGCCGCCTCTGTTACCGGATCATCAAGTTCGCCGTATGCTTCATTGTGCCCGGGGTTCACATCTGCCAATGCTTGCATGATCTCCGGACAAACACCCGACCAGTTGTCGCTGGCAAATCCCTTTCTTAGATTCATTTGTTATAATATTCAAACGTCATGAATTAACTTATTTTATGGAAAATACTTGTAAATATCTTTTCGATGTAAGAAGCGAATTAAATGGACTTGTTTACCCTTTTTGACCATACCTATCCGGTAATCTTTAACTCTAATTCGATACAGGTTTTTACCTCCTCTAATCTTTTTACAATTGGAGATTTCTGTAAGTTGTTTGGCCTCTTGAATTTTTCGAATAATATTTATGATTTCTTTCTTAAGAGGCTCTTGATTTATTTTTGTAGTATCCTTCTGAAATGACTTATCAACCCTGACAATCATTCCTGAAGAGATTTAATATATTCTTCGGTATCTATATTCTCCCCCGTCTGACCTTCCTTAATAGCTTCTGCCATCCCAAGCTCTTCCAATAACTCTGGAGAAATTTGCTTTGATTTAAAACCCAATTTTTGCGCCAACTTGACTAAGAGATTTAAATCATCACCCGACTCACTTGATAAAATCACGCTCTTCATATGAAAACTTTTTCCAAAGGTAGTTATTATTGACTTTCTACTCAATGGCTTCCGAATTGTTAAAACTTGCACTTTATGAATTTTTTGTTGTCATCTCCCTTGTTGATAAAAGCCCGCATGCTGCATCAATATCCTGACCTCGGGAAGCCCTGATGGTTGTGGTAAGCCCTTTGGCTTTTAATGCTTCCTGGAATTCAATCAGACGCTTTTCATCTGTACCCTCAAGAGGAGTGTTCGGAATTTCATGAAAGCGGATCAGGTTAATCCGGCAACGAATTCCATTGAGTATTCTTGCCAGCTCTTTTACATGTTTCGGTGTGTCGTTCATCCCCTTGAAAACAATGTATTCAAAAGAGATCCTGCGCTGCCGGCCCAGGTCATGGCTCCTGATTTCGTCCATGATTTTCTTAATGGAATACTCGTGGCTTATGGGCATCAACGACCTTCGCTCTGCTTCGAAGGGTGAGTGGAGGCTCACAGCAAGATGGCATTTGCTTTTTTCAATAAAATGTCGCATTTCCGGCAACAGCCCGATGGTAGAGACAGTAATTCTTCTCGGACTCCAGGCAAAACCCCAATCAGCCGTAAGCACCTCCAGGCTCTGCATCACTGCCTCCAGGTTGTCAAACGGCTCACCCATTCCCATGTACACCAGGTTAGTCAACTGATCGTGCTCTTCAATACTTCTTACCTGGTTGAGGATCTGATTTGCCGTCAGTTGTCCCTGGAGACCCTGTTTGCCGGTCATACAAAAAAGGCAGCGCATTTTACATCCCACCTGTGAGGATACACAAAGCGTGCTTCGGTTTTTCTCAGGGATAAAGGCCGATTCGATGAAACCGCCATCAGTTTTGAACAGGTATTTTTTTGTTCCGTCTGCAGAAGTTTGTACGTTTACCGGTGCATCAAGTCCAAAGGTGAACTTTTCTTTTAGCAGTTCCCTGGCTTTTTTTGAGAGATTGGTCATTTCATCGATTGATGAAATATTGTTTTTATAGAGCCAGTTGGCAATTTGCCCTGCAGTAAATCGTGGTAACCCTAAGGAATCGGTGATTTCCTGAAGTTGGGGTAAGGTCTTTCCGAATAAAGTATCGCTCATACGTTACGAAAGAGATTGATAGGGAAATGAAATCACTTATCGTCTTTCTTTTTATCCTTTTTCTTTTCTTTCTTATTGTCTGATTTGTGCTTGTCATCCTTGTGAACAGCATCTTTGGTTTTATTGTATCCCTTTTTCGTTCCTTCTTCCGTTTTCTCCCATCCTTTTTTTGTTCCCTCTTTTGTTTTATCCCAGTCTTTATGGAATTCTTGTTTCACCTTGCTGTCATGATGCTCCTTTTTATGTTCTTTCTTTTTTTCGTCGGTCGTTTGAGCGGAAAGTGAAAACACAAGGATAACCGCAAATAATGTGGTCAGGATAAATTTTAAATAGTTCATAATTAATTTATTAAAGTTTTTGATTTTACAAATTTAGTTCATTCAATTGTCCCATGAAAACTGAATTTAATACTTGATGATCAATGTAGTAATACTTTGCTTGTACAGGATCCGTTATTTGTGTGGATGGTGATGAAGTAGTACCCGTCAGGCAGCCTGTTGCCATGGTTGTCCGTGCCGTCCCATGTAACAATATCCCGATTGAAATCAGAAAAGGTTTTAACAGTTTTCCCTGAAATATCAACAATAGTGATGGACTCAACCTGACCGTTGCTGTCGATACGGATATTCGTTTTTTTTCTGATGGGATTTGGATATATCCAGATAGTCAATTCAGTATCCCTGGCCTGAACACCTGTCACCGGATCCTGCTCCAGGTCGTAAGAATACATGGATCGACCATAAGTGCCTGCAATAAGCTTGTTGGTGGGTTGATGATAAACCAGGTCGTTCACTACAACATTGGGCAGGTTGCTGCCAAGCATGTTCCACTCATTCCCGCCATCGTAAGTAACATAAACCCCCATGTCAGTTGCCACATAAAGAACCTCCGTATTTGAGGGATTAATGATGATATCGTTTACAGGCGCCTCAGGCAAATTGGAAGATATATCTGTCCAGGTTTCCCCATAATCCGATGTCTTGAAAACATGTGGAAGGAATTCATCCCAGCGGTAACCGGAAATGGTGACGTAAGCCACGGATTCTTCAACAGGATCTGCTGCCACACGGGTAATCCATCGTTCTGGTAAACCGCCTGAAACGTTATCATAGGTCTGGCCGCCGTCAGTTGTGACATGCACATTGCCATCATCGGAACCTGTACAAATGACCTGTGAATTAACTGCCGACACAGAAATGGTTGTCAGTGTGTTGTAAGCCAGGTTGCCAGGCTGAGAGCCATCCGTCAGATCAGTGCTGATGGGATTCCAGAAAGCAGCACGGTTGGTGCTTTTGTAAAGTTTGTTGCTCCCGAAGTAAACGATGCTGGGATCATTGGGATCAAGCACAACCGGACAATTCCAGTTAAACCTGTCGTTGCTGCTTATTCCGGCAGTGGCGCTGGTAAAACTAAGTCCTCCGTTGGTGGATCTGCCCAGGCCGCCATACTGGTATTCTGCATAAATGTAATTGTTGTTTGTAGGATCCACAAGTACATAAAAACCATCCCCTCCATAAATCCTTTCCCAATCATCGAGTTCACCGGTGGTCGTCCTGTTGGTGCCATTGTCCTGCGTTCCTCCGTAAAGCCTGTAAGGCAATTGGTAATCAACTTCACAGGTGTAGAATTGCGTCACCGGCAGTGTTTTGTTCAAAGTCCATGTAGTACCTCCGTTGTGGGAGATGTAAAGTCCGCCATCGTTTCCAAGTAATACAAAGTTATTGTTTGAAGGGTGGATGTGAACAGCATGCTGGTCCACATGTACATTGTTTCCCGATTGGTTGCTCCAGCTCATACCGCCGTTTTGCGTTCGGTAAATGTCGAACCCGATGACGAAAGCATTATCAGGATCAACCGGATCCACTTTTATTCTTCCGAACCACCACCCATAGGAAAAGTAAGCGGAAGAAAGGCTGTTGTCGTTTGTCCGGATCCAGCTATCACCACCATCTTCCGTTTTGTAAACGCCGTTAAAATAGCCGATGCTGTCAGCATAAATC
>JAUXDH010000221.1 GCA_030618545.1 Chlorobiota bacterium
AGTCAATGATTCCAGGTCATTACATGATAGTTGGCACCGCCTTTACCAAAGATGGTGATACCGTCAGAACAGAACGCATAGTTACCTTGTATTCAACCCTGGGTAAGCAATTGCCAGGAAAGATGATAAGCTGGTCTGCTGTTTCGAAGAAGAAAGCCGAACCGGGTGACGTCATTTATCTAATAGTTGGGTCAGCAGCAAAGAAGTCAAAACTGTATTACGAAGTAGTGAATGGTGACCAGGTTGTAAGCAGCGACTGGGTTTTGGTGAGCAGGGGTCAGAAAGTGATTGAGATCCCGGTCATGGAAGAATACCGGGGCAATTTCGTTGTTAGGACTGCGATGGTAAAATACAACAGATCCTATATCAACAGCCATGTTATTCAGGTGCCGTTTACCAATAAAAAATTGGATATCACTTTCGAAACTTATCGGGATTTTCTCACACCCGGACAAAAAGAAGAATGGCGGGTAAAGATCTCCGGCCCTGATGGAGAAACTTCGGCCGTTGAGCTCCTTGCTGGTATGTATGATGCATCACTCGATCAGTTTAAGGCCAACGACTGGAAACTAAATCTTTACCAGAGCAAACGCTCCTCTTCCAACTTTTTCACAGGTCAATTCTGGGCATCAGGATTCCGTTTTCTGCAAAGAAGACCAATGGATTACAAAACGGTGATGCCGGTCTTGTATCCGGAAATAAACTGGTTTGGATATCACCATACTTACCACGAATATATGCGTGGAGCCGGATTAATGAAGAATGTCCAATTAGATGCTGTTGCTGCTGACGAATCCAAAATGGAATATGTTGAAGAACCTGATGCATCAGAAAGAAGAGATGAGAGTGAGCTACCAACTCAGGTTCCTCCCCCACCTCAGGAGAAATCGACGGTGCCGCTACGTACCAACTTCAACGAGACAGCTTTCTTCTACCCACAGCTTCACACAGACAGCCTTGGAAATGTTGTGTTCAGCTTTACAACTCCCGATGCCCTGACCGAGTGGAAAATGATGATGCTGGCCAGTTCAAAAGATTTGAAGATTGGTACGCTGGTAAAAGAATTCAAAGCCAGGAAAGACCTGATGATCATCCCGAATGTACCTCGTTTTGTAAGGCAGGGAGACCTGTTGGTGTTTACTGCCAAAGTTGTCAATTTCACCGACAAACCATTGCGCGGAGAAGCCGGCATCGTATTTTATAATGCACTGACGATGGAGCCGGTGAACCTTTTCGATGCGGACGCTAAAGCAAAAGTTATGCTAAGCATCGGAGCTGAAGGAAACCAGTTAGTTAGCTGGAGACTAAACATACCTTTCGATTTAAGTATGATAGGGTACAGGATAACAGCCAAATCAGGAACATTTACCGATGGTGAAGAAAGAGTGATCCCTGTGCTGACCAACCGCATGCTGGTGACAGAAACATTGCCGATGCCCTTACGGGGAGGTGAATCCAGGACATTTACATTGGATAAACTCCTGATCAGCAATAAAACCATGATGGCGTCCACAAGAAAGAACTACAGGTTTACTGTTGAGTTCACTTCAAATCCTGCCTGGTACGCGGTACAGGCGCTTCCATACATGAGTGAACCGAAGACAGAAAATTCAGGGTACCTTTTTCACCGCTATTATGCCAATGCACTTTCCGGCTTTATTATCAACAGCAATCCAAAGATCAAAAGTGTTTTTGAGGCCTGGAGTCAACACACTCCTGAAACTTTTTATTCCAATCTTCAGAAAAATGAAGAGTTGAAAAATGTGGTGCTTGAAGCCACACCATGGGTTTTGGAATCTGAAGATGAGACGGAGCAAAAGCGCAGGATAGCCATCTTATTTGACCTTAACCGGCTGGCAAACGAAAAGGAAGTTATGGTGCTCAAACTTGCACAAAACCAGATGCCTGACGGTGCATGGCCCTGGTTCAAAGGCATGCGCCCCGACCGACACACCACCCAGCGCATTATCCTTGGATTTGCTAAACTGAGTGATAAAGAGGTCATTGATTTGAGTGATGATCCACGAATAAATAAAATGGTGAAAAGCGCTGTAGCATTCCTGGATAAAAAAATTGTTGAAGATTATAATAAACTGAAAAAGAATGCACCGAAGAATTTGAGTAATGACAACCTCGGCAGCTTGCAGATAGAATATCTTTACTTACGTTCAATTTTATCAGGCGCTTTTCCTATCAGGGAAGAAACGAAAGAAGCTTTCGGTTACTATTCGGGTCAGGCTAAAAAGCACTGGCTGAAAAAGAGTACTTGCCTGCAGGGCATGCTTGCGTTGACATTGCATCGATTTGGCCACCGCAATGAAGCGGAAGGCATCATGCGTTCTCTTAAAGAACGCGCATTGTACAATGAGGAATTGGGAATGTACTGGCGGGAAGAATGGAGTTGGAGGTGGTACCAGGCTCCGGTGGAAACACAGTCGATGCTGATAGAAGCATTTAACACAATAAATAAGGATTCAAAATCTGTGGAACAGATGAAGGTTTGGCTGCTGAAGCAAAAGCAAACCAATCGCTGGAAGACAACTTCCGCTACGGCAGAAGCAGTTTATGCCCTTCTGATGACAGGAACTGAATTGCTTGATGAGGATGAACTGGTACAACTGAAAGTTGGTAGCGAAACCATTTCGCCGGAAACAGATCCTGACTTAACTGTAGAAGCCGGCACCGGGTATTTCAAAACCTCCTGGTCGGGAGATGAGATCAAAGCTGAAATGGGTAAAATAGAAGCCACTAACCCCAACAGCAATATCAGTTGGGGAGCCGCTTACTGGCAATACTTTGAAGACCTTGATAAGATCACTGCACATAAATCTCCCTTGAGCATTAACAAACAAATCTTTGTCGAGGAGCTAACAGAAGATGGCCCGGTCATCAGGCTGCTTGAAGTGGGAGAATCATTGAAAACAGGTGATAAAGTCATTATTCGATTGGTGATCAGGACTGACCGAAACATGGAATACATTCATGTAAAGGACATGCGTTCCTCATCCCTGGAGCCCACAACAACACTGTCAGGTTATCAGTGGAGTGGCGGATTGGGTTATTACAGGAACATCAAAGATGTGAGTACAGACTTTTTCATTCACTATCTCCAAAAAGGAACCTATGTGTTAGAATACCCGTTAGTCGTTACCCAGAAGGGAGATTTTTCCAATGGTATTGCTACCATCCAGTCGTATTATGCGCCTGAGTTCGGGGCGCATTCTGAGGGGGTGAGGTTGGTTGTGGAATAAAAATTCTAAGAGGCTGTCAGTACTGGTTTAAGTTTCAAACTTAAACCAGTTTCTGCCCTTTAGGGTGAGAACTCTACTTGTGAGCAAAACGTTTCTGTATCTGAGGAACTTACGAAAACCCGTAAATCGCTTTTT
>JAUXDH010000092.1 GCA_030618545.1 Chlorobiota bacterium
AGAGACGATAAAATATCCTACCAGCCAGAAGATTCTTTATTTTCCAAATTATTGATTTCAGTTTACGATATCGAAGATTGGCAATTATACAGGTTTAAAGAAATCGTGGGCAAAGTTGCGGAAGTTTACAGGGAAAACAAATATGACCATACATTTGAGGCTTATTTTCCCGCGTTTGACATGCCGAATAACCGGGATGCGGCAATAGTCTGGGGCTTCAGGGAGTATGCCATTTTTGATGAAGACTCTAAATTCAAAGAAGATTTCGAGAAATTACATGGTGAAGGCTCCTGGCAGACACTTATGGATGAATATAAGAGCATTGTGAATGAATCCGTAGATGAGATTTGGGAGCTTATTCCGGATATGAGTGGGAAAACCGAATAGCACGCCTGAAGTTAAGGGGACATAGATTTATTGTTTACTGATCAATGACCGAATTCAGGGCTTTAAGAATAGCGTACTTTGGCTTTACTCCGATCAATTGCCTCACAGCCTCGCCATTTTTAAAGATGATGATATTGGGGATATTTTTGATTTTCATCCGGATGGCTGCCTTTTTGTGGTCATCCACATTGATCTTGCAAATTTTGGCCGTATCTCCAACCTCTTCAGCTATTCGACTGATAACCGGGTTCTGAATCCGGCAGGGTGCACACCAGGGGGCCCAGAAATCTACAAGTGTAACGCCATTTTGGATTGTTTCTTCAAACGATTCATCCGTAAGCTCGATGACTTTATCATTTATTTTTATGTAATGGTCAGCTTTGGATTTCCTGGATCGCTGGTAGAATGTGTAAATAACAATAAAGAGAAACAGGGCAAACGAAATCCAGAAGAAGTAAACCATGACTTAATATCCTTTTATTATCGAAAATATACTTTGGTTATACCTGCACCGCCATATTCAACGGGGGCGTCGTTGAATTGTTCTATTTCCTGAATTGTTTGCAGGTATTCCCTGATTATTGGCCTTAAAATACCATCACCTTTGCCATGCAAAATGCTGACCTCTTTAATGCTGAGCATGGTTGCATCATCGATGTATTTTCCCAGTAGTGATAAAGCTTCATCAACTCTTTTACCCCTCAGGTCAATAGATAAGTTAAAATTAACGGCCTTTAGATTGATGTCTTCCATCAATCCTGTGCCGGATCGTCCCGATCGAACGCTTGTCCTTCTGGACGGCATTTTAGCAGGTATTACCAGTTTAGAAGCTGAAGTCTTCAATCTAACATCATTCACATCCAGGTAAGCATCCGTTCCCTCAATAGACACCAACTCACCAATGATATCCGTATCTTTCACCTGCACATAATCTCCCACCTTCATCTTACCCTCAGCCTTAATCTCCGCCTTCGCCTCAGCCTTTCCTTCTTTCCTTTCTGACTCAACTTTCCCCTTTATCTCTTTTTTCTTTTCCTCCAGATTTTTGCGAATCCCTCTCGTTTTAACCGTATCGGCGTTCACCTCTTTTATTTCCTTAATGGTTTTTTCAACTGCTTTGTTCGAATCGGCAACTATTTCATAAGCTTCCTGCCGTGCTTTATCAATCAGGTTTTTCTTATTGCGTTTGATGTCCTCCAGGAGATTGGTGTATTTCTCTACCATTGATGAAAGCTGTTCATCTTTGAACTTAAGCGCTTCTTCTTTCTTTTCAATCTCCAGTTTGTCAATTTCCAGTTGCTGAAGCTGCTGGTCAAAAGATACATGCTTGCCGCCACTTTTCTTTTTTGCCCGACTCAGGACGAAGTCAGGGAAGCCAATGTTATTTGCGATTTCAAATGCAAATGAACTTCCGGGATTTCCGATCTGAAGCTTGTAAAGCGGTTTCATTCTTTTTGAATCAAAGAGCATCGCCCCATTTACCAGGCCGTCTGTCTTCTGAGCTGCAACTTTCAGGTTTGAGTAGTGAGTAGTTACCACGCCAAATGCCCGTTTCCTATTGAGGTGTTCCAGCACGGCTTCAGCAATTGATCCGCCTAATTGTGGTTCGGTGCCGGTGCCAAACTCATCGATCAGGAAAAGTGTTTTGTTGTTAGCCTTTTGCAGAAAGAATTTCATATTGAGCAAATGGGAGCTGTAAGTGCTGAGATCATTTTCAAGCGACTGTTCATCTCCTATGTCAATAAATAACTTTTCAAATATTGGAAAACTGCTATCCGGCGAACAGGGTGTTTGAATACCGCACTGAAACATATATTGCAGCAACCCAATGGTTTTTAAGCATACTGATTTCCCCCCGGCATTCGGGCCGGAGATAACCAGGATTCGCTGTTCAACATTTAAATCCATATCCAGCGGCACGATGGGTTTATTTGTAGCCTGGTGCGAGATAAACAACAAAGGATGAATGGCATTTCTGAGGAAGAGGGATTTTTCAATCGATATTTTGGGATTCTCCGCTTTGATCTTAAAAGCGAAAATAGCTTTGGCCCGAATGAAATCGATAAGTCCCAAAAAACGATAAAGGGCGGTCAGGTCTTCTAAATGAGGTCGGATTTTATCAGTGAAAACAGTCAGAATGCGTATTATTTCCCTCCGCTCCTCATTTTCCAGTTCCCTGATAATATTATTGATTTCGAATGACTTTGGTGGTTCAACAAAGACTGTTTGGCCAGTGGCGGATTCATCATGAATAATACCTCCCAATGCCCTTTTATCAGATGCATGCATGGGTATTACCGATCGTCCATTACGAATGGTTATTTCTGCATGATCAATTACCCATCCTGATTTTTTAGCCAGTTCAAAAGCCTTTTTTGTTTCTGAGAAAACCTGTTTTGCTTTAGCGAGCAGTTGTTTTCTGATATCAGCAAGCTTCTGGGATGCAGAATCCCTGATCTCTCCTTTGTCATCAATGATACTGTCAGCATGAGGTATGACTTCCTCCGGGAGACAGGTGTCATCAGCAAGCTTTTTCAGTTCAGTAAAATCTTGCTCTGCTGCATCCTTAAAAAAGCGCAATATTTCCCTGATTGTTTTTAAGGATGAGTTAAGATCAAACAATGCTTCGCGTTCAATGTAGCTGCCTGGGGTAGTTAATCGTAAAAGCGCTGCACGCAGGTCGAAATAATCTTTTGCCGGAAACGCGACATCTCTATAAATAATCTCCCTAAACTCTGCAACCTGTGTAAGTAGTTTCTTAATGATTTCCCTGTTGGCAGAAAACCTTATCTTGTCCACATATTGGCTGCCCATCGGGCTGATGCACAATTGCACAACCATTTCCCTTATCTGGTCAAAACCAACCTTCTGTTCAAAATGAGGCGGAAAAATCATATGTGCAAAGGTAAAATAACAAACTGTTAACCTGGCTACCAACCGGCAATCAATATTAACGATATGTGCTGTAGAAGCTTAATTATATCGATTCTTAATTTATTTGACCATAATTTAGCCATCAGAACGAAAACTCCGAGTGTTTTTTCTAAATGCCCCGGCACAGGAAATGAGCACCGATGGGCCAACAGGGAAACCGGCTGGCCTCCCGATTCCCGCATGAATGGGATGACTTGGAAAGGAGGATATTGACATAAGCTATGAGTTTTGCAATAACCTTGTTTCCATTTTGGGACGGGGTTTTTTAGTTATTGAAACTCTATGGAAGTCAATTTGCTTTTCCTCGTTGCACTTTTTTTTGTGGCCTTCCTTTATGCCTCAGTCGGACACGGGGGTGCAAGTGGTTACCTCGCACTTATGGCTCTTTTCGGCGTATCAACGGTCTATATGCGTGCATCTGCATTGAGTTTAAACCTGTTCGTGTCTGCGGTTTCCTTCTACGCTTTTTACAGGGGAGGCCATTTCAGAATAAAAATATTACTGCCATTTATTGTGGGATCCATACCAATGGCTTTTCTTGGCGCCAGGCTAAATATTGACCCGCAGTTGTTTAAATACATTCTTGGTATTTTTCTGATTTTTGCTGTAACCAGGATGGTGTATGCGCCTGAGAAAAAGTATCAGGAAGTTATTCCCTTTAACTTTATCATTGCTTTACTGACAGGAGCCTTCCTTGGTTTTTTTTCCGGATTGATAGGTATCGGCGGAGGCATTATTTTAAGTCCTGTTCTTCTGTTGCTTGGCTGGGCTAATGTGAAAGAAACCGCTACCATTTCGGCGATTTTCATCTTTGTCAACTCAGCCTCCGGAATATTGGGTTTGCTTTCATCAGGTATCAATATTAGTCCGCATATCCTGTATTGGGTGGTTGTTGCATTTACCGGAGGTCTTCTTGGCGCTTTTTACGGCAGTCACAAAATATCGTTTTTAAAACTGCGCTATTTACTTGCTTTTGTATTGCTGATGGCAAGTGTGAAGCTGTTTTTTGCCTGATCATAAATAAATAATAAATTGGAGCTGTTAAATAACATATTACTTATATCCGGTTCAGGAAGAAATTGTGGGAAAACAACCTTTGCATGCAACGTTATCAGGCAATTGTCATTGAACGGCAAGGTATACGCGTTGAAAATAACTCCCCATTTTCACCCAACCGGATCCAGGCAACAAATAGTTGCAGAAGGTAGAGGCTTTAAAATTTACGAGGAAACAGAAATATCTTCAAACAAGGACAGCTCCAGAATGTTAGCCAGTGGAGCAGAAAGAGTGTATTTTGTAGAATGTACAGATGCCGGATTACCTGAAGTTTATGAACATCTGAAAAGGATGATTCCTGAGAATTGTCCGGTAGTGTGTGAATCCGGTTCATTTGCCAGTGTTTATCAACCCGGCTTGCACATCCTGGTAAAGGGTTATCACACTGATGAATCAAAACCTTCTTTTGTTGCTAACCTTACCAGAGCGGATATCATTGTAACTCAGTCCAACATTTTTAAAAACAACTCCAATTATCAATTTGATTATTCTTATTTTACCTGGACTTTCAACATTACAAATCATGATCAGCCTAGAAAAAGCGCTTAAAGTAATTGAAAATATTGGAGCTGCAGATCTGCCAGCCGAAAGGATACACCTGAAAGATGCCTTGAGCAGGGTGTTGGCCGAAGACGTTTACGCTGATTGTGATTTTCCCTCTTTCGACAAATCCGCGATGGATGGTTATGCCATCAGAAGAGAAGATATCAATAAGATCCTTAAAATTATTGAATTTATCCCTGCCGGAAAAAAACCTGTAAAAAGTATTGAACCCGGAACCTGTTCAAAGATTATGACGGGTGCAATGCTTCCTGAGGGTGCAGATGTGGTAGTTATGAAAGAGGATGTCATTGTCACTGGAGAATCAATCAGCATTAGGAATGCAGACACTAAGGATAATATTCTGAAGCAGGGTGAAGACCTGAAGGCAGGTTCTTTGCTGTTAAATAAGGGCACTGTACTTAATCCAATCCACATAGGTTTGCTTGCCTCTGTAGGTGCAACCGAACCGAAGGTTTATAAACCACCGGTAATTACTGTATTCTCAACAGGAGATGAGCTTGTTTCGCCGGAAGAAAGACCTGTTCCTCCTAAGATCAGGAATAGCAATAGTGCGCAGCTCATTGCCCTGTCAAAACTTGCAGGATGCCGAACCTTCGATTCAGGCCAGGTGGGTGACGACAGCCAGTTGATTTTTAAAACAATTCAGAATGCTCTTGCTGATTCCGATATTATCCTGTTGACAGGCGGGGCCTCGGTGGGCGATTTGGATTATACCGGAGAAGCTTTTGAAAAATTGAAATCAAAAATCCATTTTACCAGACTTGCTATTCAACCTGGCAAACCGGTTCTTTTTGCCACAGTGGCTAACAAATATCTCTTCGGCTTATCAGGTAATCCGGTTTCTTCTTTTGTTCAATTTCACCTGCTGGTAAAACCACTTATCAATAAACTGTCAGGATTATCTTCCGAATCAAAGGTTTTGAGGTTGCCAATCAGTATTGATTTAAAAAGAAGGAAGTCGGAGAGGACGCTGTTTATACCGGTAAGAATAAATGATGCGATGGAAGCTGAACCACTGGAGTATCATGGTTCTGCGCATTTAAATGCCTATCAAAAGGCTGAGGCCATGGCGTGTTTTCCAATGGGAATTAAAGATTTAAAACAAGGAACTTTAGTGGATGTTAGACCGGTTTAACAGAAATATCAATTACCTGCGCATATCGGTGACCGACCGCTGCAACCTGCGTTGCCGGTATTGTATGCCTGAAGAAGGAATAAACTGGATTGATCACAGTGAAATATTAAGTTTTGAGGAAATTGTTGAGGTGGTTACAGTGGCTGTCAGCATGGGCGTTGATAAAATCAGGTTGACCGGTGGAGAGCCTCTTGTGAGGAAAGGAATTGTTGATTTGGTAAGGATGATTTCCGACACTCCGGGTGTCGAGGATCTGGCGATGACAACCAATGGACAGAGGCTTGAAGAATATGCACCGGAACTGTCAAAAGCCGGTCTCAGAAGAGTGAATGTCAGCCTCGACACCCTCGACAGTGAAAAGTACGGGAAGCTCACCAGGGGAGGTGATATCAGAAAGGTAATGGCCGGAATGAAAGCAGCTCACAATGAAGGTCTCGTACCCGTTAAAATAAATTGTGTGCTTACGGAATCTACTTCTGAAAATGATAAACAGTCACTTCTATCCTTTTGCAATGAAAATGGCTACCGGCTCAGGTACATTCGTCAAATGTCATTACAGGATGGAACCTTTTATCCTGTTGAAGGAGGAGCGGGTGGTCAATGCAGCATTTGTAACCGCGTCAGGTTAACAGCCACCGGAGATATCAAACCCTGTCTGTTCAGTGATCACGGATATAATGTCAGGGAGTTCGGAGCGGAACAAGCGCTATTATTGGCAGTGGGCAGGAAACCCGAAGCCGGTCGTAAAAACAAGATCAATCAATTCTATAATATTGGAGGATAGTATGAAAAAGCTAAGTCATATCAATGAGACTGGAAAGGCCGAAATGGTGGATGTTGGTAACAAGTCTGATCAATTGAGGCAGGCTATTGCCGCTGGAAAAATAAAACTGTCGGGCGAAACGATCCATCTTATCAAAGAAAACCAGATTAAAAAAGGAGATGTGCTGACAGTTTCAGAAGTAGCCGGTATTCAGGCAGCAAAAAAAACAGCATACCTGATTCCTTTGTGCCATATACTTTTGTTGAATAAGGTAAAAGTGAATGCCATTGTTCAGGAGGATGGAGTTGAGGTTACCTGTGTGGTCAGGTCACAGGGCAAAACCGGTGTTGAAATGGAGGCGTTGTCAGGTGTATCAATTGCCCTGCTTACTGTGTACGATATGTGTAAAGCAGTTGACAAGCAAATGGAGATAGGGGAGATTAGATTATTAGAGAAAACAAAAACAGACCTCTGACAATGGAAAAACAAATAAGTATCCTATCAGTAAATATTTCTAAGAAAAAAGGCACGATCAAAAAGCCTGTCGATTCCATAAAACTTTCCAATGCCGGAGTTGAAAATGATGCTCATTCCGGTCCATGGAACCGGCAGGTGAGTTTATTGGGAATTGAAAGCATTAACAAGTTTTCTAAAGAAGCAGGAAGGGAAATTACTTACGGTGAATTTGCGGAGAATATTACTACCAAAGGACTTAAGCTCTATAAAACCTTGCCGCTTGACAGGTTTGCAAACGAAGCAATTGACCTTGAAGTAACACAGATTGGAAAGCATTGTCATGGTTCCAATTGCGAGATTTTCCGGGAAGTTGGAAATTGTGTGATGCCCAAAGAAGGGATTTTTGCAAGGGTGATCAGGCAGGGAAAAATGAAGGCCGGAGATGTGCTGGTATATCAACCCCGAACGATAAAAACTACAGTGATCACACTGAGTGATCGCGCGTACAAAGGATTATATCAGGATCTTTCAGGAAAACAGATTGAAAAACGAATTGATGTGTTCTGGAGTTCACGTGAACGCCAAACAAGTATCGATTACATACTGATCCCTGATGATGCTGTCAAACTCGAAACAGCCATCAGGCAGGCTGTAAATAATGGCAGTGATTTTATTTTCACTACCGGCGGCACAGGTATCGGCCCAAAAGATCTCACACCGGATGTGGCAGGGCCAATGTTTGATAAAGAGATTCCCGGCATCATGGATTTGATAAGGTATAAATACGGTGCTGATAAACCTGCTGCTTTAATTAGTCGTTCTATTGCAGGAGTTATTGGGAAGACATTAGTGTATTGTTTGCCCGGCAGTCAGAAAGCTGTGAATGAATACCTGGATGAGATATTAAAAACGGTTGAACATTCCATGTACATGATTCACCAGTTAGATATTCATTAAGAGACTGCTTTGAATTTATTTAGGAAAAATATTATAGCTGCAATTAACAACAGGGTATTAAGAAATAAAATGATTAATTTCATTGTTAATTATTAACAAAAGACTAAAAATCAATTACTTTAACATCGTATCTGACTATTATTCAGAATGTTTCTATATTGTAAAACCTGTTTTTTATCATAATTTCAGCTTGATTTGTTTATGAACTTCACTGTATATTTACATGCATACCTAATAAGTTCATTAAAATGCCTCCACAATTAAAACGGCTTTTACCTCTATTCGCTGTTTTTGTAATCCTGTTTTTGGTAGTTCGTTATTTCCTGGTACCTGAATCTTTTGGGGAACATGGTCATTATCGTTTCAATTCAGTAGAAGACAATGCGAATCAAGAGTTGCACTATGCCGGAAAAGAATTATGTGCTGATTGTCATGAAGACCAGGTGGAAAACCTTGAATCAGACCTTCATGCAAGTTTATCATGTGAAACCTGTCATGGTCCGGGTCTTGCTCATTCAACCCTTGAGGGCTCGGTCACTCTCTTAATGCCAGATGAAAGGGAATTTTGCGGTCTTTGCCATTCCTTCAATCCAACAAGAAAAAAGAAGATGGTAGCACAGGTTGATCTGAATGACCACAATATTGAAAAAAAATGCATTGAATGCCATAATCCACATATGCCATGGGAACTAACAGAAGAGTAAAACAATCCAGAAGAGATTTTTTAAAGTCTTCCGCCGTGGTTGGCGGTGGAGTTTTTGCAGCATCATTAATTAGTCCGATTGATGCTGTACTTTTCGCTACTGAGAAACCGGAAGATTCTTCACAGCACTGGTGGGGTTATGTTATAGATATTGAAAAGTGTATAGGTTGCGGGAGATGTGCTAATGCCTGTAAAAATGAAAACGATGTCCCTCGTGAGCCGTTCTTCTTTAGAACCTGGGTAGAGCAATATACTATTACCAATGATGGTGAGGTAAAAGTTGAATCCCCGAATGGAGGAATTGACAGCTTCGAACAATCCATTCAAAAAGAAGAGATATTTAAATCATTTTTTGTTCCCAAAATGTGCAACCACTGCCATAAATCGCCCTGCGTTCAGGTATGCCCTGTTGGAGCAACATACGATAGCCCGGATGGTGTTGTGCTTGTTGATGAATCGTATTGTATAGGTTGCAGATATTGTGTACAGGCATGCCCGTACGGTTGCCGGTATATTCATCCGGAAAAAAATGTAGTTGATAAATGCACTTTTTGTTATCACCGTATCAGCAAAGGTTTGTCACCTGCTTGTATCGAAGTTTGCCCAACGCAAGCAAGAATGTATGGAGATCTGAATGATAAAAAAGGACCACTCGTTAAATTCCTGAAGCATCACAACTGCCTGGTTTTAAAACCACATCTGAATACCGGAAGTAAATTATTTTATAATGCTTTAAGTGCGGAGGTTAGATAAATGGAACAACATTTTCAACATCTTTATGAAATGCTCTCACAGGTTCACGGTTATATTTATCCGAATGAGATCGACCTGCAGTGGAGCCTGCTGATTGTCCAGTATCCTTATTTAACAGGCCTTGTCGCGGGGGCTTTTATCCTGGCATCGCTTGAACGGGTATTTAAGGTAAAAGTGCTTAAACCAACTTATGAACTCGCACTATTAACCGCATTGTCATTTTTATTGGTTGCCACAATGCCTCTTATTAGCCATCTAGGTCAGCCCCAACGTTCTTATGAAATTATGATCACACCAAATCCAAATTCTGCCATGGCAATATTTGGATTTGTTTATCTATGGTATTTAATGGTAGTCTTATTACTGGAAATATGGTTTGATTATCGACGTGATATGGTTATTTGGTCAAGGGAGGCAAAAGGGATCAAGAGGTGGTTGTATAAAATCTTAACACTAGGTGTTACCGACCTTTCACCGGAAACTATAAAATGGGACAATAAACTAGGTTATTTTATTACTGTTGTAGGGATTCCATCAGCGTTTCTTTTACATGGTTATGTGGGATTTATTTTTGGGTCTATTAAGGCGAATCCCTGGTGGTCCTCTGTCCTGATGCCTGTTATTTTCTTATTCTCTGCGATGGTTTCAGGAATAGCGCTTGTCTTGTTTGTATATATGGTGGTATCTTATATAAGGCGACAAAAGATTGATATGCCTGCGCTTGATACCATTGGAAAATATCTTTTCTATGTTCTAATACTTGACTTTACTCTTGAAGCATTGGATCAAATCCACAGAATCTATGAAGCTGAAGAATCGTTCGAAATCATATCTATGCTGGTTTCCGGCAAACTCTACATTACTTTAATCATCGTTCAGGT
>JAUXDH010000180.1 GCA_030618545.1 Chlorobiota bacterium
ATTATAAACTACCAGGCTCGTATCTGAGCCATCTGTGAATTGGATGTTCAGAGGCACTGGCATTTCAAAAACCGGCCTCCTGTTGTAGATTTCTTCCTGAGCCTGGTAAATCGCGACAAATAATCTTCCATCTTCTTCCTGAATGAAGTTGTAGGCATAGATCGGATAATATTCATCGTAAACCCATTGGTCGAAGAAATAATCCAGATCCATTTCAGTTGTATTTTCAAATACTTCCTGCAGTTGTTCTGTGTTTGCATTCAGGTACATGAGGTTGGTGTCCTCAGCATAGTTTTTTAATGATTGGAAGAAAAGTGTGTCCCCAACAACACCCCTCAGCATATGCAATGTCCAGGCTCCCTTGTAATAAATTATTGGAATAAATATTTCGAACGGATCGTCAGTATCCTGCAGGTAAAGGGTTCCGTTTCCAAAATATTGCATGCTGTTCATGTAGTCATGGTAGGCCGAAATCCCGTTGATGTTTTCTATCCACAATGCCTCGGAGTAAGTGGCAAATCCTTCGTTTAGCCAGCCGTGGTGCCAGGTCTCACAGGTGATCATATCTCCAAACCACATATGGGCCAGTTCATGGACTGAAATGATAAACCATCCGGGCTCCAGGGTGTTTTGTATCACATTGGTCTGGTTTTCGATGGCTCCGTAAAACCCAAGTTGGGTCATACCGAATTTTTCATCTGCAAAAGGGTATACGCCAAAAATACCATTGAAATAATCGATTACATCCGGGAGGTCAGCTACACCTGCCTGTTGGCTGGGGAGATCCTCATTAAAAACAAAATAATTTAGCGGAAAAGAAACTCCTTCACCATCATCGAACTCATCTTCGATAGTCGCATAATTAGAAATGGCAGCCATCACGTAATAGGTAACGATGGGATAGCTGTGGCGCCATTTGAATGTTTTCTTTTCTCCGATGCTAACCGTATCTTCAACCACCCCATTTGACACAGCAATCACTTCAATACCATTGACATTTCTTTTCTCAATGGTCAAATCAATGTACACGGAATCAGCTTTGTCTTCAGGCCCATCCTTACATGGATACCAGAAATGAGCCAGATAGGGTGTTGATAAAGTCGCAATGACAGGCTCATCTCCATTGTGGGTTTCATACCTTAATCCCTTAAATCCTCCCGGCATAATGGGGGCGCCTTCATAAGAAATGGTCAGGTCGATAAGGTCACCGGTATTGTAAGTATTGCTCAGGTCAATCCATATTTTGTCTTCATCCTGGTAGAAACTTTCACAGGGTGAGCTGATGGAAGTAACAACCAGTGCCTCGCTTAAATCCAGGAAAAGTTCGTCAATCCCATCCTGAACCGGCTCAAACCGGCACAATACACTTCCTGAAATATAGGAGGAGTCAAGGGCAATCTCAACGTCAATGTGGTAAAACTTCACATCGATGGTTGAATCGTTGGTATGGGTTTGTTCGCGAAGAATTAATTCCCGCCATGTTTCTATCTCGTGCCGGCGATGTTTTTTCATCGCCTCCCTATCCTGACCTTGAAGGGTATTGATCAAGGCAAGAACAATTACAAGTATGATAACTTTTCCTGGTGAATGCATAATTGGCAATCAGATATTTAATTAAACCGGATTTAAAGATTTCTTCGGAACTACAACACTTTTTCCCAGATAACTGAAGCAATAACTTCCTCAGTACCGTATAATGTGGGCTCAGTAGTTAGTTCCATCTGGTCACCTTCGAGTCTTACAATGCGCTTCAGGGAATCATTTTCCCAGTTTGGAAAAAGGGAACCTTTCACCTTATGAAGCACTTCCATCTTTTTAGGATTAAAAACAAAAGTTCCGTAATACGAAATGAAACCGCGGAAGTTAGAGGCCATCTCTTCATGTGAGGCGTCCATTATGTCACCGGACCTGACTGCTATCCTGCCACGCTGCCTGAGTTGTACAGAAAACCTGCCTTCACCGGTATAGACCAACTGCCCACCGGGATGCTCACCAAATGGGTGAATTACCGAGTAGTTTTTTCTTTTCACTACGAACGATTTTGCCTTCCATGTACCAATCAGAGGACTTTTTTCTTTATTCATAACTATATTTTTTAATTGTTAATCTTTTGGTTCTTGTATCGTTTAAAAATAATATATCCGCCTATTTCGTTGCAACAAGGATATCCACAAAATCACCTCCCCAATTGTATTTCACGATCAACCTGTTTCCTTCAAAATAATATCCAGCCACAGGCTTATCCTTTTTAAGTAGTTTGAGTTTGTCACCATTGATCGTTACCTGGTATTTTTTAGCCGGATCCTGGTTGACAATCTCCAGTTTCATCGCCCTGATTTTTGGCATTCCCCTGTAATCCCAGCCGTCCCTGATCATTTCGATCCGCAGGTTTTGATCTTCACCATGGAAAGCCCTGAACCGCAGGAGCTCAAATTCTCCCCTGCCGAAAGTGCCATAAGTCTTGCCATCATCTTCAAACATATTGAAGAATGAACTGTCACCTGCTTTGGCCGGGTAATACCTTAGCGTTAAATTCTCAGAGGAATAATCATCCGTGCTGTTCACAGGTTTGACCATTGGAATAAACGAACCTTCCTTCACAAAAACAGGGATAGTTTCCATTTCTGTTTTCAGCTTCACATTTTTACCTCCCTCATATCTGGTGTCATTCCAGAAATCGTACCAGCCGGTTTTTGGCAGATAGACATCAACCTCTTCCTGACCAGGATTCAATACAGGGGCCACCATCATATTTCTTCCGAACATGTACTGGTTGACGATATCATATGTCTTTTCTTCTTCAGGGAAATCAAAGAAGAGCGGGCAGGTTATCGGATACCCTCTTATATTGGCCTGGGCTGCCGCTGAATAAATATAGGGCAGCAGGCTGTAGCGCAGTTTCATAAACTCCCTGACGATCGTCTGGGTTTCTTCGCTGAAATAAACCGGCTCGGAAGGGATGACCGATCCATGTGGTCTGAGGATAGGAGTGAGGCAGGAAAACTGAAGCCACCTCGTGTAGAGTTCTTCATCTTTTGTACCCTGGGCAAATCCTCCGGCATCTGAGTGAATGAATGGCAATCCGCACATGCTCATGTGAAGCATGGCAGGAAGCTGCGCCTGTAAACCGCCCCAACTGCGGGATACATCGCCGGTCCATGGGTAGATGGAATACCGCTGTGATCCTGCATAACCCGCCCTGTTCAGATTGAATAACCTTTTTCCGGGGTAATGTTTCCGGTAATTCTCAAACAACATTTTATGCCAGTATTGGGCGAAAATATTGTGTACCTCATCTGCTTTGCCATTTACATGAAGTTGATCGGAGGGATGGTTTTCGGGTTCTCCCAGGTCTCCCCACCAACCTGCAATTCCTCTCTCGATCTGCGGCTGGTACTGTTTCCAGAACCATTCCCGGGCCTCGGGTTTGAAAATGTCGATCAAAGCGCCCGGTCCAAAATAAAAGCCCTGGTTAACATAAGAATTGCCATCGGCATCTGTAGCCAGTATCCCCATCTTATCGGTAATCGTGAAGTTTTCCAGTGAATCAATAATGTAAGGCTCGGTAATCAAAACAGTCTTGACACCTTTCGCCTGGAAATCGTTGATCATTTTATCAGGGTCGGGCCAATTGGGCTTGTACCATTTTAATCTTCCCATGGTTCCATGAATACTGTCGCCAAACCAATAAAAATCAAGGATGATCGCATCGATGGGGAAGTCCTTTTCCTGCATCAGGGTCACAATGCTGTCAGTTTCTTCCTGAGTACGGTAAGCCATGCGTGATTGCAGATTTCCCAGAGCCCAGCGTGGAGGAAGCGGCTGTCTGCCGGTGAGGTACGACCATTGCTCCATCAGGTTGTAATAACTGTAACTTGCAATGAGGTGATACTTCATCAGGCCTCCGATAGTTCCCCACTCGAGGACCTGGCTGTTAGTAAATCCTACATCAGCATACCCTTTTTGAGGATTGTCAAAAAAGAGCAAATATTTTTTTGATGAAACCACCAGTGGAATAGAATAATTGAGGTTGTTTGCCGGCATTTCATAAGCGTACTTTGGCCTGTTGTAGAGGTTGTACTTTTGTCCGGTAAGACTGAAATCAATCGCCCGCTCTCCAAGGCCATAGAGCTTTTCCCCATCTCCAATATGAAACTGCAGGCCGCTATTATCCGTTCGTTTGTACAGGCCTCTGTCTTCTTTGAGTATCGTATCCCCATGGTACTCAAAAGCCACAAAAAAAGGATCCTTATGCATCAGCACCTGCAGGCTATCGGTAAAAAGTTTCAACCACTGTTCCGTATCATCGAGTTTTGTTGCAACAAGAACCGGATCTTTAATAACTGCAACGGAAGAATCTTTCTCCGGCTTTGTGCCTTCAAAATGTTTTACTTCTACAATGCGTGTGGTATAAGGAATTACCTGAACCAGGCCATGATCGGTCAGCACCTGAAGCCGGTTGTTTTCAAGTTTATGTGATACATATTTACGCTTTTCGTACAGGTATTTGGGAGCCTCTTTAACAGGAGGTATGTATCCGTTTACCGGAAGAAAAATATCCTCATTGCTGCCGGTTTTACCAACCTTTGAGCCATCAAGGTTTCGAAAAACAAAAGCCAGTTGCTGCACAACCTCCTCATCGCGTAAAGCATAATAATCGTTGATGACAAAAGTGAATTGATGCAATCCATCCCCAATTGATTTCATTTTGACCTTTGGGTCATCCTCACCCCAGTTGCCGGTTACATGCTTCCAGTCGCCACCGTCAATACTTTTTTCAGTTATGGCGCCGGTATGCAGGTAGACGGTTCCTTCCCAACCTTCCAGTCCTTTGTTGCCTGCATTTGAATTGTAAGTCAATATTACTGTATCACCAGGCGCGGGATCCTCAGGTTCGAGCCAGGCAACCTGGGCGCTGAGGAAATTAAATGTCAGGCTTACAAGAATCAATAGTAGTATACCGGCCTTTTTATTCATCGATTATTATCAAAGTTTTGTTCATATTTTTGTTGGGTCGCTGCTCCCATTCCCCCTTTTCCAAAGGGGGCCAGGGGGATTCATTCATTCATGTATCTTTTTCCTCTTTTTCGCCTCAGGATACAATTCCTCCAATTCCTCAATGGTGAATTCTATTGTTTGAATTACATTCCCAAGATCATGAAATACGTCGTTATCAGCAAATCTTAAAAAGTGCAAACCAAGCTCCTCAAGTTGTTTTTGTCTAAATTCATCTTTCTTAACCTGTTCTTCACTCCAATGACTGATTCCATCGAGCTCAATAACAAGATTTAGCGGCTTACAATAAAAATCAACTATATAATTTAGAATTGGTTTTTGCCGATTAAATGTATATCCTAATTGAGCTGATCTAAGTTCTTTCCATAAAATAATTTCTGATACCGTGCTGTCGTTTCTGAGGTTGCGTGATAATTTCTTCAGATATTTATTGTAGGGTAGATGCCTTTCGGCAACCCCCCCGACCCCCTTTGATAAGGGGGGAGTGGGATGGAGATCCTTTTGCTTATTCCCGGAATCCCCCCGGCCCCCTTTGAGAAAGGGGGAGTTCGTATCCGCATCTTTTTTGTGTGTACCCATCACCTCATCA
>JAUXDH010000209.1 GCA_030618545.1 Chlorobiota bacterium
TGTTGATTACCCGGCCATTGACTTTCAGGATATCATCTATTACGCTGCACCGAAAAAGAAACCTGAACTGGAAAGCCTGGACGAAGTTGATCCCGATTTGCTTGAAACATTCAATAAACTGGGTATCTCCCTCGATGAACAGAAGATGCTGACAGGCGTTGCCGTAGATGCAGTTATCGACAGTGTATCGGTGAAAACCACTTTCCAGGAAACACTGGCAAAACACGACATCATTTTTTGCTCATTTAGCGAAGCGGTGCAGAATCACCCTGAACTGGTTCGCAAGTATATGGGCAAAGTAGTACCCTATACAGACAATTATTTTGCAGCTTTAAATTCCGCTGTATTCAGTGATGGTTCTTTCTGTTTTATTCCAAAAGGGGTGCGCTGTCCGATCGAGTTATCTACTTATTTCAGGATCAATGCTGCCAATACGGGACAGTTTGAGCGCACGCTCATCGTTGCCGAAGAAGGTAGCTATGTGAGTTACCTGGAAGGCTGCACAGCGCCCCAAAGGGACGAAAATCAATTGCATGCCGCAATAGTGGAGATCATAGTTATGGATGATGCGGAAGTGAAATATTCAACAGTTCAGAATTGGTATCCCGGGAATAAAGAGGGTAAGGGAGGCATTTACAATTTCGTTACCAAACGTGCTTTGTGTAAAGGCCGCAACTCAAAGATAAGTTGGACCCAGGTTGAAACCGGATCGGCTATCACCTGGAAGTATCCAAGCTGTTTCCTGATGGGCGACAATTCAATTGGTGAGTTTTATTCTGTGGCGGTTACCAACAACAGGCAACAGGCCGATACCGGTACTAAAATGGTGCATATCGGTAAGAACACCAGAAGCACGATTATTTCCAAAGGTATCAGTGCCGGCAAAAGCAACAACAGTTACAGGGGCCTTGTAAGGATTTCGAAGAAAGCTGCTAATGCCAGAAACTTCTCACAATGTGATTCCCTGCTTTTAGGAGATCAGTGCGGAGCTCATACTTTCCCGTATATCAAAGCAGGGAACGAAACAGCCATTGTTGAACATGAGGCCACCACCTCAAAGATTTCAGAAGATCAGTTGTTTTATTGCCGGCAAAGAGGTATTGACACCGAAAAAGCCATTGGCCTGATCGTAAACGGTTATGCCAAAGAAGTATTGAACAAGCTTCCGATGGAGTTCGCCGTCGAAGCACAAAAACTCCTTGCCATCACATTGGAAGGAAGCGTTGGATAAAGCAATAGTTAACCCTTTCTTAAGGTCGGCTAATCCTCAGTTACCCCGACCTTCAGGTCGGGGATTTAAAAGAAGTACAAAATGCTGCTAAATATAAAAGACCTGCACGTATCGATTAACGGCAAAGAGATCCTGAAGGGATTAAATCTTGGAGTCAACAAAGGAGAGGTACATGCAATAATGGGACCTAACGGCACCGGCAAAAGCACCCTGGCCATGGCCATTGCAGGCAGAGATGGGTACGATATCACAAGTGGGGAAATAACGTACAAGGGAAAGGATATCAGCGAACTTGCGCCTGACGAAAGGGCCAATGAAGGCATTTTCCTCAGCTTCCAGTATCCGGTGGAAATACCAGGCGTAAGCATGACGAATTTCATGCGCACTGCCCTGAATGCACAGCGGGAATATCGTGGTGAAGAACAAATTGCCGCAGGTGCTTTCCTTAAGAAAATGGAGGAAATGAAAAACCTTGTTGATATCCACACCAAACTTACCAAACGATCGGTAAATGAAGGTTTTTCCGGCGGTGAGAAAAAGAAGAATGAGATCTTTCAGATGGCCATGATCGAACCACAGCTCGCGATACTTGACGAAACAGACTCCGGTCTGGATATCGATGCGCTGAAAGTTGTGGCGAAAGGAGTGAACGCCTTACGATCCGGTGACAATGCTTTTGTGGTGATAACCCATTACCAGCGATTGCTTGATTACATTGTCCCCGATTTTGTACATGTTATGTGGGATGGACAAATAGTTAAATCAGGCGGTAAAGGCCTGGCGCTTGAATTGGAAGAAAAAGGTTACGATTGGGTGAAAGATCTGTTTGATAACGAAAGCTGATAACAATGCCTGTGGTAAAAACAAAATATAATGGACTTGAGTCATCATTGATTTCTTTTTTTGAGAAAAATAAGAATGATCTGTTTGATTCATGTCACCCTGTTGTTCAGAAGCTCAGAGAGGAATCATTCGGGTATTTCAAAAAGAACGGCCTCCCGACCAATAAAGATGAAAAGTGGAGAACCTCGCAGTTAGTAAAAGACTATGACCTGGATTACCATCTAGAATCAGAGTGTACTCCCTATGAAAAATCTGTGAGCGAGATTTTTGAATGTGAGATTCATGGTTATCATTCCCACATTGTAGCGATGCTGAATGGCTGGTATTACAACAGGAAAGCGGATGCATTGCAAAAGCTCGATAGCGGCGTGATCATTGGAAGTGTCCTTACCGCCCAGCATGAGTTGCCTGATTTATTTGGAAAACATTTTGGAGGTATTGCCGATCACAGGCAAGATGGCTTTGCTGCGATAAACACTGCTATGTTCTGCGATGGTATTTTTATCTACGTGCCGGATGGGGTAGAAGTAAAAAATGCTGTCCAGCTCATCAAGATGGTAAACAGGGAAGAGAAGCTGATGATCAACACCCGAAACCTGATTATCCTTGGGAAAAACAGTAAACTGGCCTTTATGCATTGTGATGATTCTGTGAATCATTTTTCCACCTTCATCAATACTTCATCTGAGTTTTATGTAGGTGAGAATGCCAGCCTAGATATCTACAAACTTCAAAATATCAATGACCAGACCACTTTGCTGAATAACACTTTTATCCGTCAGGAAAGGAACAGCCGTACCAGGGTGTGTGTGCTTTCACTGAATGGCGGCAAAATCCGGAATGAATTGCATGTTGACCTTGCCGGTGAAGGGGCGGAAGCTGACCTGAACGGTGTGTACCTGATGGATAAGAAACAACACGTGGATAACCAGGTAACGGTCCGGCATTCGGTTCCTAATTGCTATAGCAGTGAATTGTTCAAGGGAGTACTCGACAACGAGGCTACAGGAGTGTTCAATGGTTACATTTATGTAGCCAGGGATGCCCAGAAGACCAATGCCTTCCAGCGAAACAACAATATCCTGATGACGCCGCAGGCCACCATCGACACTATGCCTTTTCTCGAGATTTATGCAGACGACGTAAAATGCAGCCATGGAGCTACGGTAGGTCAACTGGATGATGATGCATTGTTCTACCTCATGCAGAGAGGAATAAGCCGTGACGATGCCAGGTTGCTGCTGATGTATGCTTTTACTTCGGAGGTTACCTCCAAAATCAGCATCCAGCCTTTGAGGGTAAGCATTGAGGATATGATCAAGAAACGATTGCGAGGTGAGTTGTCCATCTGTGAAAAATGCGTGTTGCATTGCAGTATCCCCGATAAGCCAATGGAGTTTGAGATTGATATGAGTAAGGTTTGAAAATGTTAATGGTTAATAGTTAATGGTTAATAGTTAATAGTTAATGGTTAATGGTTGTTTTTTCTCAGATACCAGTACTGTTTTGAATATCAAATAACATAATTTTGATGAATCATGCCGTTGGATGTTAAAAGAATCAGGAAGGACTTTCCAATCCTTCATACCGAAGTGAACGGCAAACAGCTTGTTTACTTTGATAATGCTGCAACTACACAAAAACCCGTTCAGGTTACAGATAGGATAATCAGGTACTACAGTAAAGAAAACAGCAATGTCCACCGGGGAGTGCACCGATTGAGTCAGATTGCTACAGAGCAATACGAAAATGCACGCAAATATCTGGCTGATTTTATTGGAGCCGAAAACGTGAAAGAAATAATTTATACGCGTGGCACCACTGAGGCGATGAACCTTCTGGCCACTGTTTTTGAAGGGCAGGTGGGAGAAAACGATGAGGTGGTTGTGACGGCCATGGAACACCATTCCAACCTGGTTCCATGGCAGGAGTTGTGTAAGCGAAAGCACGCGCA
>JAUXDH010000076.1 GCA_030618545.1 Chlorobiota bacterium
TTATCCTGTCGGAGGGATTAAATGTTAGCGGGTTACTATAAAGATCAAAACTGACAATAGCTACAGGAGGATCAGGTTCCATGTCAACATCGATGGTGTAATCGATGTAATTGAGTACCGGACAAGCAAGGTTGTTCCTGTTGGATTCCAGATTGTAGTAATACTCACCGGAGAATATGCCAATCAATTCTTCAATGTCATCATCAAGGTCGCCACCGGGATACCCATCCGGATAATCTGTCCTTTCACTGCCCCCAATTACCTCATCACCACAGTAAAGTGAAAAATAGTAGTTAGTCTCATCATCAGTCAGAACCTGGAATCTTTCCTTACGAACACCATTGATGATCATCTTTTCGAGAATGAGTTTAGCTTCTTCTTCAGAATCGTACAACTCATCAATACTCGTCAACAACAATACCGTGGTAGTATTGCTTACCTGGATTTGTATTTTGTCACCTACCGGTATTAACTCGAAAGCATCGCTGAAAACCAGATCATCTGCATCTGTTTCATCAATTCCGGCAAGGAAAGAAGCCCTGCGCCTCAGTCCGGAGATGTTTTCCATATGCCACAAAGTACACGGATCCTGATGATTAAAACCTTTACCCCGTGCTGAACTGATCAGCGGATAGGAATTGAGGAAAGCCAGTTTGTCTTCAATTAGTTCGGCCGGTGCCTTCAGTTCTCCTGAAAGTTTGAAGGTAAGCAGGGAATAGTCTGTAAATCTTTCGGCAAATCGTCCCAGCAGATGATCGAGGAACTTGTTTTTGCGTATATTAAAATCTTCCTCTGTTTCCACAATATTATCCAATGCCACCACATGTCCTCCTTTGTCCACGTACAGTTTATCTGCTTCAGGCACTATTTCGAAAAGGGGTTGTGTGTAATATGTTCTGCCAATGATATAGTTGCCCAGGCTGTCTTTTTCAGCATTCATAGAGAAGAGATCTTTCACATGGGCAAGCTGGGAGAAATAGTTGGCCAACAACTGGTCAAAAACCATCAGGTAACCTTTCAACTGAATGGCCTGCGCCCTTCTGGTCTTCAATCCCTCTTCATCGTAACCCGTTGTTGAAAGTCCTTCCTCCCCAATTCCATAAGTTAAGGGAAACTCATTCTGGATGCTTTCGTAATCTTCAAGGTTTTGGTAAGCGCCTTCAGGAACCTCAAAATCAAGAACGGGGTCAAAAAGTTTTGGTGTACGCTCAGATGCTTCGAGGAATTCGATTTGCTCTTCAACGATTGAGGAGGATGCCCTGAAGGGTAGCTGTTCTTTATAATAGGTAATCTTAGAATCAACGATGCTCAGGCGGGGCACATAATTCTGTTCAAAAGCAAGGTCGAGACACCATTTTACACTTATGGATGGGATGGCGCCATCTTCATTATCCTGGGGAATATTTGCTATTTGAATAGATTTAACTGCAACCACCCCGGAAATATTCATGATGATCCTGATGAGGTCAGACACATGGATGTACTTTTTCCTGTCAGCTTCATCAAGTTCATTATTATCAATGAAGCCATGTTCAAGGGACGGGCCTTCAAATATTTCATCAACGGTAAGGCATTCATCATCCTCAACGATAAAAAATGACAGGACTTCATCTTCTGTCAATAGGTCTGAGAAAATATCTTCCTCAACGGTAATTTTTGTTTTACCGGAATCCTCATCAACAGCGATCGATTTAACAATGTAATCTCCATCGTTACTTCTCGAACCTGAGATGGTTACCGTATCATTTTCTGCCAGCAGTTCTTCCAGATCTTTGTCAACAGTAAACCCTTTATTGGTTTTATCGATGGCGGTGATTGCATAACTATGCTCGATCTTACACTTGTCAAGCATTTCCTGCAGGCTGTAAAAATTCACCGTGGGCGATAGGAATTTGGCAATTTCATGATAAATCAATGCCTGAATTTCATCTATATCCGCATCCTGTTCCAATTCGATATCGGCACAAACAGCAATCTTCTCAACTTTTAAGGCGCTCAGTTTGAAAAAGTCTTCGCAGAGGTTTCTATTGGCGTGGAGTTTTGCCTTTACTGCCTCAATAATCTCTTCTATTTTGCCAATTTTTTGAAGGTAATAAGCCAGTAAACTATCATCACTATAATAAATGAAATCATTAATCTGGTCTTCAATATCCTGGATGCCGGGAATATTAACCACATCAGAAGCAGTTGTTTCGGTTCCTTCCAGTTTAACAACATTGTTTACCAGTTTGTATGTAAAGTCGTAATTGCTCGGGTGATTAGCGAATTTGATCGTTATTTTGATGATCTCAGATTTAACACTAAGCTTATCTTCCCAATCAACCTCTGTGTTGTCCCAACGCGGAAACTCAACTGCAACCGTAATGGCGAGTCCATTCAGGTTGGTGTCAGGTGTGTGTTCTTCAATGATCAGCGTTTTGGTAAGGGAGTTCTCATTCAGGTCGCCATAGGCATCACATTTTTCGAATTCGAGAAGTATATCGTAAAGGATTCCAATTTCGAGTGGAGGTTGTGTGCTTCCAAAAACAGGGGAAATGTAAAGGGGGTCCGGTTCATACGCAAGCAAGCTGTCTTTTTCATGGACATAAACAGGAATCTCATTTTCCGTTGACTTTTCGATCCATGCATTTTTTACTCCAACATGGTCGCATGCTGAATTGGTATCGTCGTAAATATCAATATCGATCAGCAGTTTACGATAATCGTTCAGTGTAACAGGGTAATTAGGCAGGATTTCACGGGCAGTGAAAAAGTTTTTGATGTCCTGAGCATTTGGATCATCGGGATCGAGTTCCAGGATGTCTTTGATAGGATAATCGGCCCTGAACCCCAGTTCGGTGATTGCATAACTCAACACCTCAAGTATACTAACGCCTGGATCGTGTGCATTAAAATCGGTCCATATTTTACCGGCCAGGCTCTCGATATACTTAATGGCTACCTCGCGAAGGAAATTATAGTGCCGGCTGTTCGAATCCGGCTTCTTCTTTGATATGGTAACTGAATCAGACATTTAATTCATTTTTAATCGCAGGGGCAATCATCCGCTGATGCTATTTCAATAGTTTTAATTTCATTATCGGGGCAATCGCATTCTCCGGTTGTTTCCAGCACCGTGATTCCATGCGATGAAGCGGAGCCAAGAACAGATGCGGAGGTGCTGGCTACGGCTTCGTCAACATCCTTGTTGGGATCGTTATCAGGATCATCCGGAACAATGTGATACATTTCGAAACAGGTAAGGTAATCCACATATTCCTGCTCTTCCACAAAGTGAAGAATAACGGACTTGTGTATCTTACCTCCGAATACAATATCAGATCCTTTTTCAAAGGCCCACGGTGACAGGAACTCGATGATGGCCTCTTCCAGTTTAACCTGGTAAATTCCTTTATCAAATCCAGTATGGAACATCACATTGAACTTCACCCTGACCTCCTCAAACAATGGGTTGTAAACATGCAGGTTAATGTATGGCGACTGGATCTTGCCGATGTAGTCGTTGATATCATAGAGTGTAACAAGACTGGTCCTTGGTTTCAAAGGGTCAACCGCGTTTTTATTTCGAATGTTGGATACGATGATCAGGCTTACATTTCCTGGGGCAGCTTCGTTGATGCTTGAAAAAATACCAAGATAACGGGTATGGTTCAGGCATTTTACCTTGTAAACCTCAGTGAAATTTTGCAGAATGATACGCTCGTAGTCCCATATGCTGATTGCCCGGTTTTTGTGCCTTAATCTTTCACTCACCCTGGTATAGAAATCATCACTTACTTCCTTTACTTTTCCTCCAAATGAAGTAAAAGGCTGTTCTATTTTCTTTATTGCTGAATCGGCCACAACCAGTTTTGAGATGGTCTTTTCTGCCAGGTGTTTACTCAGGTACTCCGGATCATTGCCGTTGTCTTCAAACACCACTTTTGCTGCCTGGCATTTAACGTCTATCAATTGCGGGATACCATTTGAATTTTTTTCGGCGGATGCCCTGAACCAGTAAAGATCCTCAGTAAGGATGGTATTTTCACCGGAAGCATCTGAAGGTACATCAAAAGTGATTAATCCTGTTGTGATCAATCCTTTGGTGGAGTCCGTCAAAATGTCTTCATCATTGAAATCCTCCCATTCATTTTTTGATAAATAGGCCCAATTGATATCCGGTGGAATTAAATCGGGATCAGAGGTGCCTTCAGCAATCTGAAACAAGACAGACAGGTTTTGTGGAGGCTTCAGGTCTTTGATGCCGATGTACAGCTCACCTTCATTATTGTATTGAGGGAAAAGATAATTGCTTGATTTGGTTGTTTTTATTTCTCCAACACCCATAGGATGTACATGGAAAAATTGATCCACCCGGTCATCAAAATCATCTGGGGTCACATCTTTTGTATCGATTTCAATAGCTGAAACATAATCGAGGGAGAGTGTCTCGATCTCCGGAGTATAGGGTTCTTTTGGAAGTTTGTCGGTATAATTTGGCAGATCGTCTGTAGCTGTGATAGCTACCAAGACGGCATTAGTATAAGATAGCTGATAGTCTTTATGACCGAAATCCATTCCATCCAAAGAAAGTTTGAGAAAACCCTTTAAGCTCTTCTGGTCATATTCATCGAAGGTGTCCAGTTCGTAATCTCTTTCAATGTTCCCAACCACTGAAACAGGTGGTTCACCAACCGGATCAGTGTTTGAAAAGGCAAGGATCCGGTCCGCAACAAGGTCCTCACCATCTTCACCAAAGAATAAATTACTGTCGGGTGTAACACTCACCCAGTTCTTTTTATCCAGAATGCTTGTCTTTGCTTTGAATGATGAATTAATTCTTGCAGGTGTAGCCGGATAATAATTTGTATAATAACCTCTAAATCCCGCAGCATCATCGGGCAGTCCGAACCATTTGATGTTCACCTTTAAGTCGTTGAGTTCTTTCTGAAAGGCTTCCCAACTGCCAATGAAGAAATTGGAGGTAACTATCGGACGGTTGCCAAATGGCTGGAAAGGTTTGCCAGGATCCAGCACTGACCGGTCATTCTGAATGATCAGGTTTTTGATTTCCCGTGCATCGACTACAACATTAGCGCTGGAAATTTGAAGGTCTTTCAGGTTTTCGTAAATGTAGGGATTTGATATTCCTTTTGTGTTAAGTAACACTTTTACTACCGGCCATTCAGTGTCGAATGGGTCAAGAAGGATTTCTTTATTGTAAGCTACAATAGCTTCCTGGTCACGGGTAATTGTTCGCTTGATGATTATCCTGTTGTTGGCCACATCAACTTTTGTGCTGTGGATAGGGTCGCCAAAACTAAAGATCAGGTCATTGATTTTATCTTCACCAACATATCTTATTGAACGGACCTGATCGAGGGTAGTAAACCTGCCCCCATAGGTAGTGTTTCTGACATTTATTATTCTGGCGGCCACTGTTATGCCTATGTCGTAGTCCTTGAGCTGATCGCCGTAACCTTTTGTCGGATCATCATAAACCGGGCCTGAAACAGGTTCAATACCGGCAATTTCTTCAGCAGTTTCTGCACCGTTTAAAAAATCAAGAATGCGTTTAACAACGATGCTGTCCACCTCACCTGCAGTGGAAGTGTAGGTGGTTTGCCATAAGGGTTCAATCCATTTTTCCTCTCCGCTGAATTTCAGCCGGAAAGCATCGTAAAGCATGGTGTCGGTAATGTCAAGCAGGAGATTGCTGTTGCTCGAAAAATTCAGGTAAATGGTAATTATACGCTCACCTTCCGCCAGGAAAAGGTTGGGTGAAGCAAAGGCGAATCCAATGTCTGCCTGATCGCGGTCAGCAACTGTAGCGCTATCTGTTCCTGATGCAATATTTGGGAAAGTGATGGCGCCAAATGTCCTCCAGCTTTTCTCTTCATTGGTAAGTTCTTCGCCTTTTCCATCTTCAGAATTCGCTTGTGTTGACTCATACAAACGGTAATCGTTTTTTGGATAGGGGGCAAGGTCAGAGAAAATATCGTCCTTATTGAGGAATACAGCTTTTAGTTCGGAAACGGTTGCTTTGTTTAGCGAAGTTTCTTCTTCGAGCCGGTAAACAACCTTATTGCCCAGGTCATCCTTGCCGGCTTTGAATCCGGTTTCCTCCTCAATTAAATGAGAGGAGGCGTGCCTGGCCAATTCGAATATCAGGTAAACCTGATCAGGCACAGCTTCATTTTCTTCCAGATGAAGTACATCCCTGTAATAAAAGTCGAGATGCTTTTTGGTAATCAGGTTAATCTCATTCTGTGCATATTTGAAGATCTTGAGGAATGCCATAAAAAGCACAAAGTGCGGGGAGTTGAACTGGCTGGTCGTATCCAGTTTTTTATCGAAGAAATCAACCCAATCATCAACTACTGTATTGTCAATAGGATAGAACTTTATCTCACTGGCATATTCTATAGCAAACGCTCTTAGATCATCAATGCTGCGTTCGTCAACTGAAACATAGCCGGGCAAGAGGGTCTTTAATGTCCGTTGTTCCTGGCTGGTGCCGTCACGCTGCAGAGGATTCTTTTTATCACAATTGACTGCCATTTTCTATCACTGTTGGGGGATATCTGTGCCTTCGTTTTTATAATACGGATAAACAATATTTCTTCTTGAATTGGTAGCTATGATGGTGTAATCAATCTTCAGTTCAACCAAACCGATATCAGTATCCTGACGGAAGCTGACATCATCGGTTTTAATGCGCGGTTCATAAAACAGGATAGCCCGTTCAATGTCTACGCTCATCCGCTTGGCAAAAGAAACCGTCAGCGGCTCAAATAACAAGTCTTCCACGTTCGCACCATAATCGGGTAACATGATCCGCTCACCTTTGATGGTCGAAAGCAATATCTTCAGGCTCTGTTTGATGTCTTCTTCATCTTCCACCATCTCCACGCTATTTTCCCCTGTTTTAAAGGTTGGAGGAAACGACCATCCACGACCTAAGAATGAATTATTTTCTGTATCCATAATTGTCTTTTATCCTATCATCACTGTTGGTTCCCCCACTACTATTGTTCCTCCATGAGCTGTTGAATCTCCAAGCCTTGCTGCCGGAGAACCGCCGATCATTACAGTTGCTGATCCCGCTACAATGGTGTCAGGGGGACCAACGCAAATAAGGTTATCACCTACTTTTGCAGCAGGCATTCCCGCAATCAAAACAGTAGGCTCACCGGGACCTATAATAGGTCCACCCACATGGGGTATCGGAGGCGTTCCCGGAGTTTGCATCGGGCAGGTATGCATGTCTGTTAATCTTGCTGCTGGTGGCATCTTGTTTAGTTTTTCAATTGTTTTTTTATTGTTATCCCCGACCTAAAGGTCGGGGTAACTGAAAATGCTATTTTAATTATTCCATCATTCCAATATTTCTTTCTTCCTTAATTAATCATCACAATCGACCCCTTCACAACTGCCTGTCCGCTGGAGGATAATTCCGCTCCGGCGCTTCCTTCGGCCGTTAGCTGTGCCGATGCTTTGATGTTGACGTTTGTACCTTCAAGATTCATGTCGCCGTCTGCTTTTATGTTGATATCCCCGGATGTTTCCAGGTCGATTCCACTCGACGTCATTTCCATCTTGTTTCCATTTTCATCTTCAACCAGGATAGATCCCTCATCTTCACTCAATACTATCTTATTCCCATTGGGAGTCTCGATGGTGATGCTCACCTTGTCATCGTCAAAGAGGACTTTCATCTCGCTTCTGCTTACAAATCCTTTCTCGTTGTTCTCTTCTTCAGCGGCAACCGGCGCAGGTTTTGCACTGCTGAAAACTGATCCCAGGATTATTGGATCACGCGGGTCGCCATTCAGGAAGCCTACGATAACCTCATCGTCAATTTCAGGCCTGAAAATCATCCCCCTGGAATCACCGCCATCAAGCGTTGTGAGCCGGGCCCAAACACCATCATTTTCACTGTCGATGATGGGTAACCTGACCCTGATTCTTTCTTCACCATCAGGATCTTCATGGATGTTTGTCACAACACCAATTTGCAAATTGTGCACCGCTGGTAATAATCCCGCAGCGGGTTTATCCTCAATATCGTCATACTGATTCATAAACCAGTCTTTATTCAAACCAAATTCAATATCGGTAAACCAATTTGACTGGCTGGATACCTGGTGGGCGATAGATGAGACAAAAGCTACACCATTGAATCGTTCTCCAAATCCGGCGAGTTCAATTACATTGCCGGGTTTGATATCACTAAATCCCTGGATCTTAACCTTACCTTTTATCTTCGACAACCGGCTTTTCAACAATTGTGCATCAGCCCAGGCCTTCAATTCATCGTCTGCCACTTTGCCGGTATGCTGCAGCTTGAACTCTTCCAACCCAATAACATCTGCAAGTTCAGTAACTGTGAAATTGCCTTGTTCGGTAATAGATGGTTCATCGGCTTCGCCTTCCACCACTTCCTGGTTGGCCAAATCCCACGAACTGCTCTTTACAGCGCTGTATTGATCACGGGCATCCATCCCGGCTTCAAAATCAAAAACATTAGTTCCATATGCAAGTTCAACCAATGGATCTTCAGAAAGATCAGGCGCTTTGACGGTAAGTTCTCCGTCATCAACAAATACCAGTTTTCCGTTGACATCTGCTCTTGAGAGAAGAAAATCCCAATCGGTGGCATGATGCTGTACCATTTCTGCATGTGTAATATCGGTACTTTCCACATCGGCAGTTAATCCATATTCCCCGATGATCTCTTCCATCACATCGCTGTCGGAGACCTCTTCAAAATACTTGCTTTTTCTGCCAATGGTCATTTTCACCGATTCATCCTTCAAATCTATGATAAGGCGTGACGGTTTGTTTCTTTTGGCTTCAATACTGTGTTTAATGATTATGCCTTTGAAAATAGTGTCTTCATCAGAATGGTATCCTCCCTTGATTTCCACCTCTTTGCCTGGCAAAAAAACGTCTCCGGAACTGATTTCAAAATCCTCCCTTGCCACGCTTCCGTCAAAAAGGGTGATCCGTGCTGCCGGTATCTTATTCACTGACTTAACCACATAAATGGTATCGACACCAATCTCTCCACTTAATTCCTCTCCATCTATCAGGATGGTGAAGGTGGCAAGGTCGGTTGCTGCCTGTGTGGGTATGATTCTCGAATCAGCCATTATTTTTTTTATCTATCGGTGGCAACACCAGTTGTTGCCCTACTTTCAGTTTTCTGAAATTATTGATGTTATTTACCCTGGCGATTTCCAGGTAAAGTGAAGGATCGTCATACACCTTATTAGCGATTAATGGCAATGTTTCTCCTTCTTCAACAAGTCGGAAATGTGTTAGATCGGGAGATTCCAGACGGGCCGCGGCTGCCTGTTCCGGTTGTGATACAGTTTGCTTGAATGTAGCATTTATCGTAGCTCTCAAGGGTACTCCTGAAGGATGAAATAATTTATAGGTAATGTTGGCACTCTCCATTACACCCTGAAAAATAAAATTACCCCAGCTCAGTTGAACAAAATTTGGCTCATGTGTTGAACTGTTCAGTCCCTGTGTGATTTTGAGAAAATCCTCTAACTGTTTCTCCACATAGTCCGGTTCTATTGGTGTTGAGGTCAAACTAAATGCAGTATCACCATTGCCTGAAACCCCGGTGCCATCAAAAAGAAACTCAAATGCAACGCTGTCTGATTTCAGCCTGCGGTACTTCAGGTCATCTGCGGAACTACCCTCAGCCGAAGCTTCTATCCAAACCGATTTGTAGTTCTGGCTGTAGGTATTGGGGTTATACATGACCTCAAATTCCTCACCTGTTTTCGTGCCGAATCCCTCATCCGTGTAGGCGAAGATTTTCAACTTTGCTACTTCGGCCAATCCATCAAACAGATCTGTTAGTCCCATTAACGTTCGTTTTTCTCTTTAATAATTTTAAGCATCATGTCGATGTTTTCGGCACAGCAGTCTTTACTTTCCTGATCTGATGCTCCGGAAGAAGGCCGTTCCTGTGTACCTCTTCCTGAACCGTCAACATTCGCCCTGATTACTAGCTCCCTTATTTCAATCATTTTGATTTGTTTTAGAACAATGAAGTGACATCCAGCCGCCTGAAATACTGGTAAGCGAATTCAATACTTTCTATGACAATGGTAGCTTCTTCCGCATTGAAATCAGAAATATTCCACTTTACCGGGTAGGCGTTGATAAAATTCCATCCCTGGATAGGAATGTGGTAGCCATTCAGCAGGATTACTGTGATGTCGTTTGCATCAAAGGCATAATTCTCCACTGAATCCTTATACCATTGCATGAGTTGAGAGCCGATGAGCATTCCTCGTTTTAAAACTAGATTAGGATAAGTAACAGGATTTGGCAATTTATGCTTGAACCTGTTTTCACCGCCTTCATGGTACTCCTCGATTCCTATCTCAGCATTGATACCTGACACCGATTGAAAACCAATGTCAGGAATGCCCGGGTATTTCAGCAATAAGCCTTCAAACCGAACAAGGAAATGAAATCCTACCGGTGGATAGAACAATGCCATTATTTAAATCTTAAGATTGAACCTGCTGCTATGCGAATTCGATTGTCAGCCCTTCATGGCAAAGTTCTATAGACTCCACTGCCACTTCATTACTTGTTGAGTTAAGGGATGGTCCATCAACTTTACATGGATAGGTACTTTTAACCTTCCATACTACTACAGGCTCATGTTCCTCGTTAAGTAAAGAAATGGTCAAATCACGTCTTTCGATGTCGTTCATTTTAACCGTATTGAGCCATTGGTAGAACTCATTGTCGCTGCGGAACATACCCCTTTTCAGGGTAATGTTTGAATACTGAGGGATACCGGGCATTTTTGTAACCTGGTATTCCAGTGAACTGCCTTCACGATAGTCTATGTTTTGCAGTTCTACGGTGAGTCCGGTTACTTCTGTAAAACCGATCCTGGTTCCACCCCATTCTACCTGAAAATGAAATACACTAACTGGATAAGTTGTAGCCATAATTGTATTTTTTTAGATGATTATTTTAATTCAATTTAATGTTCTTAAGATTCCTGCAGTTTGTGTGAGAACTTCAGGATGATGAATTCGGCCGGTCTAACTGCTGCAAGACCTATTTCGATATTCATCTGACCGTCGAGTATATCCTGTGAGGTCATGGTTTCTCCCAGCCCTACTTTCACGAAGAATGCATCTTCTGTTTTGGCTCCGGCAAGGGCGCCATCTCTCCATAAGGTAGTGAGGAAGTTCTCAATCATGGTTTTGGTTCTCAGCCAGGTATTGGCATCATTAGGTTCAAAGACAACGAATTCTGTAGCTTTTTTTACAGATTCTTCAATGAAAATGTACAGCCTCCTGACAGGAACATAACGCCATTCGTTATCATTTCCTGCAAGTGTTCGTGCTCCCCAAACAAGGGTCCCTTTTCCTGTAAAGGTTCTGATCGCGTTGATCGACTTCCCTGTTGAAGCGTCAACATTCAGTGACTCCTGTTGCTCATGGGTAATCTTTATTACCGGTCCGATAATTGATTTTACACCCACATTTGCCGGAGCTTTCCAAACACCACGTTCCCTGTCCACACGCGCATAGATTCCTGCAACGGAACCGCAGGGAGAGAGTTCAACAAATTGTTTCCGGATTTCGGCAAGGATACTTCGGTAAAGGCTGGGCTCATCAGCAGAAAGTTGGGTGAGCGTCTGTAAGGCAAGCGAAGTTATAGTTCCGCCGCCTGTCTGGTTATGTGTGTCAATATCAACACTGCCTTCATCAAATCCATAATTCAATGAGGTGTTCAGAAAAGGGTAGTAGGACGCGCCATACTTAAGGTACTCGGTGCCTAATTCTCCGCGGAACGCCGTAGCATCTGTTCCATACATATCAGCGATGGTAAATCGATCCTGCAATTTGTTACAATGTACAAGAGAGGCCTGTATCACCTGACCATATTCTGCAACAGTGCCCAGGGACACGGCATCAGGGAATACCAGCAGGGTAGGCTCGTCAACCTGTTCCAGGGCATCGATGCCATCGGTCATATCAGATTGGGATACTGTGCCCCCGATATAATCACCAATGGAAACGATGTAACAATCGCCACCCCCGTTGCTGTAAAACATTTGCAACTGGTAGTACATTTTGAATAAGGTAACTGTGGACATGCTTACAACAACACTCCTGTCAGTTACTTCATTACTGGTATTTACGGTGTCGTTAAGAACAACATCGAAATCTTCATTATTTGGACCACCAAATAACTCCTCATAATCCAGTAATGAAGAAATCCTGGTGGGAGTTGAGGTCGCATCCGTTTCCGTGTACCCGATAAATGCGGGTATGGCTGTTTCCACTGCAGCTATTGAAGCCGGCAGTGTGGAAATCTCTTCTATATAGACTCCCGGTGTTTTGTAGTTTGCCATATTCTTATTTTTAATGTTTTTTCAAATGAGTTAATGACTAGGATTCCTGAAGTTTGTGTGAGAATTTCAGGATAATGAATTCGGCCGGGCGTACTGCTGCCATACCTATTTCAATATTCATAATGCCTTTAAGTATGTCAAGTGAGGTCATGGTTTCACCGAGGCCTACCTTTACAAAAAAGGCTTGTTCGGGTTTAGCACCTGCCAGCGCACCGTCACGCCATAGCCCGCTAAGGAAGTTCTCG